>LRTP01000876.1 GCA_001550305.1 Streptomyces diastatochromogenes
CGCGCCCGTCACCCGGAGTGTCGGGCGGGCGGCGGCGAGGCGGCGCGTGACGATTCCGGTGCCGCACGCGACGTCGAGCAGGGCCCGCACGTCTTCGGGGACGAGGCCGAGTACGGCGTCCGCGGCGGCGGCCGCTCTGGGCTCACCGCCCCTGCTGGCGTCGTACGCGTCGGCTTCCTTGTCGTAGTCCAGCATGCGGATCAGTGTGCGCCATGTCCCGGAGCCAGTGCCTCCACCCTGCGGGCGAGGTTGAGGTCGAGCTCGGTGACGGCGCCGCCGACGCTGTGGGTGTTCACGGTGAGGGAGATCGTGTTGTAGCCGAGGGTGAGGTCGGAGTGGTGGTCGAGCTCCTCCTGTACCTGGGCGATGTGTACGACCATCGCGGTCGCGGCGAAGTGGGAGGGGAGGTGGTAGGAGCGGGCGAGGTGGTCGCCGTCCAGCGACCAGCCGGGCAGCTCCGCGAGCTGATCCTCGATCTCCTTCTGCGACAGGGGTTCGACGGGCATGGCCTCGCTCCGTTCTTCTGTGCGGTGGGGTGCGGTGGGGACTGTTCCTCAGCCTGCCACAGTCCCCCGAACAGGGCTCTCCGGCGCACCCGTCTTCGACTGCGAGTGTGGGGGAGCCGGTCGCGCGGTTCCCCGCGCCCCTGGAAACCCGGACCGTCCGGCGTTCGAGGGCCCGGCCCACGTCGGGAGCGTTCCTCGGTTACGGTCGGCGTATGTCCATCGTCGCCGCAGGTCCGACCAGGCCCTCAACCACCCCTGCCGGCAAAGGCGTCGGTCCGCTGCTGCGCGGCTGGCGGGAGCAGCGCCGGGTCAGCCAGCTGGAACTGGCGCTGCGGGCCGACTCCTCGGCCCGCCACATCAGCTTCATCGAGACCGGCCGCTCCCGACCGAGCGAGGAGATGGTGCTGCGGCTGGCCGAGCACCTCGACGTCCCCGTACGGGAACGCAACGCGCTGCTGCTCGCCGCCGGCTACGCGCCCCACTACCCGGAGACCCCCCTCGACGACCCCTCGATGGACGCCCTGCGCCAGGGCATGGAGCGGCTGATCCAGGGCTACGAGCCCTACCCGGCGCTGGTGGTCGACGCCACGTACACCGTGCTCGCCGCCAACCGTGGCATCGCCATGCTTCTGGAGGGCGTCTCCGAGTCGCTGCTCGCGCCGCCGCTGAACGCGATGCGGCTGACCCTCCACCCGGAGGGCCTGGCGCCGCGGATCCGCAACCACCGCGAGTGGCGCGACCACCTGCTCGCGCAGATGGAACGGCAGATCGCCCTGGACCGCTCCGAGCCCCTGCGCGCGCTCCACGAGGAGGTGGCGGCCTACCCGGTACCGGAGCAGGAACAAGGAGGGAATGGGGAAGGGGAACTGGACGGTGGCGTCGAGCCCGTTCCCTATTTCGCGCTCCCCTTGCAGATCGAGCACGGCGGGCGCGTGCTGTCCTTCATCTCCTCCATCTCCACTTTCAACACCCCGATGGACGTCACCGTCGCCGAGCTGGCCATCGAGACGTTTCTGCCCGCGGATCCGGCGACGGTCAAATACCTTCAGTCACTGGTGTCTTGACGGAGCGTCGCCGATCCGTTTGAGTGGTGGCTTCGGCGCTTGGGGAGGGCGTGGCGTGAGTGAGCGGCGGGCTGCGCCCACCGTGGGGCAAGTGGTGCTCGGGCGGCGGCTGCAGGAATTGCGGGAGGCCACCGGGCTGAAGCGGGAAGAAGCCGCGCGTGTCCTGCGTGTCGCCCCGGCGACGGTGCGGCGGATGGAGATGGCCGAGGTCGCCCTCAAGATCCCGTACCTCCAGGTGCTGCTGACGACGTACGGCGTGGCCGACGACGAGGTGGCCGCCTTCGTCGCGCTCGCCGAGGAGGCGAACCAGCCGGGCTGGTGGCAGCGGTTCCACGATGTGCTGCCGGACTGGTTCAGCATGCACGTCAGCCTGGAGGGCGCCGCCCGTCTGATCCGCTCGTACGAGCCGCACTTCGTGCCCGGGCTGCTGCAGACCGAGGAGTACGCGCGCGCCGTGCTGGAGGCGGGAACGGTGGGCCAGACGGGTCCCGAGGCCATCGAGCGGCATGTGACGCTGCGCATGACGCGGCAGCAGCTGCTGCTGGGGCGCGAGCACCGGCCCCACCTCTGGGTGATCATGGACGAGACCGCGCTGCGGCGTCCGGTGAGCATCCGTGGCGAGGTCATGCGGGACCAGATCGACCGGCTGCTGCGGGAGATGGAGAGCGACGACATCTCCGTCCAGGTCGCCGAGTACGCGAGCGGCCCGCATCCGGGGACGTACACCTCCTTCGCGCTGTTCCGCTTCGCGGAGCCGGAACTGCCCGACATGGTCTACAGCGAGTACCTGACCGGTGCCATCTACCTCGACTCGCGCGCCGAGGTGGCCATGCATCTGGAAGTGCTGGACCACATGTCCGCCCACGCCGCCTCCGTGCCCCGCACCAAGGAGATCCTGCGGGAGATCCGGGACTCCTACTGAGAAGTTCCGGGAGAGGCGTTCCTGGTGAGGCGTTCCTGGTGAGGAGTTCCCGGTGAGGAGTTCCCGGTGAGGGGCTCGCCGAGAGCCCCTCACCGGGAGGCTCCTTACGCCGCGCCGCCCCTCGTCTCCCTCTCGTCGTCCACGATCTCGGCGTCCACCACGCCCTCCTCCTCCGCCGCCGTGGTGTGCTGGGCGGCCGGCTCCTCCCGGGGCGTCTGCTGGGCCTGGGCGTACATGGCCTGGCCCATCTTCTGGCTCACCGAGGCCAGATTCTCGACGCCGCCGCGCAGGGCGGTGGTGTCGGTGGCGGAGTCCTCCAGGAGGCGTTTGAGGTCGGCGACGGCGGACTCGACCTCGGGTTTCGTCTCGGAGGGGATGCGTTCGTCGTTCTCGCGGAGGAACTTCTCGGTCTGGTAGACGAGTTGTTCGGCCTGATTGCGGGTCTCGGCGGCCTCGCGGCGCGCGCGGTCCTCCTCGGCGTACTGCTCGGCCTCGCGCATCATGCGGTCGATGTCGTTCTTGGGGAGCGCGGAGCCGCCCGTGACGGTCATCTTCTGTTCGCGCCCGGTGGCGAGGTCCTTCGCCGAGACGTGCATGATCCCGTTGGCGTCGATGTCGAAGGCGACCTCGATCTGCGGGACTCCGCGGGGTGCGGGCGGCAGCCCGGTGAGGTCGAAGACGCCGAGCTTCTTGTTGTACGCGGCGATCTCGCGTTCGCCCTGGTAGACCTGGATACCGACCGAGGGCTGGTTGTCCACGGCCGTGGTGAAGATCTCCGAACGGCGGGTCGGGATCGTGGTGTTGCGCTCGATGAGCCTGGTCATGATGCCGCCCTTGGTCTCGATGCCGAGGGACAGCGGGGTGACGTCGAGGAGCAGGACGTCCTTCACGTCCCCCCTGATGACTCCCGCCTGGAGGGCCGCGCCGAGCGCCACGACCTCGTCCGGGTTGACGCCCTTGTGCGGGTCCTTGCCGGTGAGTTCCCTGACCAGGTCCGTGACGGCGGGCATCCGGGTCGAGCCGCCGACCAGGATGACGTGGTCGACGGCGGCGATCTTGACGCCCGCGTCCTTGACCGCCTGGTGGAAGGGGGTCTTGCAGCGGTCGAGCAGATCTGCGGTCAGCTCCTGGAACTGGGCGCGGGTCAGTTTCTCCTCGAGGTGCAGGGGGCCGTCGGCGGTGGCGGTGATGTAGGGCAGGTTGACGCTGGTCTCGGAGGAGCTGGACAGTTCGATCTTGGCCTTCTCGGCGCCCTCGCGCAGCCGTTGCATCGCCATCTTGTCGTGGCCGAGATCGATGCCGTACGAGGCCTTGAAGCGCTGTGCGAGGTGTTCGACGATCCGCTGGTCCCAGTCGTCGCCGCCGAGCCGGGTGTCGCCGTTGGTGGCCTTGACCTCGATGACGCCGTCGCCGATCTCCAGGAGCGAGACGTCGAAGGTGCCGCCGCCCAGGTCGAAGACGAGGACGGTCTGCTCCTCGCCCCGGTCGAGGCCGTAGGCGAGGGCGGCGGCCGTCGGCTCGTTGATGATCCGCAGCACCTTCAGGCCCGCGATCTCGCCCGCTTCCTTGGTGGCCTGGCGCTGGGCGTCGTCGAAGTACGCGGGCACGGTGATCACGGCGTCCGTGACGTCCTCACCGAGGTAGGCCTCCGCGTCCCGCTTCAGCTTCTGCAGAACGCGCGCCGACAGTTCCTGGGCGCGGTAGCGGGTGCCGTCGACGGAGCCCTTCTCCGGGAAGCGCCAGCTCGCGTCGCCCATGTGGCGCTTGACCGAGCGCGCGGTGCGCTCCACGTTCGTCACCGCCTGCCGTTTGGCGACCTCGCCGACGAGCACCTCGCCGTTCTTGGCGAAGGCCACCACGGAGGGGGTGGTGCGCGCACCCTCCGCGTTGGTCACGACGGTGGGGTCGCCGCCTTCCAGGAGGGCCACCACCGAGTTCGTCGTACCGAGGTCGATCCCGACCGCACGTGCCATGTCCGTCCCCTTCCGCCAGGGCGCTGCCCACCTTCAAGCACAAAACTTGAGTGCGTTCTTGTCAATGGGGCGGACATGACAGCGCCGCGGGCCCTGCGCGGGGACCGCGGCGCCGTACTGCTCCCGGACGTCAGGCCAGCTTGGCCGTCAGGGTGATCGTCGTGCCGGTCAGCGCCGCGCTGACCGGGCAGTTCTTCTTCGCGTCCTCGGCCGCCGCGACGAAGCCGTCGTTGTCGAGGCCCGGCACCGTGCCCTCCACGGTCAGGTGGATGCCGGTGATGCCCTCGCCGGGCTGGAAGGTGACGTCGGCGTTGGTGACGAGCTTGGTGGGCGGGGTGCCCGCGCCCGCGAGGGCGTGCGACAGCGCCATGGAGAAGCAGCTGGAGTGGGCGGCGGCGATCAGCTCCTCGGGGCTGGTCTTACCGTTGGCGTCCTGCGCCCGCGACGCCCACGTCACCGGCTGCTGGCCGATGCCGGAGGAGTCGAAGGTGACGACGCCGCTGCCCTCGAGCAGGTTGCCTTCCCACACGGTGTGCGCGGTGCGCGTGGTTGCCACGATGATTCCCTTCGATGGGGTCCCGTTTTCGGGGTCCGTGCGCACCATCCGATCACACCTGCGCGCGACTCACCCAGAATGACGGCTCACCGAGACCGCGAAGACGGTTCAGCGCACCCGGAAGACGGGTCCCCGCGCCGTGAACGGGAGCCGCGCGCCCTGCGGAATCAGATACGCGTGCTCGCGCCGCACCCGCAGCACATCGCACCAGCCGTCCGTGATGACCAGCAGCGGCGCGCCCGGCGGGAAGTCGTCCGCGCGGTGCAGCAGATCGATGCCGGGCTGCAGCACCGTACCGCCGCGCCCGTGCACCCGTACGCGACCGGCGATCTCGGTGACCGGAAGATAGCCCGCGTCGTGCGGCGCCGCGTCGCAGAACACCACCCGCGCGGCCGGTACGTCCCGGGCCTCCGCGTACGAGGCGATGGCGCCCAGCGCCTTGCCGAGCAGCGTGCGGTCCATGGAGCCGGAAGTGTCGAGGACGACGCCGAAGGTGCAGCGGGCGATCTCCTCGGGCGGGAAGTACCGTCCCGCGCGCGGGATGTCGGGAGTGGACGCCTGACGGCGCGAGGGGCGCGCGTACGTCCGTACCGGCTCGGGGCGGGGCACGAACTCGTCGAACCAGCGGGCCAGGCGTGCGTCCCAGGGCAGCGGCGGATGGTCCAGCGCGCGGATCTCCTCGACCAGACCGCCCGGCAGATAGCCCCGCTCCAGCTGCTGGTGCAGGTCGAAGCCGTGGCTCAGCCCTCGCCGGTAGAGCTCGTCCAGGTCCACGTAGTCGCGCGGGGAGCCGAGCGGGGCGCCGAGGATGTCACCCACCCCCTTGCCGCGCAGCGTGGACAGCCGGCGCATCCGGCGCAGGTCCTTCGCGATCCGGTCGTACACCTCCTCCGCCGAGAGGTCCTTCAACTCCGCGTCGTACAGGAGTCCCTCGGGCATCATGCCGACCTGCATCTCGCACAGCCAGCCGTTGATGACGTAGTCGGCGGCGATGTTGAAGAGGTACGGGTCGCGGGCGCCGCAGCGGTCGCCGTGCCGCAGGGCGGCGTGCAGCATCTCGTGGGCGAGGACGAACCGCCATTCCTCGTCCTCCAGTTGACGCAGCGGGTTGATGTAGATCTCCCCCGCCTGCGCGTTCACGGCGGCGACGGAGATGTCGTGGGCGCGGGCCAGTTCGGCGTCGGCGACCAGGGTGATGCCGGCCGCGATGCCGCCGAGCAGCGGGTAGGAGGAGATGAACCAGCTCAGCGCCCGCTCCCAGGGCTGCAGCTGGGTGGGCCCGCCGCGCATCGAGCCACGACGGCCGCCGGCCACGTCCATCGCCGTGGCCACGGTGCGGGTCAGGGCGTGCGCGAACTCGAGCTGCCAGTCCGGGGCCCGGCCGCCCTTCCAGGTGTCCCACGGCACCAGCAGCTGGTCCGGCTCGCCGCCGGCCGTACCGCAGCGCTCGTACGGGGCCGGAGTGCCCTCGCGCCGCCAGCGTGCGGCGAGTTGCTCCTCGTCGCCGTCGGGGTAGGTGGGCGGCAGGTCCTCGGGGGTGAGGCCGATGGGGAAGCCGAGCAGGAAGCGGTTGACGACCGCGCAGCGGGCGGCGAGGGCGTGGCGGTCGGGCTGCTCGCGCGTCTTCGGCGCCGCCGGGACATGGCCGAAGCCCAGGTGGATGACGGCGTGCGCGACCGCCCAGGCCCACTCGACGGGCTCGGCCCGGCGGGTGGGGTGGACGTGCAGTACGCCGTTGGAGTCGACGCGGACGAGACCGTCGCGGGGCGAGTCGGAGCAGTCCTCCTGGCGGCAGGTGCTGAAGCCGACGGCGGCGAGCGCCCGGTTGGCCCGCACCAGCCGCATCCCCTCCGCGAAGGCCTCCACCGCCAGGTCCTTCTTCGGCTGTCCCTTGCTGCGGCGCGTCGGCGTACGGCTCACTGCCGCGCCTCCACCAGCCGGGGCATGTCGCGGGCCGCCTCGACCAGGAACCAGGCGGGCAGGAGGGGGTTGCCGTCGGTGTCCGGAGCGATGACGCTCTGCGCGACCTCCACGGAGATCTCGGCGAGCTGCACGAGCAGCGACTTGGCGCGGTACGCGGTCTGCTGTCCGCTCGCGGAGAGGTGCTCCTTGCTGGCGGGCAGCTCCTTGACGAGCCGGCCGCGGAAGGACTCGGCGAGGTAGTAGAGCAGGTCGCGGTCCTCGGGGCGGTGCGGCCAGCGGGCGTCGCCCTTGACGATCGCCTCGATGCCGAACCTGCTGCGCACGATCTTCACATAGCCGCAGAAGGCGACCGCGTGCGCGGGCGTCAGGGTGCCGTGCGCGATCACCTTCAGGGTCGGCTCGTCGAGGGCCGGCCCGAAGGAGTGCAGCGCGTCGGAGAGCATGTGCCAGGAGCGGGGCGTGGAGAACGGCTCCTCGGTCTTCGGCGGCTTGGACCACAGGTGGTCGGGCCGGTCGGTGAGGTGGTCCACGACCCAGGGGTGGATGCCGTTGCCGGCGGCCCAGCCGAGCCAGTCCTTGGAGGAGGCCTCCAGGTGCACGTGCGTGAGGCGGTTGATCAGCGCGGAGGCGATCGGACGAGCCAGCGCGTTGTCGGTGGCGCGGTTGCCCGCACCGATCACGATCGAGCCCTTGGGCAGCTCGTAGTTGCCGATGCGGCGGTCCAGGATCAGCGAGTAGAACGCCTTCTGCACATCCGGCGTCGCCGCGTTCAGCTCGTCCAGGAAGAGGCAGTACGGCTCGTCCCGGGCGATCGCCTCCGGCGGGCAGAACACCGAGCGCCCGTCACGGATCTGCGGGACGCCGATCAGGTCCTCGGGTGCGAGCTGGGTGCCGAGCAGGCTGACGCACTCCAGTCCCAGCGACTCGGCGAACTCCCTCACCAGGGAGGACTTTCCGATGCCGGGGGCGCCCCAGAGGAAGACCGGCCGCACGGTCGCGAGACCGAGCAGCAGTTCCGGTATACGGGCGGGGGTGACGGTCACGACTGCCTGCACGCAGCATCCTCGGGGGTCGGGAAGTGCCCCGCGGGTGCGCGGTGCTCCTTGCGAACAGTGTGTGCGCGGGGCTCGCCGACCGCAGCCCATTTTCCGCCGGACCGACCGCGGCCCGTCCGCCACCACCGACCGCGGCCCGTCCGCCAACCCCGACCGCAGTCCGTTTCCCGCCGCCCGGGCCCGGCCCCTGGCC
>LRTP01000877.1 GCA_001550305.1 Streptomyces diastatochromogenes
GGCGCCGGTCGGCGAGCCGGTAGAGCCTGCGCCGGTAGGCGTCGTCGTCACGGACGGCGAGGGCGCCTCCGGTGGCCGAGGCGACCGCGGACATCACGGCGGCGACGACCACAGCGGTCTCGGGCGCGGCCTCGCCCTGCCCGGAGGGGTTGATGCGCAGGGCTATGAGCAGCAAGGACCCGTTCAGGAAGAAGACGAGCAGACCGAGCACGAGGGCGGGCACCAGGAGCAGTGCCCGTACGAGCAGGGGCCACACGAGCGAGGAGAGCAGACCGAAGACGGCCGCGCCGACCCCGGCCGTGACGGCGATCCGGGTGGCGCTGTCGCCGTTGCTGGACTCCAGCTGGAAGTCGGGCAGCACACCGGCGAGGACGAGCATGGTGACCGTGGACACGGCCCACACCGCGATGCTCCGCCACACTCCGCTGAGAAGTCGCCGCCAACGCCCTCCGCCCACGCCCTGTCCACCTCACGTCCCGGCCCGCCCGGTGTGCGAGGCCTGCTCCCACCCTGTCACAACGGTCGAGCGGCCCCCGGTGTCCCCCTCAGCGGCCGTCGTAGCCCGCGGTCGGCATCGACAGGCGGCGGTGGACCCGGGCCTTCATCTGGGCGTCGTACGACGGTTCCGCGCACCCGACCGTCTCGATCCGTACGCCGCGGCGGGCGCACTCGGCGGTGAACTCGTCCACGGAGGCGAGGGCGCGCTCCAGGACGCGGTGGCTCGGCGCGACGAACAGGTCCACGAGGCCCGCCTCGACGTCCGCCCACAGGGTGCGGTGGTCGGGGCGCAGACCGCGGACGAGGAGCTCGCGGGTGACGACGTAACCGCGCTCGGCGGCCCAGCGGGCGCACATCGCGTACTGGCTGCGGGAGTCCACGAGGAAGGGGTCCGCGTCGAGCTCCTCCAGGGGCGTCAGGCTCGCGATGGCCGTGACGCGGACCAAGGTCGGCACTGCGGAGGCGCTGCGCGCGTGTCCCATGGCGTCCCCCCTCACCTCCGGGTTTCGCCGCCGACCCTACTCCTGCACGTAGGCTCGGGGGGAGTCGCACGGAGGAGGCAAAGAAGTGCCGGTGGAGATCACCTGGTGGGGGCACGCCACTTGCACGCTGGAGGACTCCGGCACACGCGTCCTCACCGATCCGCTCTTCGCGCGCCGGCTCGCGCACCTGCGGCGCAGGCGCGGGGCGCCGCCCCCTCCCGAGGCGGCGGTCGCGGACGTGGCCCTGGTCTCGCATCTGCACGCCGACCACCTCCATCTGCCCTCGTTGCAGCGGCTCGCGCCGGGCACCCTGGTACTGGTGCCGAAGGGCGCGCCGCGCGTGGTGCCCGCGCTGCGCAGGCTGGACCATCTGCGGTTCGTCGAGGTGGCACCCGGGGACCTGACCGAGGTCGGTGACCTGGTCGTACGTACGGTGTCGGCGCGGCACGACGGGCGGCGGCTGCCGGTCGGACCGCACCGCTCCCCCGCGCTGGGCTTTGTGGTGGAGGGCGAGGCGCGGACGTATTTCGCCGGGGACACCGGGCTGTTCGAGTCGATGGCCGAGGAGGTCGGGCCGGTCGACGTGGCGCTGCTGCCGGTCGGCGGGTGGGGCCCGTTCCTCGGAGAGGGACACCTGGACGCGGGGCGGGCCGCCGAGGCGCTGGCCCGGCTGATGCCGAGGAGCGCGGTGCCGGTGCACTACGGCACGTACTGGCCCATCGGCATGGACAGCGTGCGCCCCCATGAATTCCATGCGCCGGGTGATGAGTTCGTGCGCCTGGCTGGGGAGCGTGCGCCCGAGGTGGCGGTGCACCGGCTCGAACACGGCGAGAGCGTGCGCCCGGAGGTCGCGCGGTGACGCCCCTGACCGCCATGGGCACGGCCCCCGCCATATTCCTGTCCGTCAAGAGCACCGCCCCCGCCCTGTTCCTGTCCGCCACGGGCGCGGCCGTGTCACCGGAGAGCACGCAGCAGGCGATCGGCTATCCGTCGCTGTTCGTGCTGGTGCTGATCGGCGCGCTGGTCCCGGTGGTGCCGACGGGTGCGCTGGTCAGTTCGGCGGCCGTGGTGGCCTTTCACGAGACCGCGCCGTTCGCCCTGCTGCTGGTCTTCGTGGTGGGCTCGCTCGCGGCGTTCCTCGGTGACGTGGCGCTCTACTGGCTCGGCCGGCGCGGCATGGGATCCAAGAACGGCTCGCGCTGGCTGGAGGCGATCCGGGTGCGCGCCCCGGAGGACCGCCTCACCCAGGCCCAGGAGAAACTGGACGACCACGGCGTCGCCGTCCTCGTCCTGTCCCGCCTCGTCCCGGCGGGCCGCATACCGGTGATGCTCGCCTGCCTGCTGGCGAAGATGCCCCTGCGCACCTTCGCCCGCGGCGACATCCCCGCCTGCCTCGCCTGGGCGGCCACCTACCAGGTCATCGGCATCCTCGGCGGCTCCCTCTTCGACGAGCCGTGGGAGGGCGTGGTGGCGGCGGTCGTACTCACACTGGCGATCAGTGCGGCGCCGGGGGTGTGGCGGAGGGTCCGCAGAACCGTGCCGCGATAGAAACAGCGCCCCCGGAAGGGGCGCGGGGAACTACGCGAGCAACCACGGCCCACCCGCAGGCACCCCACCACCGCCATCACCCCAGGACCCGAGAACCCCCCACCGCCAGATCCCACAGATTCCCCCGCTCCAACCCCACCCGCTCCCAGGCCGCCTTCACCCGGGTCAACGGCTCCAGCACCGGCTCCGCGGACAGCACGAACGTCCCCCAGTGCATCGGCGCCATCCGCCGAGCCCCCAGGTCGACAGCCGCCCGAACAGCCTCTTCCGGGTCGCAGTGGACGTCACTCAACCACCACCGGGGGTCGTACGCCCCGATGGGGAGCAGGGCCAGGTCTATCCCCGGGTACCGCTGCCCGATGGCCGCGAACCAGTGCCCGTACCCCGTGTCCCCCGCGAAGTAGACCCGCTGTCCTTCGGGCGCCGTCAGCACCCAGCCGCCCCACAGCGTGCGGCAGGTGTCGGTGAGACCGCGCTTGGACCAGTGGTGCGCGGGGACGAAGTCGAAGCGCACGCCGTCGAGTTCGACCGCCTCCCACCAGTCCAGCTCGGTGACCCGGGTGAACCGGCGGCGCCGGAACCAGCTCCCGAGTCCGGCCGGCACGAACACCGGTGTGTCGCGCGGGAGTCGGCGCAGTGTCGGCGCGTCCAGGTGGTCGTAGTGGTTGTGGCTGATGACGACCGCGTCGACGCGCGGCAGCGCGCTCCAGGCCACGCCGACCGGGGTGATCCGGGCCGGGGTGCCGAGGATCTTGCGGGACCAGACCGGGTCGGTCAGGACGGTGAGCCCGCCTATGCGGACCACCCAACTCGCGTGCCCCGCCCAGGAGACGGCGACGGTACGGGTGCCCACCCTCGGCAGCGGCCCCGGTTCGAAGGGCAGCAGTGGAATGTCGGCGAGCGCCGCGGGCCCCGGGCGCAGCGCCCCCTCACGGGCGAACCGCGCGAAGGCCCGCAGTCCCGGCAGCGGCGCGGTCAGCCGGTCGACGAACGACCGCGGCCACACACGGCGCTCACCGAGCGGACGGGGTTCGGCGAGAGGTGGGGGCTCGACGAGCGGACGGAGTGGAACGGCCGGTGAGGAACGCCCCACCGTCGGGGCCATGGAGGACGCCGGCTCCTCGGCGTCCTGCGTGTTCGTGGACACGGACGTGCTCGTGGACATGGACGTGCTCGTGGACATGGACGTGCTCGTGGATATGGACGTGCTCGGGGACGTACTCGTGCTCGTGGTCGACTGGGACTGCTGCGTCATCGAGGAGGCTCCCATCGCTGAGCGTCGTCACGGAGATCGTCGAACGCCGACCCCAGGAGGGTCAACGCGCGTTGCACCTGCGGCAGTTCCAACGGTGAGGGTGAACTGAGGCATTCCGCCCGCTCCTCGTCGGTGGCGCCGAGCAGCGGTCCGGTCTCCAACCGCACGCGCAGCGCCTCGAGGTCGTCCCCGAAGCGGTGGCCGCCCGGCGCGGGCATGCCGAGCCGGGCGGTGAGGAAGTCCTCCAGTTCCTGTGCGTCCCCGACGCCGAGGGCGGTCAGCGCGGAGCTCAACGGGCCGAGATCCACGTACAGATGGCGGCCGGCCCCCGGCGGCCGTGCGAGGGCCCCCGACCCGATCACCGCGCGGTGCGCGGCGAGAGCCACGCGCGCGTGCAGG
>LRTP01000878.1 GCA_001550305.1 Streptomyces diastatochromogenes
GCCGCCGCGGTCCCGGCCCAGGCCGCCACCGCGGCGGCGGGCTCGGTCGCCCGCCACGCCGTCGCGGAGGACCACACCTTCAGTCACGCCGACCGGGCGCATCCGACCCAGGTCAAGGACTCCTTCACCGTGCGGCAGCTCGGCACGGCGAAGGCGGTGGGTGTACGCAACCAGGCAGGCGCGGTCTCCGTCGGCTGCTCGGTCGACGCGCACTGCCGGTCGGTCGCGCTGTCCTTCCAGATCGTCACGCTGGCGGGCCAGAACACCCACCTGAACGCGGTGAACCTCAGCAACGCGACCAACGAGCACTGCGACGGCTGCCAAACCCTTGCCGGCGCCTACCAGTTCGTGGTGTCCACCGCCCGTCCTTTCACCCTGGACGCCACCGCGCAGCGCAAGCTCGCCGACATCCATCGCAGGCTGGACGACCTGACCCGGTCCAAGATCCCGGCGGCCGACCTCAAGACACAGGCCGACTCGCTGGCCGCGGAGGTCACCGCCGTCCTGCACGACGCGGTGGCAGGCGCACCGAAGGCCCCGGACGCGCCCGCCGTCGCGGTCCACCGTCACCTGGACGGCTGGCCCGGCCACTGACCCAACAGCCACCGTGAAGGGGTACGGCGTCACCGACCGGCAGGTGACGCCGTACCCGTGCGTGCGGCTCAGCCGGCCGTGCGCCCTGCCACCAGCCACTTCGACGGCAACTCGATCCGCGCACCCTCGGGCGTGAACTCGGTGGTCACGAGGGGGAGTTCACCACTCGCGAGGACGGTGAGGCCCGCCGCGCGAAGGTAGTCGGGGACCGCGTCGTCGGACACCTCGCCGGGCGCGATGCCGTGCCGGAAGATGGGGGCCAGCTTGGGCGGCGGCCCGTCGGAGCTCCGGGCCAGGCCCATCAGGACCGGCCGGGCGGCTTCGGAGAGTTCGACGAGAAAGGCCCGGCCGCGCTCCCCCACCAGGGTGGCGAGGGCGTCCACCAGCGGCTGGCGGTCGTCCGGCTCGCACTGGTGGAGCACGCCCCGCATATAGACGTTGGCGTCGCCCAGCTCCGCGTGCAGGGTCTGTGCCTCGGTCTTCTCGGCCGCGTCGAGCAGCCGGTACGTCGCCTGGCCCGCCGGATCGGCGAGGCGGGCGTGCTCGAGAGCGGCGGCCGAGAGGTCGGCGCCGACCACATGCCGGAAGCGGTCGGCCAGGAAGCGGGTCTGGGTGCCGTTGCCGCAGCCCACGTCCACGACCGGCAGATCGTGAGCCGACAGGTACGGCTCGAAGAGGGCGAGGTGGACGCCCGCGGTCAGTGCGGGGTCCGCGTCCCAGAAGACGGCTCCCTGCTCGTCGGGGGCCTCGCCCCAGAAGCCCTCCCAGGCCTCCCTGTACCGATGTGTCACGCTCATGCCCGCTCCCCAGGTCGCCACCGCGGCCCGCCGTGAATGGCGGGCGGGATCGGTCTATCGCGCCGGGCGTGCGTCGACAAGCGTACGGCGCATTCCTGCACGGTTCGTTTCGATCCGTGTACGCCGGTGCACGCCCCCCGGGTCAGCGGCCCGGGTCAGCGCTTCGGCAGGGTCAGTTCGAACCACACGGTCTTGCCGGAGCTGGTGCGGCTCGTGCCCCACTCGCGGGCCAGCGTGCTGACGATACGCAGACCGCGGCCGAACTCGTCGCCGGGGCTCGCGCTGAGCAGCGTCGGCAGGGTGTGGTCGTCGTCGGCCACCTCGCACAGCAGGGTGTCGCCGCGCACGAGCCGCAGGTCGATCCGGCGGCTGTGCGCGTGCCGTACGGCGTTGGTCACCAGTTCGCTGACCATCGACTCGGCCGGGTCGGCCAGCCGGGCCAGGCCCCAGTCGTGGAGCTGTTCGCGGACCATGGTGCGGGCCCGGCCGGCCTCGACCGGGTCGAGCGAGAGCCGCCACTCGGCGACGTCCTCGGGCTCGATGCCGTTGAGCCGGGCCATCAGCAGCGCCACGTCGTCCTTGCGTCCGCCACGGGTGTTGAGGGCGCGGATGATCGTGTCGCAGGCGTCGTCCATGGACGCGGCCGGGTGGGCGGCGGACTCACAGAGCGTGGCGAGGCCGACGCCGATGTCCTCGCCGCGCACCTCGACCAGGCCGTCGGTGCACATCACGAGCCGGTCGCCGGGCGCCACCGGCACACGTACCGCCTCGAAGGGCACGCCGCCGACCCCGATGGGCGCGCCGGTCGGCAGGTCGAGGAGTTCGCTGCGGCCGTCCTCGGCACGGACCAGGACCGGCGGGATGTGGCCCGCGTTGGCGATCTGCAGCTCGCCGGCGATGGGGTCGTAGACCGCGTACAGACAGGTCGCGAGGTAGTGCTCGCCGAGCCGCTGGGCCAGATCGTCGAGGTTGCGCAGGAGTTGGGCGGGCGGCAGGTCGAGCGCCGCCATGGTCTGCACCGCCGTACGCAACTGGCCCATCATCGCGGCTGAGTTGAGGCCGTGGCCCATCACGTCGCCGACGACGAGGGCGGTGCGGGAGCCGGGCAGTTTCACCGAGTCGAACCAGTCGCCCCCGACGCGTCCCAGCAGGGTGCCGGGCAGATAGCGGGTGGCGATGTCGCAGCCGGCCATGCGGGGCGCGATGTGCGGCAGCATGCTGTCCTGGAGGGTCTCGGCGACGCTCTCCTGGTAGGTGTACATGCGCGCGTTGTCGAGGACGAGGCCCGCGCGGGCCGCGAGTTCGGCGCCGGTGACCCGGTCCATGTCGTTGAACTCGACGCGCTCCGGGTGGCGCAGCAGGATCATGAACCCGAGGACCACGTTACGGGCCTTCAGGGGCACGACCAGCATGGAGCGGTTGGTGATCAGCGGCCTGATGTCGCGCTTCTCGAACTGCGCGGCGATCATGTGCCCCATCTGCTCGCTGATGCGCGGCACGAGGACGGGTTCGCCGGTGGTCATGCACTGGAAGAACGGTGTGTGCGCGGGGAACGGCATGGCCTCGCCGACCGGCACGACGTCGTCCCAGCGGCCCGGCTCGTCGGTGTGTTCGAGGGCGACGCGGTGCCACATGGTGGTCGTGTCGGGCACACCGTCGGGGAAGCCCTCACCGGCGACGACCTGTTCGCGCAGATAGGTGCCCGCCACGTCCGTGAAGCGCGGCACCACGGCCCGGCTGACCTCGAGGATCGTCTGCGCGAGGTCGAGCGAGGTACCTATGCGCCCGCTGACCTCGTTGAGGAACTCCAGGCGTTCGCGGACGGCGACGTACTCGAGGTCCTCGCCCTCCTCGTCCTGGAACTCCTGCGGCAGAAGCTCGCCGGTGGCGACCGCGCGGGCCGCCCACTCACGGCGCGCCTTGCGTTCGGCGCGCCGGGGCACACCCCAGTCGGGAGTCACCGGCACCCGGTCGTTCTGGCTGAACTCCAGGACGGGGTAGCCCAGTTCGAGGACCTGGGCGACGATGCGGGCGCCCTCGCCCACGCTCATGCTGGGCAGGATCTCGGGCAGTCTGCGGGCCAGTTCCTCGGCGCCGGGGAAGTCGGTGTGCAGCGCGAAGCCGGGCGCGATGCGCTCGATGGCAACCTCTTCGTCCTCGTGGCGCAGCGCGTCCGCGTCGGCGGCGAGCACGAGCAGCCGCTCCGGCCCGGGGCCGACCAGCGGGTACGCCCACCACAGGACGTCCACGCGGTCCCGCTCGGGCACGGTGAGCCGGGCGCGTCCGGCGGCCGGGTAGGAGAACCGTCCGCCGAGGGAGGACTCCAGGCCGGGGCCGAGTCCGTCGTACGCCGCGTACGCCCCGTAGGGCGCGATCTCGTCCTCTTCGGGGAGCGCGCCGGAGACGGGGAGCAGGTCGACGGCGGGGCGACCCACCGCGTCCTCCTTGGGCACGCCGAACTGGCGGCGGGCGCCGGTGCTCCAGTGCGACACCAGTCCGTCGCGGTCGACGACCACCACGGCCAGCGGGATGCGGCCGGCCTCGGTGTGCTCCACCGCGCCGTCCCCAGCTCCGCTGCTGTGAGGTGCGCCCGCTTCGGTGCCACTCGCGGTGCCACTTTCCGTGCCACTTGCTGTGCCGCTGTCCATGGCCGAGGCCCTTCCTCCCCACGGCTCCGCAAGATCTGTGCCGCCTTCACTACCGTACGGCTGCGGCCCGTCGCGATGTGTGGCAATACGGGAATTGACCTTTCCAGGGGGCGGCTCCGGCGCACCGCCCGCCTCCGCGAAGGGGCCCGCGGCGGCCGTTCAGTCCTCGTGGCCGAGCTGCAGATCCCGCTCCGTGCGCCCCCCACCGGCCACTTGCAGCACGGTGGCCACCGGCGGGTAGCCAGCCGCGATGACGGTGTACTCGCCGGAGGACAGGTCGACGAACCGGAACGCCCCGTCCGCACCGGTGGTGAGCGTGTCCACCACGTTCCCCGCGGCGTCCAGGAGCGTCACCCGCGCGTCCTCGACGGGCCGGCCGCCGCCCGCCCGCACGGTGCCGCG
>LRTP01000088.1 GCA_001550305.1 Streptomyces diastatochromogenes
CCGGGGTCTTCGCCGGGGTCGCGGACGGCCGGGTCGGCGGGGGTGCCGGGGCCGGTCGCCCGGGCGTCCTGGGCGTGCCGGTGGACGAGGGGGTCGACGTCGCCGCGACCCGTCATCGCCTCACGACGCGGGGTGTTCTCATCGCCGTTGTCCGAAGTCATCTTCTTCACTTCCTCAACTCCCCTTCGCATGACGCCTGGTCAGTACCGACGGAACATGGGCTCGGTGGGAACGCCCGTCCGGGACGGATGCCGCGGCGGGGGCGGTGTCGGCGGTGTCCTGGCGACCGTCCTCGCGAACCGGGGCCAGCAGCTCCTCGAAGAGGGCGCGGGCCTCCACCATGGACGCGCGGAGTTCCTCCGTGCCGCCGTCGGCGCCCGCGGTGGGGGCGTACGTGGCCTGGTGGACGCGCCGGTAGCCGTGCAGATGGTGTCCGTGGTGGACGGAGAGCGCGTCGAGCTGCTCCTCGTAGCGCTCGCCGTCGGGGAAGCCGCGTGCGCCGGCCAGCTCGGCGACCAGCCGGTCCGCCTCGGCCACCGCCTCCTGGGGCGAGTCGACGAAGCGCTCCTGAACGGCCCCCCAGCGGGCCGCGTACTCGTCGCGGGCCGCGGGCTCCAGCGGCCGTTCACGCAGCGAGCCGTGTCGCTTCACCCGCTCGGCGAGGTCACGCTCGGCGGCCCTGGCGTCGCCGTCGTGCTGGGCGACGGCCCGGTCGTACTCCGGCCCGAAGCGCCGCCGCAGTGTGCGCCCGCCCTGCGGCCTGCGGGCCAAAAGGATCAGCGCGGCCGCGACGACGGCGACCGCCACGATCACGATCAAAGCGATGATGAGGCCTGTGGACATGGGTGCCTTCCGGGGTTCTCGACCCGACGGGCCGGTTCGAGGACCGGGTTGCCCGGAACCCCGCACTCAAACGAATCCCTCACCGGCGCCCCGCCGAAATCCGCTTGCGAACCAGGGGCCGCGCCTCCCGACAATGACCGCCATGAACTGGACCATCGCCCCCGAGCCCTTCGACTCGTCCGTCGCCGCCGCACTGTGGCGCGCGTACTACACGGAGGTCAGCGACCGCTGGTACCTGCTGCACGAGGGGCACCCGACCGACCCCGAGGAACTGGAGCGGGAGATCGCGGCGACCCCGGGTGCCGAGTTCCAGGCGCCCGGCGGGGTGCTGCTGGTCGCGCGCCACGGCGGCGACCCCG
>LRTP01000879.1 GCA_001550305.1 Streptomyces diastatochromogenes
ACCGCCCGCGAGTTCGACGTCCTGGCGGGTCTCGCGCGAGGCCTGCACGCTGACGGGGAGGGCGGCCGGGCGGAACGCGGGCGCGCTGGCGGCGAGGGTGTACTCGCCCGCCACCAGCTCCGTGATGACATAGCCGCCCTCGCGTCCGCTGCGGGTGGTGGCCACGACCTCCCCGTGGACGTTGGTGAGCGTGACGGTGGCGTCGCGCACGGGACTGCCGTCCGCGGTCAGCACGCTCCCGGCGAGGCGTCCCGCGCCGCCGAGGACGACGTCCAGTTCCACGGGGCGCTCGCCGACGGTCACCGAGACGGCCTGCGGCTGGTGGCCGCCGGCCGCGGCGATCAGGACGTACGACCCCGATCCGGGCGTGGACAGCGCGTACCGGCCGTCCTCGCCGCTGGCGCCCCGCCCGATCTGCTGTCCGGCGATGTCGATGAGGGTGAGCGCGGCGCGCGGCACGACGGTCCCGTCGGGGTGCTGCACGGTGCCGCAGACGGGGATCCCGGCGGCGTAGGACGAACGGGCCTGCGGGATCGGGGCGTTCACCCGTGCGGCGTCCGGGTCGGCGATGGGGGCGTTGTGGGACACCAGCGGTTTCTCCTTGAGGAAGCAGGCGATGAGCAGGCCCAGGGCGAGCACCGGGACGAGATAGAGGAAGATCCGGGGCATGGCGTCCGCGTAGGCGCGGACGTAGTCGTCGCGCAGGGCCCCGGGCAGGGAGTGCACGAGCTGCGGGGTGATGGACTGGGGGTCGGGCAGGCCGGTGCGCGGGGGCAGGCGGTCG
Organism: Streptomyces diastatochromogenes; assembly: GCA_001550305.1. Classification (GTDB taxonomy): domain Bacteria; phylum Actinomycetota; class Actinomycetes; order Streptomycetales; family Streptomycetaceae; genus Streptomyces; species Streptomyces mirabilis_D. Next base: position 785 of record LRTP01000879.1, read on the forward strand.
GCGAGCGCGTCCGAGAGCCGATGGGCGAACAGCGTGCCGAAGATGGCGGCGCCGACGCTGCCGCCGATCTGCCGGAAGTAGTTGTTGGCGCTGGTCGCGGTGCCGAGGTCGGCGGGGCGCACGGAGTTCTGCACGGCGAGGACGAGGACCGGCATCACCATGCCGATGCCGGCGCCGAGGACGGCCATCCAGACGCTGTACTGCAGGCGGGGCGTGTCGACTTCGAGGCGGGACAGCAGCCACATGCCGAGGACCGACAGGGCGCTGCCGAGGACCGGATAGATCTTGTAGCGGCCGGTGCGGCTGATGAGCTGTCCGCAGACGACGGAGGCGCCGACGATGCCACCCATCATGGGGAGCATCAGGAGTCCGGACTCGGTGGCGCTGGCCCCGTCGACCATCTGCAGGAAGGTCGGCAGATAACTGGCCGCTCCGAAGAGGGCGACCCCTACGACGAGCCCCACCAGGGCGGTGATGTTGAAGACGCCGTCCTTGAACAGCCTCGGCGGGATGAGGGGTTCGGTGGCGAAACGCTCGGCGACGAAGAAGAGGACGGTCGCGACGAGCGCGCCCGCGCCGAGCCCCATGATGACCCGTGAGCCCCAGGCGTACTCGGTTCCGCCCCAGCTGGTCAGCAGGACCAGGCAGGTCGACGCGGCGGCCAGCAGCAGCACACCGAGTACGTCGACGCGTCCGCGCGCGCGGGGCCTGGGCAGCTTCAGCACGACGGTGACGACGGCCAGGGTGAGCAGGCCGAAGGGCACGTTGATGTAGAAGCACCAGCGCCAGGAGAGGTGGTCGGTGAAATAGCCGCCCAGGAGGGGTCCGGCGACCGAGGCGAGACCGAAGGCGGCGCCGATCAGGCCCATGAAGCGGCCGCGCTCGCGAGGCGGCACGATGTCCGCGATGATCGCCTGCACGCCGATCATGAGGCCGCCCGCGCCGATGCCCTGGATCGCGCGGAAGGCGATCAGCTGGTCCATGCTCTGGGCGCGTCCCGAGCACGCCGAACCGGCCACGAAGACGACGATCGCGAACTGGAAGACGCCCTTGCGGCCGAAGAGGTCGCCGAGCTTGCCGTAGACGGGGAGTCCGACGGTGGAGGTCAGCAGGTAGGCGGTGATCGCCCAGGACATCCGGTCCAGGCCGTGCAGCTCGCCGACGATCTTCGGGAGCGCGGTGGCCACGATCATCTGGTCGAGGGCGGCGAGCAGCAGCGCGAGCATGAGCCCGAAGAAGACGAGCCGCACCTGGTGCGGGCTCAGGCGGGCGGTCCCGGGGACCGGTGGAGGGGAGTGCCGCGGAGGCGCGGCAGCCGGTTCGTCCTTCACCAGAGTGATCCCGCCCACGTACCGCTCCCCTCGTCGCGCCCACCGCACAATTCCCGCTTATCGCGACAACTGTGAGCAAGCGCGACGAGTTACGGCGTACTGCCGCGTCGCGAGGCGATCCACTCGAACCGGTGAGGGTGACAACGCACCCCGGAGAGTTGCCTCTTGGGCCGTGCGGCCGTCAAAGAGGCGTAGGTCCTGGCTACTTCTGCGTCTCGGTGGCGAGCTTGTCGAGCACCAGGTCGTAGATCCTGCCGAGGCCCTTGGGCGCGAAGGTCTTCTCGAAGAAGCCGCCGATGCCGCCCGCGCCGTCCCAGACGGTGGTGACGACGACACGGGACTTGCCCTCGCCCGCCGGGGTGACCCGCCAGGTGGTGACCATGGAGGAGTTGCGGTCCTTCTCGACGAGCTCGCCGTCGGTGGGCTCGGTGACCTCGAGCAGGCAGTCGCGCACCCGCTTGCTGGTGGCCTGGAGCTTCCAGTGGACGAGGGTGCCCTCGCCGTCGCCGCCCTCGCGCACCTCGTACTCGCTGAAGTGCTCGGGCAGCAGCTTCGCGCGCGTGCCGCTGTAGTCGGCCAGGGCGTCGAACACCGCCTCCGCGTCCGCCGCGATGACCCGCTCCGTCGTGGCCTCGACCTGCGCCATTGCACTTCCTCCAGCACTTGGTGACTCGGGGTGTGCGGCAAGCCAACCACCCGGCGGCCCGACCCCCCAAATCGGGGCCCCGAAATTGCGGTCGCACGATCAAGGGAACATGTGTTCTATTCTGTGGCCAGTGCTATCGAGGAGGCGTCATGCGCTGGGACAACCTCACAGCGGACCCCGCCGGGGACCGTGCCCGGAACGCCGCGCTGTTCGGCGCGGACGCGGTGACCACCCGTACGTTCGACACCCCGGAGTTCCGTGGCGTCACCTTCCACGAGATCCGGGCCCGGTCGATCGTGAACCGGGTACCGGGGGCCTCGCGCATGCCCTTCGAATGGACGGTCAACCCCTATCGGGGCTGCACACACGCGTGTGTGTACTGCTTCGCGCGCAAGACCCACAGCTATCTGGACCTCGACACGGGACTCGACTTCGACTCCCAGATCGTGGTGAAGGTCAACGCGCCGGAACTGCTGCGCCGCCAGCTCGGCTCGCGCCGCTGGCAGGGCGAGCACATCGCGATGGGCACGAACGTCGACTGCTACCAACGGGCCGAGGGCCGCTACCGGCTGATGCCCGGCATCATCGCGGCCCTGCGCGACCACGCGAACCCCTTCTCGATCCTGACGAAGGGCACGCTGATCCTGCGCGACCTCGACCTGCTGAAGCAGGCCTCCGAGGTCACCGACGTCGGGATCTCGGTCTCCGTGGGATTCACCGACTCCCAGCTGTGGCGCACCGTCGAGCCGGGCACCCCGGCCCCGGAACGCCGCCTGGACGTCGTGCGCACCCTCACGGACCACGGCATCGGCTGCGGGGTCCTGATGGCCCCCGTGATCCCCTTCCTGGGCGACAGCCCGGCCCAACTGCGGGCCACCGTAAGGGCGATAGCCGCCTCCGGGGCCACCTCGGTTACCCCGCTCGTCCTGCATCTGCGGCCCGGCGCCCGGGAGTGGTTCATGGCCTGGCTGGAGCACTACCACCCGTATCTCGTACGGCGTTACGAGCGGCTGTACGCGGAGGGCGCGTACGCCCCGAAGTGGTACCAGCGCCGGATCACCCGTCAGGTCCACGAGCTGGCCCAGGAGTACGGCATCGGTCCGACGCGCGCGGGGATGGCCCGCAGGATCGCCGCGCCCGCGGAGCCCGCCGAGCCCGTGGCGCCCGCCACGCCGGAGCCGACCCAGCTCACCCTGCTCTGACCACGGCGAACGGCCGTTGCCCGGACCGTCCCTGACGGCATCCGAGCGGATCACACGGCTCAATCGGGTCAAGACTTTCCAGAACGAGTTCTTCCGGGGCCCCTTTCCGGGACGATGCGGCGAAGGCCGTGGCGTGCACGGCTCAAAATCCTCCGTCCTTGGGAGGCTCTGTGAAGAAACGCGCAGCTGCTCTGTGCGGGGCGGCGGCCGTGCTGGCCGGGATGATCACGTCGATCCCCGCCGACGCGAGCGCCGGTTCCGCGACCGCACCGCGCACCACCCTCACCACCGCGAAACCCACCTGGAAGAAGTGCGGGACCAGCAGGTATCCGACGCTCCAATGCGCGTCCCTGAAGGTGCCGCTGGACCACTCCAAGCCCCACGGCCGGCAGATCACCCTCGCCCTCTCACGCGTCGCGCACACCGCGAAGACGTACCAGGGGCCGCTGCTGGTGAACCCGGGCGGTCCCGGCGGCAGCGGGCTCTCGCTGGCCGGATTCGTCGCCTCCTCTCTGCCGAAGGCAGTGGCGGCGCAGTACGACGTCATCGGCTTCGACCCGCGCGGCGTCGGCGCCAGCAGGCCCGCCCTGGACTGCAGGCCCGGGTCGTTCAACCCGGTGCGCCCGGACTCCGTGCCCAGTACCCCCGCGATCGAGAAGGCCAACCTCGACCGCGCCAAGGCCTTCGCCAAGGCGTGCGGCAAGAAGTACGCCGACCTGCTGCCGTACATCGACACGGTGAGCGCGGTCCGGGACATGGACTCGATCCGCGCCGCGCTCGGCGCCAAGAAGATCAACTACTTCGGTTACTCGTACGGCACCTACCTCGGTGCCGTGTACGCGAAGCTCTACCCGCAGCGCGTACGCCGTCTGGTGCTCGACTCCATCGTCGACCCCAGCGGTGTCTGGTACGAGGACAACATCGGCCAGGACTACGCCTTCAACGACCGCCACCAGGCGTTCATGGCCTGGGTCGCCAAGCACGACGCGACCTACAAGCTCGGCACGGACCCGGCCGGGGTCGAGGCCAAGTGGTACGCCATGCGGGGGGCACTCGCCAAGAACCCCGCGGGCAAGAAGGTGGGCGCCTCCGAACTGGAGGACACCTTCATCCCGGGCGGCTACTACAACGGCTACTGGCCCTCCCTCGCCAAGGCGTTCGCGGCCTACGTGAACGACAAGAACGCGGCCCCGCTCGTCGCGGCCTACGAGAACCTCGGCGCCGTCAACGCCTCCGGCGACAACGGCTACAGCATCTACACCGCGGTGCAGTGCCGTGACGCGTCCTGGCCGCGCGACTGGAACCAGTGGCGCAAGGACAACTGGGCGGTGTACAGCAAGGCGCCGTTCATGGCCTGGAACAACGCCTGGTACAACGCGCCGTGCGCGTTCTGGCCGACGAAGACGCTGCGGCCGGTGAACATCGCCAACAGGGCGCTGCCGCCGACGCTGCTCTTCCAGGCCACGAACGACGCGGCCACCCCCTACCAGGGCGGCGTGACGGTCCACCACGCACTGCGCGGCTCCAGCCTGGTGGTCGAACAGGGGGGCGGGAACCACGGCATCACGCTGAGCGGGAACGCCTGCCTGGACAAGTACCTGGCGACGTACCTCACCAACGGCAAGGTGCCGCACGGCAGCGGTGTGGCCGACGCCGTGTGCAAGAAGCTGCCGGATCCGGAACCGCAGAGCACGAAGGCGGCGCTGTCCACCGCCTCGGACGGTGCGTCCTCGGCAGGCGCGACGCTGCACGGACTGCTCGGCCACCGCGGCTGAGCACGCCCTGACGGCCCGTCGGGGGCGTTGTCGGACCCATGGTCCACCATGGACCCATGAGTGAGCTGACCCGCATTCCCGCCCCCGACGGGGTCGCCCCCGCCGCCGCGTACTCGCATGTCGTCCTCGGTACGGGCCGCTTCGTCGCGGTCTCGGGGCAGCTCGCCCTGGACGAGGACGGCAAGCTCGTCGGCGCGGGCGACGCGGCGGCGCAGGCCCGCCAGGTGTTCGAGAACCTGCGCCGCTGCCTGGCCGCCGCCGGGGCGACCTTCGACGACGTCGTCAAACTCACCTTCTTCGTCACGGACATGGCCCACATGCCGGCCGTCCGCGCGGCCCGCGACGCCCACATACCCGCGGACCGCCTCCCGGCCGCGTCGGCGGTCCAGGTCGCCGCGCTGGTCCGCCCCGAGTTCCTGATGGAGATCGAGGCGTACGCGGTGGTGGGCGAGTGAACGCACTCCCGGTCCGGATCCGGGAGATGGTCCTCCCGGACTGCGAGCGGGTGGCCGAGATCCGCGTCCGCGGCTGGCAGAGCGCGTACCGGGGGCTGATGCCCGAGGCGTACCTCGACGCGCTCGACGTGGCCGAGGACGCGGCCCGGCGGCGCGAGCGTTTCGGGCGGGGCGGCGGCGCGATCGTGAACCTGGTCGCCGAGCGGAACGGCGAGGTGGTCGGCTGGGCCTGCCACGGCCCGTACCGGGACGACGAAGCCCGCGGCGACGGCGTCGGGGCGGCCGAGTTGTACGCGATCTACGTCGATCCCGAGCGGGTCGGGACCGGGGTGGGCCGCGCGCTTCTCACGGAATCGATCGCCCGCTGCGCCGCCGCGGGGCACGAGCGCATGCTGCTGTGGGTGCTCGAGGGAAACACCAGGGCCCTTCGGTTCTACGCACAGGCCGGGTTCGGTCCCGACGGTGGCGAGGAGCCCTTCGACGTGGACGGTGTCGCGGTGCCCGAGGTCCGGTACGCCCGCACCCTCACGCGCCCGGACGCCGGCACCGGGGCGCGGCCGTAGCGCGGGAACAACTTTGCAGTGACGACCCGTTCCCGTGCGGACGTCACGGACTACGCTCGAAGGGCCGGGTCCGGGGCGCGACGACACGGTGAGCACGGTCGACGAGGCGCTGCGGGAGGCGGCCCGTCGGCCGCCCGCCGTGTCACCCGGGCAGTCGGGCCAGCGCGTGCACCGCCGCCTCGGCGAGTGCCGGATGGGCGAGCGCCTCGTTCAGGACGGGTCTCGCGCGTACGTCCCCCAGCGCCCCGAGCCCCTCCACACAGGCCAGGGCGACGCCGCGGTAGGGGTCGTGGGGGCGCAGCCTGCGCCCCAGGGTGGTGATCAGCGCCGGTACGGCCTCGGGGGCGCGGAGCTCGACCAGGAGCCGTACGGGATGCAGCGCGTAGGCGACGCGCAGTTCGTTGGTGGCGAGCGCGGCCGCCGCGCGGGCCGTGCGGGGATCGCCGAGGCGGGCGAGC
>LRTP01000880.1 GCA_001550305.1 Streptomyces diastatochromogenes
GAGCGCGTGCGCCGCGGACGCGCAGCGCTGCGGGTCGCGGTGGTTCAGCAGCAGGACGAGCGCCTCGAAGGCCCGCCGGTCCCCGGCGAGTCCGAGCCGGAAGGCGACCAACTCCCGGGCCCACAAGGGCTGTCCGGGCGCGGTCAGCGCGTCGGCCAGCACATTCGGATCCTCGGTCGCCACGAGTTGCTCGTACGCCGGCGAAGCCCCCGCCTCGTTTCGTAGACGCTCCGTGAGTGATCGCAACTCTTCGTCCATGAAGCCGAGCCTAGGCGTGGCCCCCGTCGCTCCGGGACCTACATCACAAAGTCGGGGGCTGGCGCGCTCGTTACCGGCGGGTTAAGCTCAGACGAGCGAGTTACCCACTCGTGTCTTGCTTGCGGTGGCCTGGTGACGCAGCCACCGTGAGAGCAGTCGGTTCGGTACCTCAGGTACCTCAGTACGACACGGCTCCGGGACAGGGCCGGTCGGCTTCACCGTTCCCTGGGTGCGCCCTCGCGGGCACCCTCCTCCGGACGGCACCGGGCGTGTGCGCTCGTCAGCCCGGCAACACCCGCACTCTCCGCACTCCGTGCGCCTCCTGGGCGTACCTGCGTGCGCTCCTCAGTCGTCACCCTCTTTCTGGAGTCCCGCGATGGCAACTCCCCTGTCCGACACCCCTCTGTCCCCCATCAAGACCGTTGCCGTCGTCGGCCTCGGCACGATGGGCACCGGCATCGCCGAGGTCCTCGTCCGGGCCGGCCGCGACGTCATCGGCATCGACATCAGCGAGGCCGCGGCCGCCCAGGCCGTCGCCGCCCTCGAAGCCTCCACCGCCCGCGCCGTGCGACGCGAGCGTCTCAGCGAGCAGGAGCGCGTCGACGCCCTGCCCCGCTTCCGCACCTTCACCGATCTCGCGGCCGCCGCCGACGCCGATCTGGTCATCGAGGTGACCCCGGAGTCGTACGACATCAAGCAGCAGGTCTTCCGGGCGCTGGACGGCATCGTGCGTCCGGACACCATCCTGGCCACCGGCACCAACGCCCTCTCGGTGACGCGCCTGGCCGCCGACTCGGCCCGCCCCGAGCGCGTCCTCGGCCTGCACTTCTTCAACCCGGCCCCCGCGATGAAGCTGGTCGAGGTCGTCTCCTCGGTGCTCACCGCGCCCACGGCCGTCTCCGCGGTCACCAACCTCGCGCTCGACCTCGGCAAGGAGCCCGTCGCGGTCGGCGACCGCCCCGGCTTCGTGGCCGACGGACTGCTGTTCGGCTACCTCAACCAGGCCGCCGCGATGTACGAGGCCAAATACGCCTCCCGCGAGGACATCGACGCCGCGATGAAGCTCGGCTGCGGGCTGCCCATGGGCCCGCTCGCGCTGCTCGACCTGATCGGCGTCGACACCGCGCGGACGGTCCTGGAGGCCATGTACGCCGAGTCCCGCGACCGGCTGCACGCCCCCGCGCCCATCCTCAAGCAGCTCAGCGAGGCGGGCCTGACCGGCCGCAAGTCGGGGCGCGGCTTCTACTCCTACGAGGCGCCCGGCAGCGCGACGGTCGTGCGGGACGCGCTGACCCCCCTGTCCGGCGGCCCCGAGGTCCCCGGCCGCACGGTCCGCTCGGTCGGCGTCGCGGGTTCGGGGACCATGGCCTCCGGCATCGCCGAGGTCTTCGCGAAGGCCGGGTACGAGGTCGTCCTCGCGGCCCGCACCGAGGAGAAGGCACAGGCCGCGAAGGCCCGTATCGGCAAGTCCCTGGCCCGCTCGGTCGACAAGGGCCGGATGACCGCCGAGGCCGCCGCGAGCACCCTGGACCTGATCGTCCCGGCGGGCTCGTACGACGCCTTCGCCGACGTCGATCTGGCCCTGGAGGCGGTGGCCGAGGACCTGGAGGTCAAGCAGCAGCTGTTCGGGGTGTTCGACAAGGTCTGCAAGCCCGGCGCGATCCTCGCCACGACCACGTCCTCCCTGCCCGTCGTCGCCTGCGCCCGTGCCACCTCACGCCCCCAGGACGTGATCGGGATGCACTTCTTCAACCCGGCGCCGGCGATGAAGCTGGTCGAGGTGGTCCGGACCGTCCTGACCACGGACGACGTGCACGCCACGGTCCGCGAGCTGTGCGGGAAGATCCGCAAGCACCCGGTGGACTGCGGGGACCGGGCCGGTTTCATCGTGAACGCGCTGCTCTTCCCGTACCTGAACAACGCGATCAAGATGGTCCAGGAGCACTACGCCACCCTCGACGACATCGACGCCGCGATGAAGCTGGGCGGCGGCTACCCGATGGGGCCGTTCGAACTCCTCGACGTCGTCGGTCTGGACGTCTCGCTCGCCATCGAGAAGGTGCTGCACCGCGAGTTCCGCGACCCGGGTCTCGCCCCCGCGCCGCTCCTGGAGCACCTGGTGGCCGCGGGCTGCCTCGGCCGCAAGACGGGCCGCGGCTTCCGCGAATATGCCCGCCGCTGAGCGTCCCGGCGACCGGCTGCCCGACACCGTCCGCTGGGGCGGACTGCTCGGCCCGGCCGGCAGCCCCCCGCCCGTCGAGGGCGGGGGGTTCCCCGGACATGCGCGTTCCCCTGCGCAGATGCAGTACGTTCGGGTCATGTCCCAGCCCGCCAAGTCCTCACGTACACCAGCCACGCCCGACGCTCCGGAGAGTGCCGCGGGCAGTCGCGCCGCCGCCCAACGGCTCAAGATGCGCCGAGAACTGGCGGCCGCGGCCATGGAGCTGTTCGCGACCAAGGGGTACGAGGCGACCACCGTCGACGAGATCGCGGCCCGGGCCGGGGTGGCCCGCCGTACGTTCTTCCGCCACTTCCGCTCCAAGGAAGAGGCGATCTTCCCCGATCACGACGACACCCTGATCCGGGCGGAGGCGGTCCTCAACGCGGCTCCGGCGCACGAGCACCCGCTCGACACGGTGTGCCGCGGCATCAAGGAAGTCATGACGATGTACGCGGCCCAGCCCGAGATCTCCGTCTCGCGCTACAAGCTGACCCGCGAGGTACCCACGCTCCGGGAGGCCGAGATCGCCTCCGTGGCCCGCTACGAGCGGCTCTTCACCCGCTATCTCCTGGGCCACTTCGACGAGCACGCGCACGACGACGACGCCAACGACGATCCGCTGCTCGCGGAGGTCGCCGCGTCCGCCGTGGTCACGGCCCACAACCATGTTCTGCGGCGCTGGCTGCGGGCCGGGGGACAAGGTGACGTCGAGGCGCAGCTGGACCACGCCTTCTCCATCGTCCGCAAGACCTTCGGGACGGGGATCGGGGCCGGGCGGGAGACCACGCCCCGTACGGCGCCGGCGTCCGCCTTCACCGAGGGTGACGTCCTGGTGACCGTGGCCCGGGTCGACGCGCCGTTGGACCAGGTCATGCGGACCATCGAGCAGGCGCTGCGGGAGCGGTCGTAGAGCGCGGGGCGCAGGCACCTGCCGGCGCCGGGGGCGCGGTCCCGCCCGGACTCACACGCGCCCGGCAGAGGGGCCGAGTCCCCTCCTGACGGCTCGGCCGGGCGCGAATCCGGGGGCCAGGGAGTCGTCCGGCTTTCCCGTCAGGAGTCCCGTCACCAGGCGTCCCGTAGCCGGGGCGAGCATCAGCCCGAGCATGTTGTGGCCGGCCGCCAGGACCACCCCCGGGTGCCCGGGGAGCGGGCCGATCAGGGGGAGGCCGCCCGTGGTCATGGGGCGCGGACCCATCCACTCCTGCTCCCTGTGCTCCCAGTCCGCCTCCGGCAGACAGGGGCGGGCCGCCGCCACGATCGCGTCCACGCGGGACTGGCGGAAGCGGTCGGGGTCGCGGTCGAACTCCATCGTGCCGGCGACCCTCACCTTCCCCAGGCCCTCGACTCCGCCCGACCGGAAGGCACCCCCGCGCCCATCGGCGCGAAAGTTCGAGGAACTGTCCACCCGCGACGTCCGCGACCCGCGCACGGCGATGGCCCTGTACCTGGCCTGCCTGGCGGACTCACTCTGACACCGACCCGGCACGCCACCGCCCCCGCGGGACGGACGCGGCCCGCATCGCGGGCATCCCCGGGGACCCCGGC
>LRTP01000881.1 GCA_001550305.1 Streptomyces diastatochromogenes
CACACCCCCGCACCGGAACCCTCACGCCGTGCCACCGACACCAGGTGTTCTCCGAAGCGGCCCGCCGCCCCGCCCCTCCGGTCCCCGCACCGGCCCCTCCGCACCGCCCCTGACCAGTGCGTTTTGATCGATCATCGGTCGATCTGATCGATCATCGCTCACGTGTTACGTAAAGATTTCACCTGAGCGAAACTCATGGCACTCCGTGCCTTGCACGGTGACACGGCGTGCCATACGTTGATGTTGTCCGGGCGGCCGGCGTGCAGAGACCTTTCGTACGCCGGCTGTCCCCGCAAGCCAATGGCGAGCGCGCCCGGACGCCTGCGTCACAGGCAACCTTTTGCGCCAACCCAGCGCTGCCACCGCACCACCACCTTCGCCGAACCGACGGCACACCCCTCACTCCCAGCAGCAGCACCGACGTAACCCTCAAGTGTCTTCCCTCAAGACGCTCATCGCCGGAGGCAACACCGTGAAGGAAATCCTGGACGCGATTCAGTCGCAGACGGCCACGTCCGCCGACTTCGCCGCTCTTCCGCTCCCCGAGTCGTACCGCGCGATCACCGTGCACAAGGACGAGACGGAGATGTTCGCGGGGCTCACCACCCGCGACAAGGACCCCCGCAAGTCGATCCACCTGGACGACGTGCCGGTGCCGGAGCTCGGCCCGGGCGAGGCCCTGGTGGCCGTGATGGCCTCCTCCGTCAACTACAACTCGGTCTGGACCTCGATCTTCGAGCCGATGTCGACCTTCGGCTTCCTGGAGCGCTACGGCAGGCTCAGCGAGCTCACCAAGCGCCACGACCTGCCGTACCACATCATCGGTTCCGACCTCGCGGGCGTCGTCCTGCGCACCGGCCCCGGCGTCAACGCCTGGAAGCCCGGTGACGAGGTCGTCGCGCACTGTCTGTCCGTCGAGCTGGAGTCCAGCGACGGGCACAACGACACGATGCTCGACCCCGAGCAGCGCATCTGGGGCTTCGAGACCAACTTCGGCGGCCTCGCCGAGATAGCCCTCGTCAAGTCCAACCAGCTGATGCCCAAGCCCGACCACCTGTCGTGGGAGGAGGCCGCCGCTCCCGGGCTCGTGAACTCCACCGCGTACCGGCAGCTCGTGTCGAGGAACGGCGCCGGCATGAAGCAGGGCGACAACGTCCTCATCTGGGGCGCGAGCGGCGGCCTCGGCTCGTACGCCACGCAGTTCGCGCTCGCCGGTGGCGCCAACCCCATCTGCGTCGTCAGCAGCGACCAGAAGGCGGACATCTGCCGGGCGATGGGCGCCGAGGCGATCATCGACCGCAACGCCGAGGGCTTCAAGTTCTGGAAGGACGAGCACAACCAGGACCCGAAGGAGTGGAAGCGGTTCGGGAAGCGCATCCGTGAGCTGACGGGCGGCGAGGACGTCGACATCGTCTTCGAGCACCCGGGCCGCGAGACCTTCGGCGCCTCCGTCTACGTCACCCGCAAGGGCGGCACCATCGTCACCTGCGCCTCGACCTCGGGCTACAACCACGAGTACGACAACCGCTACCTGTGGATGTCCCTGAAGCGCATCATCGGCTCGCACTTCGCCAACTACCGCGAGGCCTGGGAGGCCAACCGGCTGGTCGCCAAGGGCAAGATCCACCCGACGCTCTCCAAGGTGTACTCCCTGGAGGAGACCGGGCAGGCCGCGTACGACGTCCACCGCAACCTCCACCAGGGCAAGGTCGGCGTGCTCGCGCTGGCGCCCCGCGAGGGCCTGGGCGTGCGCGACGAGGCGAAGCGCGCCCAGCACATCGACGCCATCAACCGCTTCCGGAACGTCTGAGGTCCCCAGATGACTGAGCGTCAGAACGCCGCTGGACGGCGGGAGAAGGACCGGCCGTGGCTCATGCGGACCTACGCCGGTCACTCCACCGCCGAGGCGTCCAACGAGTTGTACCGGCGCAACCTCGCGAAGGGGCAGACGGGTCTCTCCGTGGCCTTCGACCTGCCCACGCAGACCGGGTACGACCCCGACCACATCCTCGCCCGCGGCGAGGTCGGCCGGGTCGGCGTGCCGGTCTCGCACCTCGGTGACATGCGCCGGCTGTTCCAGGACATCCCCCTGGAGCAGATGAACACCTCGATGACCATCAACGCCACCGCCATGTGGCTGCTGGCGCTCTACCAGGTCGTCGCCGAGGAGCAGGGCGCCGACATCACCAAGCTCCAGGGGACGACGCAGAACGACATCGTCAAGGAGTACCTGTCGCGGGGTACGCATGTCTTTCCGCCGGTGCCCTCACTCCGGCTGACGACGGACATGATCGCGTACACGGTCTCCCACATGCCCAAGTGGAACCCGATCAACATCTGCTCCTACCACCTCCAGGAGGCGGGCGCGACCCCCGTCCAGGAGATCGCGTACGCGATGTCGACGGCCATCGCCGTGCTGGACGCCGTCCGCGACTCGGGGCAGGTGCCCGCCGAGAAGTTCGGTGACGTCGTCGCCCGTATCTCCTTCTTCGTGAACGCGGGTGTCCGGTTCATCGAGGAGATGTGCAAGATGCGGGCGTTCGGGCGCATCTGGGACCAGGTCACGCGCGAGAGGTACGGCATCCAGGACGCCAAGCAAAGGCGCTTCCGCTACGGCGTCCAGGTCAACTCGCTCGGTCTGACCGAGGCGCAGCCGGAGAACAACGTCCAGCGGATCGTCCTCGAGATGCTGGCCGTGACGCTCTCGAAGGACGCACGCGCGCGTGCCGTGCAGCTGCCCGCCTGGAACGAGGCGCTGGGGCTGCCCCGGCCCTGGGACCAGCAGTGGTCGCTGCGCATCCAGCAGGTGCTGGCGCACGAGAGCGACCTGCTGGAGTACGAGGACATCTTCGAGGGCTCGCACGTCATCGAGGCGAAGGTCGCGGCCCTCGTCGAGGAGTCACTCGCCGAGATGGATCGGATCGACGAGATGGGCGGGGCGATGGCCGCCGTCGAGTCGGGCTATCTGAAGTCCCAGCTCGTCTCCTCGCACGCCGAGCGCCGGGCCCGGATCGAGGGCGGCTCCGAGAAGATCGTCGGCGTCAACATCTACGAGTCGACCGAGCCGAACCCGCTCACCGCCGACCTGGACGCGGCGATCCAGACCGTCGACCCGGCCGTCGAGGCCCGGGTGGTCGCCGCGCTGCAGAACTGGCGCGACACGCGCTACCAGCCGCCGTTCAACCACCCGCGCCCCTGCAAGGCGCTGGAGCGGCTGAAGGAAGCGGCCAAGGGCACCGACAACCTCATGGAGGCCACCCTCGAGTGCGCCCGCGCCGGGGTCACGACCGGCGAGTGGTCCGAGGCCCTGCGCGAGGTGTTCGGCGAGTTCCGCGCCCCGACCGGCGTCTCGTCCGCGCCCGTCGCGGTGACCGCCGAGGAGGGCACCGCGCTGGCGCTGGTGCGCCGCAAGGTCGAGGAGACCGCCCGCGAACTCGGCGTCGGCAAGCTCCGCTTCCTGGTGGGCAAGCCGGGCCTGGACGGGCACTCCAACGGCGCCGAGCAGATCGCCGTGCGCGCCCGCGACGCCGGGTTCGAGGTGGTCTACCAGGGCATACGGCTCACGCCCGAACAGATCGTGGACGCGGCCGTCGCCGAGGACGTGCACGGCGTCGGCCTGTCCATCCTGTCCGGCTCGCACGCCCAGTTGGTGCCCGACGTGCTGGAGCGACTGCGCGAGGCCGGCGCGGCCGACATCCCGGTGATCGCCGGCGGGATCATCCCGAACGCCGACGCCGAACTGCTGCGCGCCGCGGGAGTCGCCGCGGTTTTCACACCGAAGGACTTCGACATCACCGGAATCATCGGCCGTATCGTCGAAGAGATCCGGAAAGCGAACAAGCTCGACCCCCTGGAGGTCCCCGCATGACCACGCCCGTCAACCGCCTTCGCCCGCGGCGTTCCTGCCTGGCGGTGCCCGGCTCGAACCCCCGCTTCCTGGAGAAGGCCCAGGGCCTCCCCGCGGACCAGGTCTTCCTGGACCTGGAGGACGCCTGCGCCCCGCTCGCCAAGCCCGAGGCGCGGCACACCATCGTGAAGTTCCTGAACGAGGGCGACTGGACCGGCAAGACGCGGGTCGTACGGGTGAACGACTGGACGACGCACTGGACGTACCGCGATGTCGTCACGGTCGTCGAGGGCGCGGGCCAGAACCTCGACTGCATCATGCTGCCGAAGGTCCAGGACGCCCAGCAGGTCGTCGCGCTCGACCTGCTGCTCACGCAGATCGAGAAGACGATGGGCTTCGAGGTCGGCAAGATCGGCATCGAGGCCCAGATCGAGAACGCGAAGGGGCTCGTCAACGTCGACGAGATCGCGGCCGCCTCACCGCGTGTAGAGACCATCATCTTCGGCCCCGCCGACTTCATGGCCTCCATCAACATGAAGTCGCTGGTCGTGGGCGAGCAGCCGCCTGGCTACCCGGCGGACGCGTACCACTACATCCTGATGCGCATCCTGATGGCCGCCCGTACGCACGACCTCCAGGCGATCGACGGCCCCTACCTCCAGATCCGCAACCAGGAGGGCTACCGCGAGGTCGCCCGGCGCGCCGCCGCGCTGGGCTTCGACGGCAAGTGGGTGCTGCACCCCGACCAGGTCGCCGCGGCCAACGAGATCTTCTCGCCCTCCCAGGAGGACTTCGACCACGCCGAGCTCATCCTCAACGCGTACGAGTACTACACGTCCGAGGCGGGCGGCAAAAAGGGCTCCGCGATGCTCGGCGACGAGATGATCGACGAGGCCAGCCGCAAGATGGCCCTGGTCATCTCGGGCAAGGGCCGGGCGGCCGGCATGCAGCGCACGTCCAAGTTCGAAGCCCCGGAGGCCTGAGCACCATGCAGTTCGGACGCACGTACGAGGAGTTCGAGGTCGGCGCGGTCTACAAGCACTGGCCCGGGAAAACGGTCACGGAGTACGACGACCACCTCTTCTGTCTCCTGACCATGAACCACCACCCCCTCCACATGGACACGAACTATGCGGAGCGGACGACGGACTTCGGCAGGAACGTCGTCGTGGGCAACTACATCTACTCGCTGCTGCTCGGCATGTCCGTCCCGGACGTCTCCGGGAAGGCGATCGCCAACCTGGAGATCGAGTCGCTGAAGCACGTGGCGCCGACCTTCCACGGCGACACGATCTACGGCGAGACCACGGTCCTCGACAAGACACCCTCGAAGTCGAAGAGCGACCGCGGGATCGTCCACGTCGAGACCAAGGGCTACAAGCAGGACGGCACGCTGGTGTGCGTGTTCCGCCGCAAGGTCATGGTGCCGACCGAGACGTACATCAAGGAGCGCGGGGGCGAGCAGCCCGGCCGTCCGGAACTCAAGCAGCAGGAGAAGTAGCCATGGCGCGACTCGCCCAGACCGCCGGTCTCACCGACGTCCAGCAGGAGATCCTCTCCACCGTCCGCGACTTCGTGGACAAGGAGATCATCCCGGTCGCGACCGAGCTGGAGCACCGCGACGAGTACCCCCAGCAGATCGTCGACGGCCTCAAGGAATTGGGCCTGTTCGGTCTGATGATCCCCGAGGAGTACGGGGGCCTGGGCGAGTCCCTCCTCACCTACGCGCTCTGCGTCGAGGAGATCGCCCGTGGCTGGATGTCGGTCTCCGGCATCATCAACACGCACTTCATCGTGGCGTACATGCTCAAGCAGCACGGCACGCAGGAGCAGAAGGACCACTTCCTGCCCCGGATGGCCCTGGGCGAGGTGCGCGGCGCGTTCTCGATGTCGGAGCCGGCTCTCGGCTCGGACGTCTCCGCGATCACCTCGAAGGCGGTCAGGGACGGCGACGAGTACGTCCTGAACGGTCAGAAGATGTGGCTGACGAACGGCGGCTCGTCGAACCTGGTGGCCGTGCTCGTACGAAGTGACGAAGGGCACCCGGAGGGCACCGCGCCCCACAAGTCGATGACGACCTTCCTGGTCGAGAAGGAGCCCGGCTTCGGAGAGGTCCGTCCCGGCCTCACCATTCCCGGGAAGATCGACAAGATGGGCTACAAGGGCGTCGACACGACCGAGCTCATCATGGACGGACTGCGCGTTCCGGCCAATCGGGTACTCGGCGGCACCACTGGCCGAGGGTTTTACCAAATGATGGACGGAGTCGAGGTCGGCCGCGTCAACGTGGCGGCACGTGGTTGCGGTGTCGCACAGCGTGCGTTCGAGCTGGGTGTCTCCTATGCCCAGCAGCGTCACACTTTCGGCAAGCCGATCGCGCAGCACCAGGCCATCCAGTTCAAGCTGGCCGAGATGGCCACCAAGGTCGAAGCGGCCCATGCAATGATGGTGAACGCGGCTCGCAAAAAGGACTCCGGGGAACGAAACGACCTCGAGGCGGGGATGGCGAAGTACCTCGCCTCCGAATACTGCAAGGAAGTGGTCGAGGACGCCTTCCGGATCCACGGCGGCTACGGTTTCTCCAAGGAGTACGAGATCGAGCGTCTCTACCGCGAGGCGCCGATGCTGCTGATCGGCGAAGGTACCGCCGAAATCCAGAAAATGATCATTGGGCGCCGACTGCTCGAAGAGTATCGACTCCAAGGTTAAGCAGGGTTGGATGTACCGGTTCGGGGTGTTTTCTTCGAGAAGAAGATCACACCCCGTCAACA
This sequence comes from Streptomyces diastatochromogenes, assembly GCA_001550305.1. Classification (GTDB taxonomy): domain Bacteria; phylum Actinomycetota; class Actinomycetes; order Streptomycetales; family Streptomycetaceae; genus Streptomyces; species Streptomyces mirabilis_D. Next base: position 6,619 of record LRTP01000881.1, read on the forward strand.
CTCTTCGGCCGCCGACTCGGCTTCCTGGCTTGCCCAGTTGCGGCCCGCTCCCGGTACGATCCCGGGAAAGCCGCCGTCCCCCGTTCCAGCGCGGCATCATCCGCTACGAAGGTCATCCATGCCCCACAGCCAAACCTCTGCACCTCGCGGCCGGGTCCGCCTCGCGCGCGGAGCATCGCCGTGGCTTCTCCCGACCGTTGCCACCGCAGTACTCAGTCTGGCCAAGGCACGCCGCTCCGGCGCCGCCAAGGCCGTGGCCGTACCCGCCACCGCGCTCGCGGCGGGCATGCTGTGGTTCTTCCGCGACCCCGAGCGCGAGATCGCCCCGGGTCGGGTCATCTCGCCCGCCGACGGTGTGGTGCAGAGCATCATGCCGTGGAAGGACGGACGCACCCGCGTCGCGATCTTCATGAGCCCTCTGAACGTCCATGTCAACCGCGCGCCGCTCTCCGGCACGGTGACCTCGGTCGAGCACATCCCCGGTGGGTTCGTTCCGGCGTTCAACAAGGAGAGCGAGAACAACGAACGCGTCGTCTGGCATTTCGACACCGAACTCGGTGACATCGAGATGATCCAGATCGCCGGCGCGGTCGCCCGCCGTATCGTTCCTTATATCCCGCAGGGTACGAAGGTCGAGCAGGGCGACCGGATCGGTCTCATCCGCTTCGGCTCGCGCGTCGACATCTACCTCCCCGAGGGTGTCGAGGTCGATGTGGAAGTCGGTCAGAAGACCGTGGCTGGGGTGACTCGAATTGACCGTGATTGATCCTGAGACTCAGGCCGGCTGGGTGCCGGAGGCCGACGAGGCGGACGACGAGGAGGAGATGCCCCTCTCTCTCCGCCTCTCAATAGCGGACACCCTCACCCTCGGCAACGCCACGTGCGGCTTCATGGCGGTGTACTTCACCACCACGGGCATCCTGATCCCGCACCTCACCGGCAGCCAGGAGTCGGGCATGGCGCGCCACAGCGCCGCCACGGCCGTCATCCTGATGCTCTGCGCCGCGGTCTTCGACCTCTTCGACGGCCTCGTCGCCCGCAAGCTGCGCTCCTCCCCCATGGGCGCGGAACTGGACAACCTGTCGGACCTGATCAGCTTCGGTCTGGCGCCCGCGTACTTCGTCCTCGTCTACGGCATGGTCGCGGACGACGCGCATCAGAGAGTGGCGGCGCTCGGCGCGATCGTGGTGTTGCTCGCGGTCGTCCTCCGCCTCGCCCGCTTCTCCTGCGTCACGGTGAAGGACGGCACGTTCCAGGGCATGCCGTCGCCGTTCGGAGCACTGACGGTGGTCTCGATCGTGCTCCTGGAGCTGCCCTTCGCGGCGACGCTGATGGCGATCCTCGGCACGGCGTGGCTGATGGTGAGCCGGGTGGAGTACCCGAAGCCGCGGGGCCGCCTCGCGGTGGCGATGCTCTCCTGGATCGTCCTGTCCATGGGGCTGCTGGCGGCGTGGGCCTTCGACGCACCCAGCGGTCAGCTCCTGCTCCAGACCGGCTGTGCGCTGCAGCTCGTCATGGGTGCGGTGATTCCGCTGTTCGCGACGGCTCGGCGGGTGAACAACTTCCGCGACAACCGGCGTGAGGCACGGGCGGCGCAGCTGCCGTAGCTTTTCCTCGTACACGACGAAGGGGCCCGAACCGGACAACCGGTTCGGGCCCCTTCGTCGTACCTCTTCGTACCTCGTCGTCCCCCGGGACGGGTCAGGTCAGGAAGTCGCGGGCGATGTGCTGGGCCACCGTCTCCAGGATCGGCCCCGCGTCGGAGATGCATCGCGCGATGTCGGGCTCGACCTCCGTGAGGGGGTACGCGCGCCGGATGCCGGCCCTGCCGAGCGCCTCCGGGCGCAGTGCCAGGCGCCCGCACACCGCGACGACCTCCTTGCCCGCGGCACGGGCGGCCGCGGCCACCCCCGCCGGTGCCTTGCCGTGGAGGGTCTGTTCGTCGAGGGACCCCTCACCGGTGATCACCAGGGTGGCCCTCTCCAGCGCGGGCGCGAAGCCGAGGACGTCGAGCATCACCTCGATACCGGGACGGAACCGGGCGCCCAGGACCAGCGCACCGTAGCCGATGCCACCCGCGGCTCCCGCCCCCGGCGCCGCGGCGTACTCCGTGGCCCTGGACCCGATCGACTTCTCCAGAACCGCGGCGAAGTGTCCGAGGGCCGCGTCCAGGATCTCCACGTCGTCGGGGCTCGCCCCCTTCTGGGGGCCGTACACGGCGGGCGCGCCCTTCGGCCCGGTGAGCGGGTTGTCCACGTCGCTGGCGAGGACGAGGTCCACGGAGGACAGGCGGGGGTCCAGGCCGGACAGGTCCGCGGTCGCCACGTCACTGAGCGCCGCACCGCCGGGAGCCACCGGCTCCCCCTCCGCGTCCACGAACCGCGCCCCGAGCGCGGACAGCATCCCCGCCCCGCCGTCCGTCGTCGCGCTCCCACCCACGCCGAACACGATCGTGCGGGCCCCGGCGTCCAGCGCGGCCCGCAGCAGCTCCCCGGACCCGTACGTGGAGGACGTCAGCGGCGCGAACACCCCGGCGGGCAGCCGCTGCAATCCGCTCGCCTCCGCCATCTCCACCACCGCGGTGTCGCCGCGCAGCGCGAAGGCGGCGGTGAGCTCGTCACCCAGCGGGCCGGCGACCCGCACCTCCCGCC
>LRTP01000882.1 GCA_001550305.1 Streptomyces diastatochromogenes
CCGCGTCCACGGTCCCGTCGCCGCCGTCGGCCACGGGCAGCGCCTCGACCTCGACACCCGGCACGACGCGGCGCAGCCCGGCCATGACGCGCTCCGCGACCTGCACGGCGGTCAGCGACCCCTTGAACTTGTCCGCGGCGATCAGCACCCGCGGAACACGCCCGGTGCCCGCACGTGTCGTCTTCACAGCAGAGTCCGCCACCTTGCATTCCCCTTGCTTTCCGGCCTCGCACACGTCAAGGCAGTCGCGCCGCTGCGACCTTAACCGGAGGACGCCCCCGCCGTCATGCCCCGACCGGCCCGTGGAACACCGCACGCTCATGCCCGGAATTGGGTAAACCGGAGTTATGACCCCTGTGGGCACCGAACTCGCGGACCGCGTTCTCGGCGGCTGGCTGGGCCGGATCGCGGGCAACATGCTCGGCAAGCCGGTCGAGCAGGGCGACCACTGGACGCGGGACCGTATCGACCGCTATCTGCGACAGGCCGCCGCCCTGCCGCTCACCGACTATCTTCCCGAGCCCGCCACCGACGGTGACGCCGGCGAGTTCGAGCTGCGGCCCGAGTGGCGGCAATGCGTGCGCGGCCGTATCCACGGCAGCTGCCGTGACGACGACGTCGACTACGCGATCCTGGGCCTGCACCTGCTGGAGACACACGGTTTCGGTTTCAGCACCGAGCAGGTCGGCGACCTGTGGCTGCTGCGGCTGCCGTATCTGCAGACGTTCACGGCGGAGCGGGCCGCGTACCGCAACCTCGCCAACGGCATCAAACCGCCGCTGACGGCGACGTACGACAACCCCTACCAGGAGTGGATCGGCGCCCTGATCCGCGCCGATGTCCACGGCTGGACCAACCCGGGTGCGCCGCGCCGGGCGGCCTCCCTCGCCCGTCGGGACGCCGTGCTGTCCCACACCGGCAACGGCGTGTACGGGGCGATGTGGGCGGCGGCGCTCGTCTCGGCCGCGTTCACCGCGCCCACGGTCCGCCACGCACTGGACACGGCGCTGACCGTCATCCCCGCGAGCAGCCGCCTCGCCCGCACCGTACGCCGGGTGCTCACGCTTCACGAGACCCGGATGACCTGGGAGGACACGCTCACCACGGTGTCCGAGGAGACCGCGGGGCTCGGCTGGATCCACACGATCCCGAACGCCGCCGTCCTCACGGCCGGGCTGCTCTACGGCGACGGCGACTTCACCCGGACCATCACGCTCACCGTCCGCGGCGGCCTGGACACCGACTCGAACGGCGCGACGGCGGGCTCGGTGGCCGGGGTCCTGTGCGGGGCCGAGGCCATTCCCGCGCAGTGGAAGGACCCGCTGGAGGACACCGTACGCAGCGCGGTGTTCGGCTTCGACGGCGTACGGATCAGTGAGCTGGCCGCGCGGACGCTCGCGCTGATGGTGACGGAGGCGGAGACGAACACGGAGACGGAGGCCGAAGCCGAGGCCGAAGGGCCGTCCGGTGCCGGTCCCGATGTCCAGGGCCTGTCCTAGCCGACGGGTGCCGGGGCCGTCTCGAACACGTCCGAGGAGGGGCCGCGCAGGCTCGTTACGCTTCGGGGATGACCACTCCAGACTTCGCCACGTACATCGCGGGCCTCCCCCGTGTCCTCGCCGGTGCGGCCGCGCTCTTCCGCGACGGTGACGGCCGGGTGCTGCTCGTCGAGCCGAACTACCGTGAGGGCTGGGCCCTTCCGGGTGGCACCGTCGAGTCGGACGACGGGGAGACTCCGCGCCAGGGCGCGCGCCGCGAGACCGCCGAGGAGATCGGGCTCGACATCGAACTCGGTCCGCTGCTCGCGGTCGACTGGGTGCACGGGACGGCGCGACCCCCGCTGGTCGCCTACCTGTACGACGGCGGAGTCCTCGGCGAGCGGGAGCTCAAGGCGATCCGGCTACAGGAGGAGGAACTGCTGTCGTGGCGGCTGGTGCCGCGGGAGGAGCTGGCCGAGCATCTGCCGGGCGCGCTCGGCCGCCGGGTCCTCGCCGCGCTGGACGTGCTGACGGAGGGCGGCGGAACCGCGGAGCTGGAGAACGGCCACCGGGTGGGCTAGTCGCCCTTTGCCTACGGCGGATTCCTCAACTTCACTACCTTCACGGGGCATTGATCGGCACAATGCCGGTGTGCCGCACTACGACTACATGGAGTTCGCCCTCGACGACGGGGCCCACGTCCGACTCGAACTCGCGGCCGCGGGGGAGGCGTCGGCGGCCCCGGCCGTCGACGCCGATCTGCCGGGCGGCATTTCCGGGGTGGTCCCGGTCGGGCGTGGCGCGCGGGTCGCGTCGCTGGCGACGGACGGTCTGCGCAGTGTGCTGAGCCCGCTGGGGCCCGTACTGCAGCAGGTGCACGACGCGATCCGCGGGATACCCGACCCGCCGCACGAGATCTCCGTCGACTTCGGCATCCAGATCGGACAGGACCTGAAGATCGGCATCGTCGGGGCCAACGGCCAGGCCAGCATGACCATTTCGGCGACCTGGCAGCTGCCCCGCCGGACGGAGCCGTGACCTGGTTCGGATCGCCGGACGACCCGTCGTCCGGCGACGCCCGCGGCGCGCTGGTGCGCGTCCTGTCCAGCGATCGCGACCGGACCGCCGGGGCGGGTGTGTATCTCTCCGGCCGCAGGCTGCTGACCTGCGCGCATGTCATCAACCTGGCGCTCGGGCTGCGCAGCCTCAGCCCGCACAACCCGGGGGAGGTCACCCTCGACGTGTCCTTCCCGGTGCTGTCCGCCGCGGATCTGCACCAGGCCCGGCTGGTCGCCTGGATACCGCCGCGGTCCCCGCAGTACGGCCCGGTCGCCGACGGCTCCCTGGAGTGGGACGGCGACTTGGCCGTCCTCGAACTCGACGAGGCGCCTCCCCCGCCCGTGAGCCCGCTGCGCTGGCTGGAGATGGAGCGCGGCCAGCAGGTACGGGCCTGGTACGGCGGCGGGCAGCCGTTCTCGTACGCCGACGCGCGGGTGGGGGCGTACGACGGCCGGATCTGCTATCTCGACGGACAGTTGTCCGGCGCGGCGGTCGACGAGGGCTACAGCGGTGGGCCCCTCTGGTCGGTGACCGACCGGGCGGCCGTCGGCCTGGTCGTGGGGCGGATCACCGCGCCCGACGGGGCGTTCTCGGCCCAGCACACCCTGCGGCGCAGCTGGGGGCTCGGCTGGCAGTCGGTCCTGCGGGAGCTGGCCCGGGTCGGGGCGGCACCCGAGCATGTGAACGGCGGCCGGGAGCGGTCGGCCGCGACCCTCGCCGAGGCCGAGTCGGTGCGCGACATGATGGTCGGCCCGCTGCACAGCCTGCTGGGCGACCCGCGGGCGCGCGCCGACCACGCCACCGTGCTCGCCGCCCA
>LRTP01000883.1 GCA_001550305.1 Streptomyces diastatochromogenes
GCGAGGGCGAGCGGGTGTTCGCTGGGGTGCTCGGCGGCGGCCGCCAGCGCCAGCAGGGCGTCCTCGTCCAGCCCCGATCCGGTCGCCGGGCATACGGCCGTCACCTCGGGCGCGCCCTCCGTCAGCGTCCCGGTCTTGTCGAGTGCGGCCGTGTCGATCTCGCCGAGGCGTTCCATGGCGAGCGCGGACTTGACCAGAACGCCGTGCCGGCCGGCGGTCGCGATGGCGGAGAGCAGCGGGGGCATGGTCGCGAGGACGACTGCGCACGGCGAGGCGACGATCATGAAGGTCATCGCCCGCAGCAGCGCGCCGGTGAGATCCGCGCCGAAGGCGAGCGGCACGGCGAAGACGGTGAGCGTGGCGGCCACCACGCCCACCGCGTAGCGCTGCTCGATCTTCTCGATGAACAACTGCGTCGGCGCCTTGGTGCGCGAGGCCTCCTCCACGAGGATGACGATCCGGGCGATCACGGAGTCGGCGGGGTCGCGCTCGACACGCACGCGCAGGGCTCCGGTGCCGTTGAGGGTGCCCGCGAAGACCTCGTCGCCCGGGGTCTTCAGGACCGGCAGCGGCTCGCCGGTGATGGTCGCCTGGTCGACCTCGCTCGTACCGTCGAGGACCCGTCCGTCGGCTCCGATCCGCTCCCCCGGCCGGATCAACAGCTCGTCCCCGACGGAGAGCCGGTTCACCGGCACGGACTCCTCACCGTCGGCGGTCACCCGGGTCGCCGTCGCGGGCGCGAGGTCGAGCAGACCGCGTACGGAGTCGGCGGTGCGGGCGGTGGCCAGGGCCTCCAGGGCGCCGGAGGTGGCGAAGATGACGATCAGCAGGGCGCCGTCCAGGACCTGTCCGATCGCGGCCGCGCCGAGGGCCGCGACGATCATCAGCAGGTCGACGTCGAGGGTCTTCCCGCGCAGCGCCCGCAGCCCCTCCAGTGCCGGTTCCCAGCCACCGGCGAGGTAGGCGATCGCGTAGAGCGGCCCGTACGTCCAGCCGGGCGCGTCGGCGAAGTGCAACGGGAGCGCCGACAGGAAGGCGGCGGTCGCGAGGAGCGCCCAGCGGGCCTCCGGCAGCGCGAGGAAGCGGGTGCGGCGGCGCGGGGCCGTGCGGGCGGAGGCGTCGAGGGTGGGGACGGGCGGCGAGTCAAGAGTGGAGGACACCCCGGCACCATACAGGAACACATGAAGACTCATTCATACCTTCATGTGCGATGAGTAAGATACGCCCATGGGTCATGGAGCCGTCACCACCGCGCAGGACGCCGCCGCTCGGAACGTCACCACGCGCGTGCGTCTGGACGCGGCCAATGTCGCGAAGGTGGCCACCACGCTCCAGGCCCTGTCCACCCCCTCACGGCTGCTGATCCTCGCGCGGCTGCGCGAAGGGCCGCTTCCGGCGACGGAGCTGGCCGCCGAGGTGGGCATGGAGCAGTCCGCCTGCTCGCACCAGCTGCGGCTGCTGCGCAATCTGGGCCTGGTCGTCGGCGAGCGCCGCGGCCGGTCGGTGGTCTACGCGCTGCACGACCACCATGTCGCCGAACTCCTCGACCAGGCCGTCTACCACGTGGAGCATCTGCGGCTCGGTCTCAGCGACGCGTCGGAGTAGCGCGGACGGCCTCCCACAGGGCGCCGGTGGCCGCCCCGATCGGTAACGACCGGTCCTCTTCCTCGACGGCGCACAGGTAGACAGGGGGCGTCACGGCCCCGCCCCGGCAACCCGACCCGGAAGGGTCAGTGGGTCTCCTCGCCCTGGGCGATCTCCACCTCGTGGTGGAAGGTGAGGACGCCGGTCGCCGCCGCGGAGGCCGAGACGGTCGCGCAGGCGACGAGGAGGAGGGCGATCCAGGCGGCGGCGCGGGGGCGGCGCCCGGGAGCCGCGAGAAGGGCCGCGACCCGCTGGGGTACGGGTCCGGTGGTCGCGGCGGCGGCGAAGTCGGGGCGGGTG
>LRTP01000884.1 GCA_001550305.1 Streptomyces diastatochromogenes
CGGTCGGCCGGGTCTCGAGCGCGCGCCGGTCGTCCGGCTCGGCCACCCGGACGACGGCCCCGCCCGCGTCCCCCGAAAAGTCGAACGCGCCCGATACGTGGGTACGCGGGGCGCGGCGGTCCAGGTTCTCCATCCGGTGGCGGAGTTCGACACATCGGGCGGTGGCCCGTTCGTGGTCGTCGTGGGCCCAGGCGAGGTCGAGCCGGACGGTGTCGGCCTCCTCCCGGGTGGTGGCCGCGTGCAGCTGCCGGCTCAGTTCGGCCTGGCGCTCCGCGGCGTAGCGCTGTTCGCGGAGCATGACGTCGAGACGGTCGCCGAGGGCGTCCCGGCCGCCGGGCCGGCCGTCGTAGGCGGTGAGCGAGGCGCTGTGCAGGGCACGGGCGCGCTGGGCCTCCTGGGCCGCGGTCTGGGGGCCCTGCTCCGCGGCGAGGTCCTGGAGGAGCGCCTCCACGACGTCCCACGGGGGCACTTCCCAGCCGTCCAGGCAGGCCCGCATGCCGTCGGGGTCGCGCTGCCAGAACACCGCGCACCAGCCGCCGTCCTGATCGAGCCGTTTCATCAGCCCGCTCAGGTAACTCGCGAACTCCCGTACTTGCCCCGGGAGTTGTTCCACAGCCATCACACAACTCCCCGCCCGACTGGAGTACTCCGGTCCGGTAGAAAACACCCTTCGTGTTACGGAACGGCTACAGGGAGTTTTCGGACTGGACGCAGAGTCCTGTGATCAATGTCGTCCATGGACAGTCCGAGCGCCCGCGCCAGCGCCGCCACGGTGAAGAAGGCGGGGGTGGGGGCCCGCCCCGTCTCGATCTTGCGCAGGGTCTCGGCCGAGATCCCGGCGGTCGCGGCGACCTCCACCATGCTGCGACCACCGCGGGCCTCGCGCAGCAACTGCCCAAGACGCTCACCGCGTTCGCGCTCTTCGGGGGTCAGGGGGGTACGCACCATGACCCCATTCTAATACCGGTATAGTAATTGGCATGGTGGAACTCAAGACGGACACGTCGATCGACGAGATGTACGAAGCGGGGCAGGTCGTGGGCCGGGCGCTCACGGCGGTGCGCAAGGTGGCGGACGTGGGCGTCTCGTTGCTGGAGCTGGACGAGGTCGCCCACCAGGTGCTGCGCGACGCGGGAGCCGGCTCCCCCTTCCTCGGCTACCGGCCCTCGTTCGCGCCCACCCCCTTCCCCGCGGTCATCTGCGCCTCGGTGAACGACGCGATCGTGCACGGCATCCCGACCGGTTACCGGTTGCGGGACGGCGATCTGGTCTCCATCGACTTCGGGGCCGAACTGGGCGGCTGGGTCGGCGACTCGGCGATCAGCTTCATCGTGGGCGAGCCGCGCGTGGCCGACGTGCGGCTCGTGGAGACCGCCGAGCGGGCCCTCGCGGCGGGCATCGAGGCGGCGGTCGTCGGCAATCGGATCGGGGACATCGCGCACGCCGTGGGCACGGTGTGCCGCGCGGCGGGGTACGGCATCCCGGACGGCTTCGGAGGTCACGGCGTCGGCCGCCGCATGCACGAGGACCCGTCCGTCCCGAACGAGGGCCGCCCGGGCCGCGGCCTCCCCCTCCGCCACGGCATGGTGCTCGCGATCGAGCCCATGCTCATCGGCGGCGGCGCCGACGGCTTCCACGCGGCCCCCGACGGCTGGACGCTGCGCACCGACGACGGCTCCCGCGCGGCCCACACGGAACACACGGTGGCCATCACCCGGAAGGGCCCACGCATCCTCACGGCACGCTGATCGCCACAGGCGCACCGACGTCGACGAGCGCGAGGCCGCCGCTCTCTACGACGCCGGTCGCACCACCATCGCCGAGCCGCCACCGCGCCGTACCTTCTCGGCGGCCGCCAGCCACCGGCCGTCGGGGAGGCGTTGGACGCCCGTCGCGGCGCCGATCTCGGGGTTGAGCTTGAAGGAGTGGCCGAGGGCTTCGAGCCGGGTCCGCAGGTCACTGTCGTACAGGCCGGGTTCGAGTTCGGTCTGGGCCGCGTTGCGCTGACTGGCGCGCGGGGCGGCGATGGCGTCCACCAGCGGCAGCCCCCGGTCCAGGAACTCCGTCAGGGTCTGCAGGACGGTGGTGATGATGGTCGCGCCGCCGGGCGAACCGAGCGCCACCACGGGCTGGTTGTGCCGGTCCAGGACGATCGTCGGGGAGATCGACGAGCGCGGGCGCTTGCCGGGGCCGGGCAGGTTCGGGTCGTGGACGGCCGGGTTGGCCGGGGTGAAGGAGAAGTCCGTCAGCTCGTTGTTGAGGAGGAATCCGCGCCCCGGGACCGTGATCCCGCTGCCGCCGGTCTGCTCGATGGTGAGGGTGTAGGAGACGACGTTGCCCCACTTGTCGGCCACCGTGAGGTGGGTGGTGTTCTCGCCCTCGTACGTCGTCGGGGCGGCCGTGCCGCCGGTGGAGCAGGCTGCCGGACGGCGCGGGTCGCCCGGTGCGAGCGGGCTCGTCAGGACCGCGTCGTCCTTGATCAGGCAGGCGCGCGAGTCGGCGTACTTCTGCGAGAGGAGTTCCTTCGTGGGGACGTCCTCGAAGGCGGGGTCGCCCACCCAGCGTCCCCGGTCCGCGAACGCGATCCGGCTGGCCTCGATGTAGTGGTGCAGGTACTGGACGTCGCTCGCCTTCGAAAGGTCCGTCTTCTCAAGGATGTTGAGGGCCTCGCCGACCGTGGTGCCGCCGGAGGAGGACGGGGCGATCGAGTAGACCTTCCGGCCGCGGTACGACGTCTCCGTCGGCGCCTGTCGCTTCGCCCGGTAGGCCGCCAGGTCCTTCGACGACAGCTTGCCCGGGCGGGCGTCGTAGCCCGAAGCCGGGTCCACCGGGGGCTTGTTCACGGTGGCGACGATGTCCTCGCCGAGGTCGCCGTGGTAGATCGCGCCGACGCCCTTCTTGCCCAACTCCTCATAGGTCTTGGCGAGATCGGGGTTGGTGAAGATCGATCCGACCACGGGGAGCGAGCCGCCGGGCAGGAACAGCTTCGCGGTGTCGGGGAAGTTCTTGAAGCGCGCCTGGTTGGACTCGGTCTGCGAGCGGAAGGTCGCGTCGACCGTGAACCCGTCGCGTGCGATCCGCTCCGCGGGCTTCAGCACGCTCCCGAGCGGCTTGCTGCCCCAGCTGTCCAACGCCGTCTGCCAGGTCGCCGGCGTGCCCGGCGTGCCCACACTCAGCCCGCTGGTGACGGCGTCCGCGAAGGCGAGCGGCCGGCCGTTCTCCAGGAAGAGCCCCGAGTCGGCGGTCAGCGGCGCGGTCTCACGGCCGTCGATCGTATGCACCGTACGGGACTTGGCGTCGTAGTAGACGAAGTACCCGCCCCCGCCGACGCCGGAGGAGTACGGCTCGGTGACGCCCAGGGCCGCCGCGGTGGCGACCGCCGCGTCCACCGCGTTGCCGCCCTTCTTCAGGACCTCGATGCCGGCGGCGGAGGCGTCGGCGTCGACGCTGGCCACGGCACCGCCGTAGCCGACGGCGACCGGCACCTTCGCCGGGGTGGCACGGGAGGAAGCCGTCCCGGCGCTGGGTGGCGCCGCCGCGCCGACCGACACCACCGCGGCCGAAACCGCCAAGACCGCCAGATTCCGCGCAACAGGGCGACGCATCCGTACCTCCAGTCAACAGCCGTCCGCGCAGCGTAACTTCAGCGCACCCCTCCCGTCAGGACCCCCTCGAACACCGGTCCGCACTGCCGATACCATGCGCGCCCATGAATGACGACGTGCGCAACATCGTTCTCGGCGTGGTCGCCGCCGCCATCAGCGCCGCGCTCGGCTGGCTCGCCCGCACCTACCTCTGGAAGCGCAGACTCCGGCGCAAGCAGGCGTTCTTCGGGCTGCCCGACAACTCCGAGTCGCTCCTGGTGGTGAACCGCGAGGCGGGCGGCCCGGAGCTCACCGTGATGCGCTTCGACGTGTTCGCGCTGCTCGAACTCGCCGCGCTGATCAAGGACTGCGGCGCGCACGCCCAGGTCGTCGCGCACGACGCCGCGCAGCAGGGGTTCGGTGAGCGGACCGAGTTCTGCGTGGGCGGGCCGTCGTCCAACCGGCGGATGGCCGCGCACCTGCACTCCCTGCTGCCGGGCATCGAGGTGAACACCGACGCCGAACCGGGCCCGGACCGCGGCGCCTTCCAGATCGGCAGCGAGCGCTACCGCCTGGAGTCGGGGAAGGGCGAGTACGTGATCCTCGCCCGGCTGATCGCCGGACAGGAGCGCGGGACGCGGCCCGTCTTCCTCTTCTGCGGGCAGCGCGCGATCACCAACCAGGCGGCGACGCGCTATCTCGCCCGCAACCACGAACGGCTGGCGCGCAAACACGGCGGCAACTCCTTCGTCCTGCTGCTGAAGGTGGTGAACTCGCACGCGTACGGGCCCGATGTCGTCGAGCTCGTCGCGGATGTGACCCGGGCCGCCCAGACCCCGCTGCCCACATCCGCACCGGCTCGCAACTCCCACCGCGCCTCGTAGATTTCACCTCGCCTCATGGATTTCACGGCCCTCGAACAATCTTTACCCGTGCGTAACTTACCGACGGGTTACTTCCGGTAAGGCAGCGAGGTTACCGTCGGGTCACATTCTACTGACACGAGTGAGGAGTGGCCCGTGGGACACCATCGTCATGCCCTGCGCACGTCCGCCGTCGGTGCCGTATCCGCAGCCCTGATCGCCGGTACCGCCCTCGGGCTCGCCCCCACCGCCCAGGCGGCCTCAGCCGCCGTCCGCTTCGTCGACATCGCCGGAGACGGCGGCACGGTCCTCAAGGCCAACGTCGTCACCCCCGCGGGCGCCGACGGCAGCCGCAGGTACCCGCTCCTCGTCATGCCGACGAGCTGGGGCCTGCCCCAGGTCGAGTACCTCGCACAGGCCCAGAAGCTCGCCGACTCCGGCTACGTGGTGCTCACGTACAACGTGCGCGGCTTCTGGCAGTCCGGCGGCGAGATAGAAGTGGCGGGACCGCCCGACGTGGCCGACGCCTCCAAGGTGATCGACTGGGCGCTGGCGAACACCCCGGCCGACGCCCAGAAGGTCGGCATGGCGGGCGTCTCCTACGGCGCCGGGATCAGCCTGCTCGCCGCCGCGCACGACAAGAGGATCAAGGCGGTCTCCGCCATGAGCGGCTGGGCCGACCTCATCGACTCGATCTACTCGGGCCGCACCCAGCACTCGCAGGCCACCGCCCTGCTCGGCGTCGCGGGGACCATCACCGGGCGCCCGAGCGCCGAACTCCAGCAGACGCTCAAGGACTTCTTCGCCTCGAACCTGTCGAAGGAGCAGGAGATGATCGCCTGGGGGAAGAAACGTTCCCCCGAAACCTATGTCGACCAGCTCAACAAGAACGGCGCGGCCGTCTTCATGGCCAACGGCTGGGGCGACACGATCTTCCCGCCCAACCAGTACGCCAGGTTCTACGAGGAGTTGACCGGCCCCAAGCGCCTGGAGTTCCGCCCCGGCGACCACGCCACCGCCGAGGTGACCGGTCTGTTCGGGCTCCCCAACGACGTGTGGACGGACACCGGCCGCTGGTTCGACCACTACCTCAGGGGCGTCGACAACGGCATCGACCGTGAGCAGCCCGTCCAGCTCAAGCCCCGCACCACCGGCGCCTACGAGGGCTACCCGGACTGGAAGTCGGTCGGCGCGACCAGCGAGAAGATCGCCCTCGCGGGCACCACCACGATCCACACCAACGTCGACTCGGGCGCGGACGGCGGGATCATCTTCCTCTCCAGCATCCTCGACCAGATCGCCCAGGTGCCCCCGATGGCGTCGATCCCGCTGCTGCCGCGCCGCTGGGCGGCCGTCTGGCAGTCGGAGAGGTACGCGAGCGTCCAGCGCGTGCGCGGGACCACCACGCTGCACACCACGCTCACTCCGACCGACGAGAGCGGCACCCTCGTCGCCTACCTCTACGACGTGGGCCCGCTCGGCCTCGGCAAGCTGGTCAGCAACGCGCCGTACACCTTCCACGGGCAGACGCCCGGAAAGCCGTTCGGCGTCGACCTGGAGCTGTACTCCACGGCCTACGACGTCCCGGCAGGGCATCGGCTCGCCCTGGTCGTCGACACGGTCGACCCGCTCTACATCGAGCACAACCCGTCCGGCGCGCAGCTGACCTTCTCCTCACCGGCGAACGACCCGTCCTACGTGTCCGTTCCCCTGCGCGAGCAGTGATCTCCGGCTGCTGGCGCCGGCCGGGTCTGGCCCTGTGAGCTGCTGCTCCCCCTACAGTCGCGGGGCTGTGGGGGGACCCCCACCCGGCAGCAGCGTCCCTGGTTCGGCCGGTGCCACGTGCACGGCCTCGGTCTTGGGACTGCGCTGCTCCCGCCGGGACACCCACTGGGCGAACCAGGAGAGCAGCATGCACATCCCGATGTAGATCGGCGAGATCACCATCACCACGGGGATGAACGGCAAATCGTAGTCGAGGTTCGAGGCGATCAGTTTCCCGGCGTGGAGAAACTCCTCGTAGGTGATGAGATAGCCGAGCGAGGTGTCCTTCAGGGCCACCACGAGTTGGCTGATGATGGCGGGCAGCATGGCCCGCACGGCCTGCGGGACGAGGACGTACGTCATGACCTGGGTCTTGCGCATGCCGAGCGCGAACGCGGCCTCCCGCTGGCCGCGTTCGACGGAGTTGACGCCGGAGCGGAAGACCTCGGCGAGCACCGAGCCGTTGTAGAGGGTCAGCCCCGCGACCAGCGCGGGCAGCGGCTGCACCTTCAGTGCCACGAAGATGAAGAAGATCATCACCAGTACGGGCATGGCGCGGAAGAACTCGACGACCAGCGTGGAGACCCAGCGCACCGGACGGTGGTCGGACAGGCGCCCCGTCGCGAGCACGGTGCCCAGCGCCAGCGAGAGCACCGCGGCCATCGCGAAGGCCTTCAGTGTGTTGCCCAGTCCCCGCAACAGCAGTTCCTGGATGCCCTTGTACTCGAACGGCATCCACTTCGTGTAGGTGAACTGGTCGGTGTCGAAGAGGAGATAGAGGATCCAGCCGACCAGGGCCAGGATCAGGGCGGTGGACACGGCCGCGTAGAGCCGGTGCCGTTGACGGGTCCTGGGTCCGGGAACGTCGTACAGGGCGGTGGATTCGGGGGCGGTGGCGGTCATCGGGCGACTCCCCAGCGCTGTTCGAGGTAGTTGAAGATCGCGCTGATGGTGAGGGTGATGATCAGATAGCCGACGGCGATCCAGACGAAGGTCCAGACGATGTTGTAGCCGAGCTCGCTCAGCGTCTTGTAGGTCCCGAGCAGTTCGTTGACGCTGAACGCCCCGGCGATCGCCGAGTTCTTGGCGAGGGCGATGAGCGTGGAGCCGATGGGCGGGATCACGGACCGGAAGGCCTGCGGCAGGACGACCACGGACAGCGTCTGACTGAAGGTCATGCCGAGGCTGCGGGCCGCCTCGCCCTGTCCCTTGGGCACGGTGTTGATGCCCGAGCGCAGCGCCTCGCAGATGAACGCGGAGGTGTAGCAGCCGAGCGCCAGAACCGCGAACACCTTGAAGGGCAGCACGAGTCCGAACCGGGGCAGCCCGAGCAGCACGGCGAAGAACAGCAGGGTGAGCGGGGTGTTGCGCAGCACGGTCACCCACACCGTGCCGAAGGCCCGCAGGGAGCCGACCGGCGCGACCCGGAACGACGCCATCAGGAAGCCGAGCACGAGGGCCAGCGCGCTCGCGTAGACGGTGAGTTCGACCGTGCCGAGGAATCCCTGGGCGAAGGTGTGGAAGTTGTCGATCAGTACGTTCACATCGGCCTCGCTCAGCTCGCCGGGTAGCGGTCGATGGCGGGCGGGGTGGGCGCCGGCACTCCGGAGAGCCCGAGCGTCGCCTCGTACGCCCTCTTCCAGTCGCCGTTCTTCTCACGGGCCTCCAGAGCGTCGTCGAGCGCGAACCGCAGCGCGTTGTCGTCGCGCGGCACGCCGATGCCGTACGGCTCCTTCGAGAACGGCTTGCCGACGACCTTGAGTTCGTCGGGCACCTTCGCCGCGTAGCCGATCAGGATCGCGTCGTCGGTGGTGACGGCGTCGACCTGGTAGGTGAGCAGGTTGTCGACGCAGACCGAGTAGGTGTCGTAGGCGACGAGCGTCGCCCTCGGGTAGTCGGTCTGGATGCGCTGGTACGGCGTCGAACCGGCCGCCGAGCAGACGCGTTTGCCGGCGAGGTCCTGGGGGCCGTGGATGTCGTTCTCGTTCTTGCGTACGAGCAGCGACTGACCTGCCATGTAGTAGGGGCCCGCGAAGCCGACGAGTTTCTTGCGTTTGTCGTTGATGGTGTAGGTGCCGACGTAGAAGTCGATCTGACCGTTCTGCAGGGCGGTTTCGCGGTTGGCCGAGGCGATCGTCTTGAAGCGGATGGTGCTCGGGTCGAAGCCGAGCGAGGCCGACATCATCCTGGCGATCTCGATGTCGAAGCCGGAGTAGGTGCCGCTCGCCGGGTCCTTCTCGCCCAGGTACGGCTGGTCCTCCTTGACGCCGATGTTGAGGTAGCCGCGCTTTCTGGCCCTCTCCCAGGTGGGCGAGGAAGGGAGCTCGAAGCCCTCCGCCACCTGGTAGTGGGGCAGTTTGCCGGCGGCCGGTCCCTTGGTGGGCGGACTGCCCTCCTTGCCGCAGGCGGCGGTCAGCAGCGCGATGCACACGAGGGCGGCCACGGCGAGGCGCGTACGTGTCGTACGGATCATGGTCGTACTCCCCCGCCTAGTGCTTGAGGATCTTGGAGAGGAAGTCCTTGGCGCGGTCGCTGCGCGGGTTGGTGAAGAACTCCTCGGGGGTGCGGTCCTCGACGACGCGGCCGTCGGCCATGAACACGACACGGTTGGCGGCGGAGCGCGCGAAGCCCATCTCGTGGGTGACGACGACCATGGTCATGCCGTCGCGCGCGAGCTGCCGCATGACTTCGAGGACCTCGTTGATCATCTCGGGGTCGAGTGCCGAGGTCGGCTCGTCGAACAGCAGGGCCTTGGGGTCCATGGCGAGGGCGCGGGCGATGGCCACGCGCTGCTGCTGGCCGCCGGAGAGCTGCGCCGGGTACTTCGGGGCCTGGGAGGCGAGGCCCACGCGGTCCAGGAGCTCGAGGGAGCGCCGGTCGGCCTCCTCCTTCTTGCGGCCACGGACCTTGATCTGGGCCAGCGAGACGTTCTGCAGGATCGTCTTGTGGGCGAAGAGGTTGAAGGACTGGAAGACCATCCCGACCTCGGCGCGGAGCCTGGCGAGCGCCTTGCCCTCGTCCGGCAGCGGCCGGCCTTCGAGCCTGATGGCGCCGGACTCGATGGTCTCCAGCCGGTTGATCGCCCTGCACAGGGTTGACTTGCCCGACCCCGAGGGGCCGATGACCACGACCACTTCCCCCTTGCCGACGGTGAGGTTGATGTCCTGGAGGACATGCAACTCGCCGAAGTGTTTGTTCACGCCCTGCAGTTCGATCAGAGGATCGACAGCCATGCCCGGCCCTACCCACTCTCAGCTGTGTCGCAGAAGCCGCAAACTATCCGGGCAGGGTGACCCCCCATACGCGACACGCACTTTTCGGGCATTAGCCGTATTTATGAAATTTCTGGTTTATGCCGTCACGGCGCGACGGGCTACCCCTCCGCCACCTCGGCGTACAGCTGGGAGAGTTCGGGGGCGCCGCTGGACGCCCAGGTGTGGCCGGAGGCGACGACATCGATCTCCCGGCCGGAGGCCAGCCGCACCGCCGGGTGGCCGTTGGGCCAGACCTCCCAGCGGGCGCCGGGCACCGTGCGCACGATGACCGAGCCGAGATAGAGCCCCGCGTCGTTGCCGAGCCATGGCAGGCTCTCCTCGTCGTCGCGCCAGCGCGGCAGCAGCTGGTCCAGCGCTTCCAACGAGGCGACGGAGTCGTCGAGTTCGACGCCCGCCTGATGGGCCTGCGAGCGCAGCAGCTCGCACTCGGAGAGGAGTTCGGCGACGCCCTCGGAGTCGTGATCACCGTCGGAGAACACCGCGACGCCGAAGGCGGGACCGTGCTTCTTGCGCCAGGTGCCCAGGAAAGGGATGTTCATACGCCCAGCGTGACATTCGCACTCCGGGTCGCACCACAGGCGCGCCCCGGGGGCACTCACACGTCGAGGTCCACCACGACCGGCGCGTGGTCCGACGCGCCCTTGCCCTTGCGCTCCTCGCGGTCCACATAGGAGTCGGTGACCGCCTTGGCGAACGGCTCGTTGCCGTAGACCAGGTCGATGCGCATGCCGCGGTTCTTGGGGAAGCCGAGCTGACGGTAGTCCCAGTACGTGAACGGGTGGTCGTACTTCAGAGGCCGCGGGACCACGTCCGACAGGCCCGACTCGCGCAGCGCGGCGAGGGCGGCCCGCTCGGCCGGGGTGACGTGGGTGGCCCCCTCGAAGAGGGAGATGTCCCAGACGTCGTCGTCCGTCGGCGCCACGTTGTAGTCGCCCAGCACGGCGAAGGGTCGGCTGCCCGCCGCGTCGCCCGCGACCGCGGCCTTGAGGGCCTCGAACCACTGGATCTTGTAGGCGTAGTGGGGGTGGTCCACCTCGCGTCCGTTCGGCACGTACACCGACCAGACGCGGACCGGGCCGCAGGTCGCGGAGACGGCCCGGGGCTCCTCCACGCCCTCGTAACCGGGGTCGCCGGGCAGCCCCTTGACCACGTCCTCCAGGCCGACGCGGGAGAGCACCGCCACGCCGTTCCACCGGCCGGTCGCGTGGACCGCCGCCTCGTATCCCAGCTCGCGCAGCTCGTCGACGGGGAACTGCTCGGCGGCGACCTTGGCCTCCTGGAGGCACAGCACGTCCGTGCCGCTGCTCTCCAGCCAGGCCAGCAGCCTCGGGAGGCGAGCGGTGATCGAGTTCACGTTCCAGGTCGCGATGCGCATGCCTCACAACCTACCGGGCGGGTACGACAACGGGTCGCCGTGCCCGCCCGACGCCCCCGCCCTCGGGGGCTCAGACGTCCGCCGACGCCCCCGGCGCGAGCCGCAGGTGCTCGGAGCCGCCCAGGGAGCCGATCTGGTGGTCGTAGATCGGGCGCGCGAGGTCCGTCAGGAGCGCGTCATGGATGTCGTACGCGCGCTGCGGCTTCACCTCTCGGACGTAGTCGATGACCTCGGCGATCTTGTTCCAGGGGGCCATGACCGGGAGCATCAGCGTCTCGACCGGCTGCTCGGGCACGGTGAGGGCGTCGCCCGGGTGGAAGACGCGACCACCGTCGATGAGATAGCCGACGTTCGTGATGCGCGGGATGTCCGGGTGGATCACGGCGTGCAGTTCACCGTGCACCTGGACTTCGAAGCCCGCGGCGGTGAACGTGTCGCCGTGACCGACGGTGTGCACACGGCCCGGGAAGGCCGCGGAGATCTTCTCCGCGACCGACTTCAGCGTCCAGATCTCGGCCGCCGGGTTGGACTCCAGACCGGCCCGCAGCCGGTCCTCGTTGAAGTGGTCGAGGTGCTCGTGCGTGACCAGGATCGCTTCCGCGCCGACGGCCGCGTCCTCCTCGGTGAAGGTCCCCGGGTCGATGACGAGCACCCGCCCGTCCTTCTCGAGACGGATGCAGGCATGCGACTTCTTCGTGAGCTTCATGGGTCCATCCTCCCCCTCCCGGTGCCGCGGAGGGCTGCCGAGACAGGTGCTCCCACTACCAGGCTCAAGATCACTCCTGGGGGGTGGTCTCCTCCCGGATGACCTGTTGCGCCACCTTGAAGGCGCTGTTGGCGGCCGGGACACCGCAGTAGACGGCCGCCTGGAGCAACACCTCCTTGATCTCGTCCGGGGTGAGGCCGTTGCGGAGGGCGGCGCGGGTGTGGAAGGCCAGCTCGTCGAGGTGACCGCCCGCGACCAGCGCGGTGAGCGTGACGCAGCTGCGCGAACGCCGGTCGAGGCCCGGCCGGTCCCAGATCTCGCCCCACGCGTAGCGCGTGATGAACTCCTGGAAGTCCCCGGAGAACTCGTCCGCCGAGGCCAGCGCCCGATCCACATGCGCGTCGCCCAGCACCTCGCGGCGCACCTTGATCCCGGCGTCGTAGGGGTCCGGCCTGCCCAGGACCGCGGGCTGGACGACGGGTGGGGCGATCTCGGCGACGGGGCCGACCGGCGGGGGTGCCGCGAGCACCGGCTTGACCGGGGCCGCCGGGATGGCCATCTGGCCTGTGGCCGAGTCGTAGGCGGGCTGCCAGGCGGTGGAG
The DNA here is from genome assembly GCA_001550305.1 of Streptomyces diastatochromogenes. GTDB lineage: Bacteria > Actinomycetota > Actinomycetes > Streptomycetales > Streptomycetaceae > Streptomyces > Streptomyces mirabilis_D. The sequence continues at coordinate 12,170 of LRTP01000884.1, forward strand.
AAGTGCCGTACCAGCAGGTCGGTGACCGCTGCCGGCTGCTCCACGGGCACCAGGTGCGAGGCGCCGGGTACGACGGCGAGGCGGGCGTCCGGTATCCCGGCGACCAGCGTGCGGGCCTCGGCGGGCCCGGTGACCTGGTCGTCGGAGCCGACGAGAACGAGGGTGGGGACGCCGATGCGGCCCAGTTCGACGCGTACGTCGAACGCGGCGAGCGCCTCGCAGGCGGCGATGTAGCAGCCGGGGTCGGTGGTGCGCACCATCTGCACGGCCCACTCCGTGATCGCGGGCTGCGCGGCGGCGAAGCCGCTCGTGAACCAGCGCTCGGGCGAGGATCGCGCGATCGGGTCGAGACCGTTGCTGCGCACGATCACCCCGCGCTGCCGGAACTCGTCGGCCGATCCGAAGCGGGGTGAGGCGGCGATCACGGCGAGCGAGGCGATCCGCTCCGGGTGACGCAGGGCCAGCTCGATACCGATGGCCCCGCTGAACGCGCAGCCCGCGTATCCGAAGCGCTGCACACCGAGCCCGTCGAGGGTGGCGAGCAGCCGCCCCGCGAGTTCGGTGACGGAACCCGCCGGGTAGGCGGGGGCGCCGCCGTGGCCCGGGAGGTCGAACCGGAAGATCCGCCAGTTCTTGGACAGCTCCGGTATCTGCCGGTCCCACATGTGCCAGGTGGTGCCGAGCGAGGGTCCGAGGATGAGGACCGGGGCGTCTTCCGGGCCGTCGAAGCGGTACTGGAGGGCAGGGGTCTTCGTCTCACTCACCGCACCACGCTAACTTCCGCGGCTGTGGGCGCGGACACGGGCCCCGGGTGTCCACTGCGCCCACACCGGTCCGTCACATGTTCACGTACATGGTCAGCCTGCCTGTGGTGCCTGTCCGGGATGCCGCGTGACTCGCTCGGCGCGGGCCGGCGGATCAGAGCTCGCCCGGTGCGCCGAGGCCGGTCAGGGCGCCGACCGGGTCGAGGTCGGGGGTGCCCCGGGGCCACCAGTCCTCGTGGCCCGGTTCCGATTCGTAGGCGTACCAGAGGCCGTCGTGGCCCAGGCGGAGCTGGGCGTGGCCGCGGGGGTGGGTGAGGTGGTTGCGCCAGGGGCGGAAGGCGGGGAGGTCGGCGGCGAGCAGGAGGGGGCGGGCGCGGTCGAAACGGCCCGCGGGCGGGTCCCAGGGCTCTTCGAGGACGGTGAGCCCTTCGAGGCCGCCCTGCCGCCAGGCGGCG
>LRTP01000885.1 GCA_001550305.1 Streptomyces diastatochromogenes
GCCACGTCGGCGGGGCGCGGCCCGGCAGCCGGGCGTGACGGTTCGGCGGCCGGCTCGTCCGCGTCCCCGTTCACCGGCCGCGTCTCTTCCTGCGGACCGTTCACGACGACCTCCGCAGTGACACCAGGTCCGACAGCTCGCGGTCGGTCAGTTCGGTCAGGGAGGCCTCGCCGGAGCCCAGGATGGCGTCGGCGAGCGCCCGCTTCGCTTCGAGCATCTCGGCGATGCGGTCCTCGACCGTGCCCTCGGTGATGAGGCGGTGGACCTGGACGGGCTGGGTCTGACCGATGCGGTAGGCGCGGTCGGTGGCCTGTTCCTCGACGGCCGGGTTCCACCAGCGGTCGAAGTGGACGACGTGGCCCGCCCGGGTGAGGTTCAGGCCGGTGCCCGCGGCCTTGAGGGACAGCACCAGGATCGGGGTGGCCCCGCTCTGGAAGCGGTCCACCATGTGCTCGCGTTCGGCGACCGGCGTGCCGCCGTGCAGGAGCTCCACCGGGACGGCGCGCGCGGCCAGGTGGGCGGTGATCAGTCGGGCCATCCCCACGTACTGGGTGAAGACCAGCGCCGAGCCGTCCTCGGCGAGCAGTGTGTCCAGCAGTTCGTCGAGCAGGGCGAGCTTGCCGGAGCGGGCGGAGGGTCCGAGGGCGGCGGCCCGGGCGTCCTCCTTCAGGAACAGCGCCGGGTGGTTGCAGATCTGCTTGAGGGAGGTGAGGAGCTTCAGGACCAGCCCGCGGCGGGCGATGCCGTCGGTCGTCTCGATGGCGAGCATCGACTCACGGACCACGGCCTCGTAGAGGGAGGCCTGCTCGCGGGTCAGGGGGACCGGGTGGTCCGTCTCCGTCTTGGGCGGGAGCTCGGGGACGATCCCGGGGTCGGACTTCTTGCGACGGAGCAGGAAGGGGCGGATCAGCCGGGCCAGGCGGGCGATCGCCTCCTCGTCCTCGCCGTTCTCCACGGCGCGCGCGTGTCGGGCGCGGAAGGACTTGAGGGGTCCGAGCAGGCCGGGCGTCGTCCAGTCCAGCAGGGCCCACAGCTCGGAGAGGTTGTTCTCCACGGGCGTGCCGGTGAGGGCCACGCGCGCGGGGGACGGGATCGTCCGCAGGGCCTTCGCCGTCGCCGAGTAGGGGTTCTTGACGTGCTGGGCCTCGTCGGCGACGACCATGCCCCACGTCTGCTGGGCGAGCCGGGGCGCGGCCGAGCGCATCGTGCCGTAGGTGGTGAGGACGAAACCGCCGTCGAGGTCCTCCAGGGTGCGGTCGGGGCCGTGGAAGCGGCGGACGGGGACGCCGGGCGCGAAACGGTTGATCTCCCGCTGCCAGTTGCCCATGAGCGATGCCGGGCAGACGACCAAGGTGGGTTCGCCGCGGTCCCGGCGCAGGTGCAGGGCGATGACGGTGATGGTCTTGCCGAGGCCCATGTCGTCGGCGAGGCAGCCGCCGAGGCCGAGGGAGGTCATGAGGTCGAGCCAGGCGAGGCCCCGCAGCTGGTAGTCCCGCAGCCGGGCCTGGAGGCCCGGGGGCGGCTCCACGGGGGTGATGCCGGCCGTCAGACGGTCGCGCAGCGTGGCGAGGGCGCCGACCGGCACCGCCTCGACCGTCTCGCCGTCGACCTCCGCGGTGCCGGTGAGCGCCACGGACAGGGCGTCCACCGGGTCGAGCAGGCCCAGCTCCCGCTTGCGGGCCTTGCGGACGAGGGCGGGGTCGACGAGGACCCACTGGTCGCGCAGCCGGACGACCGGGCGGTGGGCCTCGGCGAGGGCGTCCATCTCGGCCTCGGTGAGCGGGTCGCCGCCGAGGGCCAGCTGCCAGCGGAACTGGAGCAGTTCCTCGCTCTCGAAGAATCCGGTGCCGTCCGTGGCCGAGCCGGGCGCGGGGCGCACCACCGCGGCGGCACTGAGGTCGTGGGCGAGGTCGCGGGGCCAGTGGACGGCGACACCGGCCGCGCCGAGGCGGGTCGCGGCGATGCCGAGCAGGTCGGAGAGCTCCTCTTCGGAGAGTGCGAGGACGTCGGGCACGTCCTGTTCGGACAGGCGGTCCAGGGGCGGCCAGACGCGGGCGGCGCGGCGCACGGCCAGCGCCGCGTCCACGCG
>LRTP01000886.1 GCA_001550305.1 Streptomyces diastatochromogenes
CCGCTCCCGGCGCCGTCGCCGGAGGGCAGCGGCCCGCCGTCCGGGTCCCAGAAGGCGACGCGCCCCTGGCGGGGCACGGGTGCGGGCAGGAAGACGGCGGCAAGCCGCACCGGCACAGCCGTATCGGTCTTCACGGCTTCGTCGCCCATACGTCCGGTCACCTCCCGCCCCTCGGTCGAATCAGTTGTCTTCGACTCTACGGGCGGGCTCTGACAACCGGTCCCGACGGTGGCCCCGGCGCGGGGCCGGGGCGGCTCAGGGGATCGTGCGGGAGACGACGTAGACCACGGCGCGCCCGGGCTTGGGCCAGTTCACGACGATGTCCTGGGTGGGCGCCGGGTCCTTCTGTTCGTGCGTGAGGCCCCACCACGAGCCGGGGCCCGTGAACTTCCAGCCGACGACCTTCTGGTCGCGGGTGCCGATGGCGATGTTGTTCTTGTGCAGTGTGTCCCGGCTGGTGCCGACCTCCGCGAGGAACTGCTCCAGCCCCGCGCCGTTCGTGGCGAACTGCACGTAGAGACGGCTGGTCTTCCAGTTGTTCGTCTCGTAGGAGGCGACGGCGACGCCGTTCATCGGGATGGGCACCTGGTAGAGGCGGCGCTGGACGCGCGAGGGCCAGCCCACGGTGAGGCCGGTCGCCGAGTAGTTCTCCTCCTTCTGCTTGCCGCTGTCGCGGCTCTGGTTGGCGGAGATCACCAGGTAGCCGGCCGGGACGCCGATGAGCAGCACGATGATCAGCAGCGTCAGGGCACGGCGGCGGAACTTGTGGCGCGGGTCCTCCGGCGGGCGCCGGGGCTCGTCCGGGGGCGAGGCCTGGCGCGGCAGCGAGGCCGTCACAGCGTCCCCTGGGTCGTACGGCGGGACTCGGAGTAGCGCTCGTACCGCTCGTAGCGCTCCACACGGCGGCGCTTGGCGCGGCGGAAGCGGCGGGCGACGAGGCGCGCGAGGTCGGCGG
>LRTP01000887.1 GCA_001550305.1 Streptomyces diastatochromogenes
GCGGCGACGGGCTCGACGCACCGCCACGGCCCCGCCCCACCACCGGAACCGCGGGCGCACCTCACGCACCGCGGGCGCACCTCACGCACCGCAGGCGCACCTCACGCACCGCGGGCGGACCTCACGCTCACCCACCCCACGGCAGCCACGCCCGCACCAAGAAGCCCCCACCCCCGTCGGACCCGTGCTCCAGACGCCCCCCGGCGAGAGTGGCCCGCTCGGTCAGTCCGATCAGCCCCTGCCCGGAACCCGGCACATGCGGTACCTCCCCCGGAGGAGCGGGGTTGCGCACGGACACACTCACACCGTCACCCGGGGCCCCCGAGACACCCACCGTGACCTCGGCCCCCGGAGCATGCTTACGGGCGTTCGTCAGCCCTTCCTGGGCGATGCGGTACACGGTCCGCCCGACGGACGCGGGCACAGCCGCGGCATCGGCGACCCGCAGATCGAGGGCCACCTTCATCCCCGCCTCACGCGACTCGGAGACCAGCGCGTCCAACGCGCCGAGCGTCGGCTGCGGCCGTCCCGCGTCGTCGGAGTCACCCGCCCGCAGCACCCCGATGATCTCCCGCAGATCCTGCAGGGCCTCGTGCGCGCTCTCCCGGATCACCCCGGCGGCCCGCGCGACCTCCTCGCGAGGCGCGTCCGGACGGAACTCCAACGCCCCCGCGTGCACGCTCAACAACGTCAGCCGGTGCGCGAGCACATCGTGCATCTCGCGCGCGATCGCCTCGCGCGCCAGCCGCTGCGCCTGCTCGGCCCGCAGCGCGGCCTCCGTCTCGGCCCGCCGTGCCCGGTCCCGCAGACTCAGCATGAGCTGCCGCTTGGACCGTACGAACATGCCCCAGCCGACGACCGCCAGGGTCAGCAGCGCGGTGACGGCGATGGCGGCGGCGTAGGACAGATCGGGGTCGGGCCGCAGCCAGAAGTAGACCGGAAGCAGGGCGAGCTGGAGACCGGCGACCCAGCCCACGTACTTGAGTGGCCGGTGCACGGCGAGCGTGAAGAGGGCGATCAGTCCTGCGCCGCCCGCGGTGTTCGAGAGCAGTCCGACGGGGATCATCGCCGCGGCCAGCCCCAGCGGCCACCGGCGGCGCGACCACACGGCGAGGCAGGCGAGTCCGCCGATCCACTGGTCGACGACGGCGAGGGCGTGCGGGGTGTCCGGGTCGCGGGTCAGCGTGTGCGCGGCCATCGCCCCGATGACGACGGCCAGCACGAAGCAGCCGAAGTCGACCACCCAGTCACGCGCGGTACGCCGGGGGCGCCCGCCCCGACCCGTCCGCTCGGGGTCGAGCTCCGCGACCACGGCCGACGGCAGCAGCCAGCGCCGCCCGGGCAGAACGGGTGCCGCCGGCACCGGATTGTCACCACTCACGGTCGACAAATCTACGGGCCGGCCCCGCGGGCGCCTCCCCCCGCGGCGGTGATCGTCGACCAAAGTAGCGGCGCCGCATACTTTCGTCCGGACGTACCTCGCCCCGCGGCCCATGAACGTGGGGGGAACCGCGGGGCGAGGATCTTCCACAAAGCGGTCAAACCAGTAGTACGCGCAGCCCTCGGCTCAGCAGCCGAAGTTGATCAGCTTGAACGTGACGTAGTGGTCCGAGGTGTAGTAGTCCTCCTGCGTCTTCTTGCCGGTCACGATGCGCTTGGCGCCACGCGTCGAGGAGCCCGGCGTGATGACGGTGTACTCGTGGTAGTACCCGGTGGACTGGGAGGGCAGGACACCCTCCCGGTTCTGGAAGACGGCCCCGTCCTGCGAGTACGGGAAGGGACCGCCGGACGCGATCAGGTCCAGCGTGTCGTACGCCTGCGACGGCAGGTTGCTGTAGCAGATGCTGCCCACGGCGGTGGCCGCCGCGTTGGCGGGGACCACGGCGGTGCCGCCGATGAGCAGCGCGGACATGAAGGCGACCAGGGCGCCGATACGAGTGATTCGTGGGGGGAATCTCATGACTCTAGGATGACGCGCGTAGACCATGGCATGTCAATGTCAAGGCGGAGGATTTCTCCCGCCAAGTCCGATGAATTTTCCGGGAGTTAACGAAGCCCGACACGACGCCCTGCGCGATCAGCTGCGCGCGGGGGCTTCGGCGGTAGTGTGCCGAGGGACGGTGCGGTGTGCGCACGACGCCATCCACGGTGAGGGGCGATGATCGTTTCGGTGGTGTCGATGCCGGAGGGCGTCGTCGCTCGCACCGGTCTGGCACAGGCCCGGGAGCGCCTCGCGGCGACCTCCGGCTTCGTGATCGTGGACATCGATCTGGGAGACGAACCCCCGCCCGACGAGGAGCCGCTCTCCCGACGGCTCGGACTGGACGACACGGCCGGCGAGTGGCTCGGCAGAGTGGACGAACACGTCCGGGCCGAGTACCACGACGGGACTGCCATCGGTGTCGTCCCGGTGGTCAGCGGAAACGAGGTCACCCATATCCATGTCCTCGCCGACCAGCGCCGCTTCATCACGGTGCACCACGGGCCCGTCGAGCTGATCGAGACCTTCCTCGACCAGCTGCCGCAGGACCTGCCTCCCGACACGGTGACGACGCTGTTCCTGTTTCTCCAAGGGGTCCTGGAGACCTTCCGCCGGGCCGTCACGCAGGCCCATCTGGAGGTCGAGGACCTGGAGGAGGCGATGTTCGAGCGGCGGCAGCCGGAACACGTCCAACAGCTGGCCCAGCTGCGACGGCGGGCGGCCCATCTGCATCGCGCGTTCCTGCCGTACGCCGCGGTCGCCCAGGAGATCCTGGTGCGCCGCAGGATGACGGATCACCACCTCTCGCAGGAGCGGCAGGCGATGAACCAGCTGCACGAGCACACCGTGCAGCTGGTCCTCGTGGAGATCGAGGCGCTGCGGGACGCGGCCCGGCGGGCCGCGACCAGCTACGCGTCACTCGTCGCCGATCAGCAGAACGTCGTGATCAACAGACTCACGATCGTCTCGATGATCTTCTTGCCGCTGTCGTTCCTGACCGGCTTCTTCGGCATGAACTTCGCCTATCTCACCAACCGGCTGATGAGCGAGGACTCCTTCCTGGAGTTCGGCGTGGGTCTGCAGGTGGGTGCCGTGGTCGTCGCCCTCTACTACGTGCTGTATCGCACGCACTGGCGCCAGCTGCGCGACAGCCGAATCCGCGACGCCGCCGACGACCAGTCCTGATAGCGGCCCGCCGGAGCCCAGCGCGGCGGCGCGGCCTCAGCCGCCGAGCTCCTGATACCTGGCCGTCAGGGCCGTGGCGCCCTCCTCCGTGAGGGAGCCGAACAGACGCAGGCGGGAGATGCCGCCGTCGGGGAAGATGTCCACGCGCGCGTGGGTCCCGATCACGGGCGCGGCGAGGACGAAGCGGTGGTTGGTGTCGGGCTGGAGGCGGGTACGGGGGAGGATCTCCGTCCAGTCGCCGTCGTCGCCGTCCTTCACCGACACCGACGCCCAGCCGGCACTGTTGCCCTTCAAGTACGCCGTGTCGATCTCCAGGGCGCGGATCTCGGACTGGGCGACCAACTGGTAGCGGATCCAGTCGTTGCCCTGGTCGCGGCGGCGGCGCGTCTCCCAGCCGTCGTCCATCTTGCGGGAGCGTCCCGGCTGGATGGTGTTCGTGGCGGGCGAGTAGAAGAGGTTGGAGGCGTCCTCGACCCGGCCGCCGTTCTCCAGGGCGAGAACGTCGAAGGTGCCGAGCGCGGAGAGCCACTCAGGGTCGGCCACGACCTCGCCGTGGACGCGCAGTCGGGCGATGCCGCCGTCGGGGTGCTGGTTGACGCGGAGGTGGGTGAAGCGCTGCTCGACGGAGACGGCGAAGCCGTTGGCGGCGTGGCCGCCGACCGCCGTGCGCGGTACGAGCGTCGTCCACTTCACGTCGTCCCCGAGGAGTTCCTCCGGTGACGGGGAGCCGGGCACCGAGGCGCCCTCGACCGACACCGCCTGGGGGTAGTTGCCGCGGAAGTGGGCCGTGTCGACCACCACCCCGCGCACGACACCGGCTGCGCCGAGCCTGACGAGCGCCCAGTCGTGGTCCTCGGCCGTCGGCCACGGGTGCTCGGCCGAGGCGCCGCGGCGCCGCCGCGTCTCCCAGCCGTCCATGACCTTGCCCTTGTGCCCGAAGTGCTCGGGGTCGAACTCGGCCCGCCCGGGCAGCAGGAGGTTCTCGCGCTGGGCGAAGAACTCGTCGTTGGCGGCGATGACCCCGGCGCCGAGCTGCCGGTCGGCGAGGTTGGCGTACTGGGTGAAGGGGAAGTCGGCGGTGCGGTGGTCCGCGTACGGGTCGCCGCCTCCGTAGGGGTTCGCATCGCCGGTGAAGTGAGGAATCGCCGTCACGTTGATCAGGTCTGCCTTTCGAGATCGGCCGCCACGGGTGCGGGTGCGGGTGCGTTCGAGGACTACGGGGTGCGCGTCAGGAGTTCGCCACCGGGGGCGCCGAACTCGCCGTCGGACACGATGCGCTCGCCTCGCAGCCAGGTGGACTTCACGACCCCGCTGAGCGTTCGGCCGGCGTAGGCCGTAACCCGGTTGCGGTGCTGCAGCGCGGCGGGATCCACGGTGAAGGTCTCGTCGGGGGCAAGGACGGCGAAGTCGGCGTCATGGCCCACCGCGATGGCTCCCTTGCGGGAGTCGAGGCCGACCAGTCGGGCGGTGCGCGTGGACATCCAGCGGACCACGTCCTCCAGGCTGTGACCGCGCCTGCGGGCCTCCGTCCAGACCGCCGACAGGCTCAGCTGGAGCCCGGAGATACCGCCCCAGGCGGTCGCGAAGTCGTCCGTCTTCAGGTCGGCCGTGGACGGCGAGTGGTCGGTGACGACACAGTCGATCGTGCCGTCGGCCAGCGCCTGCCACAGCAGGTCCTGGTTGGCGGCCTCGCGGATGGGCGGGCAGCACTTGAACTCGCTCGCCCCGTCCGGGACCTCCTCCGCCGTCAGGGTCAGGTAGTGGGGGCAGGTCTCCACCGTGATCCGCACGCCCGCACGCTTGGCGTCGGCGATCAGGGGCAGCGCGTCGGAGGACGACAGGTGCAGCACGTGCACACGCGCGTGGAGGCGTTCGGCCTGCGCGATGAGGTTGCCGATGGCGGTGTCCTCGGCGTCGCGCGGGCGCGAGGCCAGGAAGTCGGCGTACTTCCGGCCGCCCTTCTGAGGGGCGGCGGCGAGGTGGTGCGGATCCTCGGCGTGCACGATGAGCAGGCCGTCGAACGCGGCGATCTCGGCCAGGGACCGGGCCAGTTGTTCCTGGTCCAGCTCGGGGAACTCGTCCACGCCGGACGGCGACAGGAAGGCCTTGAAGCCGAAGACTCCCGCGTCGTGCAGCGGGCGCAGGTGCTTGACGTTGTCGGGGAGGGCACCGCCCCAGAAGCCGACGTCGATGTGCGCCTTGGAGCGGGCGACGTCCTGCTTCGCACGGAGGTGCTCGACCGTGGTCGTCGGCGGGAGCGAGTTGAGCGGCATGTCGACCAGGGTGGTGATGCCGCCGGCCGCGGCGGCGCGCGTCGCGGTCCAGAAGCCCTCCCACTCCGTGCGGCCGGGGTCGTTGACGTGCACGTGGGTGTCGACCAGGCCCGGCAGGAGGACGTCGTCGCCGAAGTCCTCCAGGCGGGCGCCGGGCGGCACCTCGGCGTCGTACGCGAGCACGGCCGTGATCCTGCCCGCGGCGACCGCGACCGTGGCGGCGCGCGTCCCTTCGGGAGTGATGACGCGCGTCGAGCGCAGCATCAGTTCGACCCATCCGACGTCGGACACCCGGACCCCTCTCTCTGCCGCTGGCGACTCCCGCTGCCGCAGTTAACTTCCACGTAACGGAATTCAACGTTCTGTTGAAGGAGTCTTCACTCAAGCCCTCGCGCCGTCAAGGGCTCACCCCTCCACCCTGCCCCTGAACGCACCCCTCTGGATATTTCCACACTATGGAATTAGAATTCCACAGAGCAGAACGTAGCTACGTACCACCAAGGAGTCAACCCAGTCCCGGGTAGGCTGCATCACTGCCTGTCAGCCTTGAAAGGACCGCGCCGTGCCTGCGTCCAGCGCCAGCACCACCGACGACGCCAAGTCATCCGCCCCGAGCGGTGGTGTCCAGTCCCTCGAGCGCGCCTTCGACCTGCTCGAGCGCATGGCCGACGCCGGCGGGGAGGTCGGCCTGAGCGAGCTCTCCGTGAGCAGCGGGCTGCCGCTGCCCACCATTCACCGCCTCATGCGCACGCTCGTGGCCTGCGGTTACGTACGCCAGCAGGCGAACCGCCGCTACGCGCTCGGCCCCCGCCTGATCCGCCTGGGCGAGTCCGCCTCCCGGCTGCTCGGCACCTGGGCGCGCCCCTATCTCGCCCGTCTGGTCGAGGAGACCGGCGAGACCGCGAACATGGCGCTGCTCGACGGGGACGAGATCGTGTACGTGGCCCAGGTGCCCTCCAAGCACTCGATGCGCATGTTCACCGAGGTGGGGCGCCGGGTGCTGCCGCACTCCACGGGCGTGGGCAAGGCCCTGCTCGCGAACACCCCGGCGGACGAGGTGCGCGCGCTGCTCGCCCGGACCGGCATGCCCGCCGCGACGGAGAAGACGATCACCACCCCGGACGGCTTCCTCACCGCGCTGGAGGAGGTGCGCCGGCTCGGTTACGCGGTGGACGACAACGAGCAGGAGATCGGCGTGCGCTGCCTCGCCGTCTCGGTCCCCGACTCCCCCACGGCCGCCGCCATCTCGATCTCCGGTCCCGCGGGCCGGGTCACGGACGTGGCCACGGAGAAGATCGTGCCCGTGCTCCAGCAGGTCGCGGCGGAGCTGTCGGAGGCGCTGGCCAGCTCGGGCCCGGGGGCCTGACCGAGCGCCCCCGGGGTCACCCGGCGGCGAAGTACGACGGACCGCGGCCCTACGAGCCCTCGCGCGGGCGCCGATGACCAGGAGGTCGTCCGGGTGCGCGACCAGTCGGCAGGACCCGGCCGGGACGGGCACGGACCACCCTGCGGACGACGGTGGCCTCGGACGGCGTACCGCCGAAGGCCTCCTCGAAGGCGCGGTCGAGCCGGGCGGCGACCTCG
>LRTP01000888.1 GCA_001550305.1 Streptomyces diastatochromogenes
GTCCGACACCCGGACGCCTCGCGTCGACCTCGCCCCGCGCGAGGTGGACGTTCTCGCCTGCGTCGCGGCGGGAGCCACCAACGGGGTTGCCGCCGAGCGGTTGGGGCTGCGGCCGGAGACGGTCAAGGGGTATCTGCGCTCGGCCATGCGGAAGCTCGGCGCGCACACCCGGTGGGAGGCGGTGATCGCCGCGCGGCGGGTTGGGTTGTTGCCGTAGCTTTCCGGCTGCCCCGGCTTTGGCCGCTCCGCGGCCTCTTCCCCGACGCTCCGCGGCCTCTTCCCCGACGCTCCGCGGCCTCTTCCCCGACGCTCCGCGGCCTCTTCCCCGACGCTCCGCGACGGTTTCCGACCCACCCGCCCCTTATGCCCGCTCCGCGACCCCCGTCACCAGCTGCTCCGCGGCCTTCTCCTGGCGTTCTCCATTCAGACGGCGACGCACTGAAATACGTTATGCCGACACTCTTGTTATTTCCCTCACCACCCGGAGACTCCGAAATTCAAAGAGTCGTTGCCTAATATTGGCTCGGACACGACATGCGAGGGGAGCGGTGACCGTGCGAGGGGACTTCAAGGAGCCTGCGAGACCCCGCCCCGACCTGGTCATCGGACGGGAGGAGCTCTTCGCGAGCGCGCGCGAGCAGCTCTCCGACGGAGGCAGCGTGCTGGTGCACGGCCCCGCGGGAATAGGAAAGTCCACCGTTCTGCGTGCGCTGGCCGCGGAATGCGCCGAATCGGCACGCACCGTCTTGCGCTGCTCGGCGACCGAGTCCGAATCCCATCTGCCCTTCCTCGCCCTGGCCGACCTCCTCGGCCTGGTGGTGGACCAGGTCTCCGACCGGCTGCCCGCCCCGCAGCGCACCGCCCTCGAATCGGCCCTCACCGGCCGCGGAGAATCGACCCTGCAACGCGACGGCCTCGCCCTGCGCCTCGCGGTCCTCTCCGTGCTGCGCGCGCTGGCCGCCCAGGGCCCGGTCCTGATCGTCGCCGACGACCTCCAGTGGCTGGATCCGGCCAGCGCCGAACTGCTCGGCTTCGCCGCCCGCAGGCTCGGCGAGATGCCCGTACGGATGCTGTCCGCGGTGCGCACCGACACCGAGCCACGGGACCAACAGCACGACCGCCACCTACGCGCGTCCCCGCCGGACACCCTGGCCGTGCGGCTCAACCCGCTCTCCCGCGCGCAGGTCGCCGAACTCCTCGGCCACCGCGGCTACACCGGGCTGCCCCGCACGACCGTCCGCGACATCCACCGCACCAGCGGCGGCAACCCGCTCTTCGCGCTGGAACTCGGCCGCGCGCTCGCCGAGAATCCCGCCCGGCCGAGCCCCGGCGAACCCCTGCCCGTGCCGACCTCGTTGCGCGCGCTCGTCCTCAGTCGTCTGGAGATGCTCTCGGCCGAGGCCCGCCGCACCCTGCTCGTCGCGAGCGCGGGCGCCCGCCCCACGCTGACGCTGCTGCACGCGGCCGGGCGCGAGAACGCCGAGGCCGAGACCGCGCACGCCGCATCCCTCGGACTGCTGGCTACCGAGCGCGAGACACCGGGCATCCGGTTCGCGCACCCGATGATCTCGGCCGCCCTGTACGCGGAGGCGAGCGCGCAGGAACGCCGCGCCGCCCATGCCGCGCTCTCCACGGCCGCCTCCGACCCCATCGAACGGGCCCGGCACCTCGCCCTGGCCACCACCGGTACCGATCCGCAGGTCGCCGCCCGGCTCGGGGAGGCGG
>LRTP01000089.1 GCA_001550305.1 Streptomyces diastatochromogenes
GCCAACGCCGCCGAGCGCTGGTTCCGGCTCGTCACCCGCCGCCCCCTGCTGACCCTGGTCGCGGTGGTGGCCTCCCTCGGCGCGCTGGCCTGGCCCGCCCACGACATGCGCCTCGCCCTGCCCGACAACGGCACCGCGCCCACATCCTCCTCTCAGCGCATCGCCTTCGACAGGGTCGGCGAGAAGCTCGGGCCCGGGTTCAACGGCCCGCTCCTCGTGCTGGCCGACACCAGCCACAGCTCCGACCCCGCCACGGCCGCCCAGCGGGTCGCCGCCACCATCGGCGCGCTGCCCGACGTGGCCACCGTCGGCAAACCCGTGGCCAACCCGGCCACCCACACCGCGCTCATCCAGGTGATACCGGACAGCGCGCCCAGCGACCCGGCCACCAAGACGCTGGTCAACTCCATCCGCGACGACCGGGCCGCGATCCTGCGGGACACCGGCGCCACCGTCCAGGTCACCGGCAGCACCGCCGTGAGCGTCGACGTCGCCGCGAAGCTCAACTCGGCGCTGATCCCCTTCGCCGCCGTCGTGATCGGGCTTTCGCTGCTCCTGCTGCTCCTGGTCTTCCGCTCGCTGGTGGTGCCTCTCAAGGCCGCAGCGGGCTTTCTTCTCTCGATCGCGGCGACTCTCGGCGCGGTGGTCGGCGTCTTCCAACTGGGCCACCTCGGCAGCCTGATCGGTGTGGACACCACCGGACCGGTCAGCAGCTTCCTGCCGATCATCCTGCTGGCCGTGCTGTTCGGCCTCGCGATGGACTACGAGGTCTTCCTCGTCTCGAGGATGCGGGAGTCCTACCTCCACACCGGGAATCCGCTGGGCGCCGTGCACAGCGGCGCGCGGCACAGCGGGCGGGTCGTGACGGCCGCGGCCCTCATCATGACCTCGGTCTTCGCCGCCTTCCTCACCTCCGACAGCACGATGCTCAAACAGATCGCCTTCGCACTCGCCGCCGGTGTCCTGCTCGACGCGTTCGTCATCCGGATGACCTTCGTCCCGGCCGTCCTGGCACTGACCCGGCACGCCGCCTGGTGGCTGCCGAAGTGGCTGGAGCGGCGCCTGCCCGACCTCGACATCGAGGGCGACCGGCTCGGCCCCGCCCCCGCCGCACCAGAATCCGTAGCCCTCACCCCGTCGACGGCCGACTGACGGCGCCCTCGCTGCCGCCCCGCCCCGCCGGATCATCCGATCCGGCGG
>LRTP01000889.1 GCA_001550305.1 Streptomyces diastatochromogenes
GAGCACCGGCCGGGCGGGGTCGGCCGCCCGGACCGGCGTGACGAGGATGTCGATGACGCCGCCGCAGGTCAGACCGACGGCGAAGGCGTCCTCGTCGCTGTATCCGAAGCGCTCCAGGACACTCTCGCCGTCCTCGAGCGCCTGTCGGCACAGTTCGTAGACCGCGCCCTCCACGCACCCGCCGGAGACCGAGCCGATCGCCGTGCCGTCGGAGTCGACGGCGAGTGCCGCGCCGGGCCGGCGGGGCGCGCTGCCGCTGACGGCCACCACGGTGGCCACGGCGAAGTCGCGTCCCTGCTCGACCCACCGGTGCAGCTCTTCGGCGATGTCCAGCATGTCTCTGTCTCCTTAACAGGGGGTGCGTGGAGGGTCGTCGACCGGAAGGGGTGCGTCAGTGCACGCCCATCCAGCTCTCGATCGGATTCAGGGCGAAGAAGACGAGGAAGATCGCCGCCAGGCCCCACATGAACGCCCCGATCTCCCGGGCCTTGCCCTGGGCGATCTTGATGGCGACGTACGACAGCACTCCGGCCGCGACGCCCGCGGTGATGGAGTACGTGAACGGCATGACGACGACGGTCAGGAAGACCGGGATCGCGGTGGCTCGGTCGGCCCAGTCCACATGGCGGGCGTTCATCATCATCATGGCGCCGATGACGACCAGTGCCGCCGCCGCGACCTCGCCGGGGACGATCGCCGTCAGCGGGGTGAAGAAGAGACAGGCCGCGAAGAACAGGCCGGTGACGACGGAGGAGAGGCCCGTACGGGCACCCTCGCCGACCCCGGTCGCCGATTCGACGAAGACCGTCTGGCCCGACGCGCCCGCGACCCCGCCGACCGCTCCGCCCGCGCCGTCGATGAACAGCGCCTTGGACAGGCCCGGCATCCGGCCCTGCGCGTCGGCGAGCCCCGCCTCCGTGCCGACGCCGATGATGGTGGCCATCGCGTCGAAGAACCCGGCGAGGACGAGCGTGAAGACGATCATGCCGACCGTCATCACTCCGACGTCGCCCCAGCCGCCGAACTCGACCTTGCCGAAGAGTGAGAAGTCCGGCATCGAGACCGCGCTGCCGTGCAGTTCGGGGGCACCGCTCGCCCACTGCTTGGGGGCGATGACGCCGAGGGCGTTGAGGACCACGGCGAGTACGGTGCCGCCGACGATGCCGATCAGGATCGCACCGGGGATGCCGCGTGCCTGGAGCATGAAGATGGCGAGCAGCGTGGCGGCGAAGAGCAGGACCGGCCAGCCGGCGAGTTCACCGGCCGGGCCGAGGGTGACCGGGGTGGACTTCCCCTGATGCACGAAACCGGCCTTGTAGAAACCGATCAGCGCGACGAACAGGCCGATGCCCATGGTGATGGCGTGCTTCAGCGCCAGCGGGATCGCGTTCATGATCATCTCGCGCAGGCCGGTGACGACCAGGAGCATGATGACCACTCCGTAGATCACACACATGCCCATGGCCTGTGGCCAGGTCATCTGCGGGGCGACCTGCGAGGAGAGCACCCCGGAGACGGAGAGTCCGGCGGCGAGGGCCAGGGGCACCTTGCCGAAGAAGCCCATCAGGAGCGTGCTGAAGGCCGCCGCGAACGCGGTCGCGGTGATCAGCGCGTTCTGGCCGAGCGTGTGCCCCGCCGCGTCCTTGCCGGACAGGATCAGGGGGTTGAGCAGGAGGATGTACGCCATCGCCATGAAGGTGGTGACGCCGCCGCGCACCTCACGCGCGACCGTGGATCCCCGCTGGGATATGTGGAAGTAACGGTCGAGCCAGGACCGCCCGGCCGGGACGCGGGTACCCGCACCCGCGTCGTCGGCGACGGTCCTGGGCTCCACTGACTGCTGGGTCATGGTGCCATCTCCCAAGGTTCACAGGGGCACCCGCGCCGGCGACCACGGTGGTCGCTGCGGGATTTGGGATGTGCACGACCCGGGGGACGGCCCGAGACGAACAGAGGGTTACTTGCCGGTCAGATGCTCGGGACGTACCGGCGTCCTGTTGAGCTCCAGACCCGTCGCGTTCCGGATCGCCGCGAGGACGGCCGGGGTGGACGACAGGGTCGGGGCCTCGCCGATGCCACGGAGCCCGTACGGGGCGTGGTCGTCGGCGAGTTCGAGCACGTCGACCGGGATGGTCGGCGTGTCGAGAATCGTGGGGATCAGATAGTCCGTGAAGGAGGGATTGCGCACCTTCGCGGTCTTGGGGTCGACGATGATCTCCTCCATGACCGCGATGCCCAGGCCCTGGGTGGTGCCACCCTGGATCTGGCCGACGACGGACAGCGGGTTGAGCGCCTTGCCGACGTCCTGGGCGCAGGCCAGCTCGATGACCTTGACCAGCCCGAGTTCGGTGTCGACCTCGACCACCGCGCGGTGCGCGGCGAACGTGTACTGGACGTGGCCGAAACCCTGTCCGGTACGGAGGTCGAAGGCCTCGGTCGGGCGGTGCCGCCACTCGGCCTCGATCTCGACGGACTCGTCGCCGAGCACGTCCACCAGGTCGGAGAGGACCTCGCCGCCGTCGGTGACGACCTTGCCGCCCTCCAGGAGCAGCTCCGCGGTCGCCCAAGCGGGGTGGTACGTACCGAACTTGCGGCGGCCCAGCTCCAGGACCTTCTCGCGGACGAGCTCGCAGGAGTTCTTGACGGCGCCACCGGTGACGTACGTCTGCCGGGACGCGGACGTCGAACCGGCGCTGCCCACCTGGGTGTCGGCCGGCTGGATGGTCACCCGGGCGACGCCCAGCTCGGTGCGGGCGATCTGCGCGTGGACGGTGACACCGCCCTGGCCGACCTCGGCCATCGCGGTGTGCACGGTCGCGACCGGCTCGCCGCCGACGACCTCCATGCGGACCTTGGCCGTCGAGTAGTCGTCGAAGCCTTCGGAGAAGCCGACGTTCTTGATGCCGACCGCGTAGCCGACACCGCGTACGACGCCCTCGCCGTGCGTGGTGTTGGAGAGACCGCCCGGCAGCTGCCGTACGTCGGCCGCCTCGCCGGCGGCGAGCCACTGCTGCTCCGGCGGCAGCGGCATCGCCTTGACCCGGCGCAGGAGTTCGGCGACCGGGGCCGGCGAGTCGACGACCTGCCCGGTCGGCATGACGGTCCCCTGCTCCATCGCGTTGAGCTGACGGAAGGCCACCCGGTCCATGCCCACCTTGTCGGCGAGCTTGTCCATCTGGGCCTCGTAGGCGAAGCAGGCCTGGACCGCGCCGAAGCCGCGCATCGCGCCGCAGGGCGGGTTGTTGGTGTAGAGGGCGATGGCCTCGATGTCGACGTCGTCGACGACGTACGGGCCCGCGCCCAGCGAGGAGGCGTTGCCGACGACCGCGGGGGAGGCGGAGGCGTAGGCGCCGCCGTCCAGGACGATCCGGGCCTTCAGATGGGTGAGCTTGCCGTCCTTGGTCGCCCCGTGCTCGTAGTAGAGCTTCGCGGGGTGGCGGTGGACGTGCCCGAAGAAGGACTCGAAACGGTTGTAGACGATCTTGACGGGCTTGCCGGTGCGCAGGGCGAGCAGACAGGCGTGGATCTGCATCGACAGGTCCTCGCGTCCGCCGAACGCGCCGCCGACGCCCGAGAGCGTCATCCGGACCTTGTCCTCGGGCAGGCCCAGGACGGGCGCGATCTGACGCAGGTCGGAGTGCAGCCACTGGGTGGCGATGTAGAGGTCGACGCCACCGTCCTCGGCGGGCACGGCGAGACCGGACTCGGGGCCCAGGAACGCCTGGTCCTGCATGCCGAAGGTGTACTCGCCCTTGACGACGAAGTCGGCCTTCTTGGCGGCCTCTTCGACGTTGCCGCGGACGATCGGCTGGCGGTGCACGATGTTGGGGTGCGGGACGTGGCCGATGTGGTGGTCGTCGCGGTTCTCGTGGATGAGGATCGCGTCCGGCGCGGTCGCGGACGCCTCGTCCGTGATGACCGGCAGCTCGCGGTACTCGACCTTGATCTTGGCGGCGGCGCGGCGCGCGGTCTCCGGGTGGTCGGCGGCGACGATCGCGACCGGCTCACCGTGGTGGCGGACCTTGCCGTGCGCGAGGACCGGGGTGTCCTGGATCTCCAGGCCGTAGTTCTTCACCTCGGTCGGCAGGTCGTCGTACGTCATGACGGCGTAGACACCGGGCGTCGCGAGGGCCTCACCGGTGTCGATGGAGACGATCTCGGCGTGGGCGACCGTGGAGCGCAGGATCTGGCCCCAGAGCATGTCCTCGTGCCACATGTCGGACGAGTACGCGAACTCGCCGGTGACCTTGAGGATGCCGTCCGGGCGCAGTGTCGACTCGCCGATGCCGCCCCTGGTCCCGGAGCCCTGCGTGAGGTTGGTGGGTGTACCCGTGGTTCCCATGGTCAGACCGCCTCGGACTGCCGGGCGGCCGCGAGGCGGACCGCGTCCATGATCTTCTCGTAGCCGGTGCACCGGCACAGGTTGCCGGAGAGCGCCTCGCGGATGTCCGCGTCGGTCGGCGTGGGGTTGCGCTCCAGCATCTCGTCGGCGGCGACCAGCAGACCCGGGGTGCAGAAGCCGCACTGGACGGCGCCGGCGTCGATGAACGCCTGCTGGATCGGGGAGAGCTGTCCGCCCTCGCCGGTGTGGGAGTCCTGGGGCTTCGACTCCCAGCGCCTGGCCTCGTCCAGCGAGGTACCGCAGGAGCCGGTGGCGCAACCGCCGTGCTCCGCGCGCTGCTTGGCGAACTCCGCGAGGCCCTCGACGGTGACGACCTCGCGGCCCTCGACCTGGCCGGCCGCGACCAGACACGAACACACCGGCACGCCGTCCAGACGGACCGTGCAGGAACCGCACTCGCCCTGCTCGCAGGCGTTCTTGGAGCCGGGCAGGCCCAGGCGCTCGCGCAGCACGTACAGCAGGGACTCGCCCTCCCACACGTCGTCGGCTTCCTGGGGACGGCCGTTGACCGTGAAATTGACACGCATTACGCGACTCCCTCCGTGTGAGCGGCGGTGCCGCGGTACGACTCCCAGGTCCAGGTCAGGGTGCGGCGGGCCATGATGCCGACCGCGTGGCGGCGGTAGCTCGCGGTGCCCCGGACGTCGTCGATCGGGTTGCAGGCGGCGGAGCAGAGGTCCGCGAACTGCTTGGCGACCGACGGGGTGATGATCTTTCCGTTGTCCCAGAAGCCGCCCTCGTCGAGCGCGGCGTTCAGGAACTCCTCGGCGGCCTTCGCCCGGACGGGGGTCGGCGCGGCGGAGCCGATGCCGGTGCGGACCGTACGCGTCTCGGGGTGCAGGGCCAGGCCGAAGGCGCAGACCGCGATCACCATGGCGTTGCGGGTGCCGACCTTGGAGTACTGCTGGGGGCCGTCGGCCTTCTTGATGTGGACGGCGCGGATCAGCTCGTCGGGCGCGAGCGCGTTGCGCTTCACGCCGGTGTAGAACGCGTCGATCGGGATCAGACGCGATCCCCGTACGGACTCGGCCTCGACCTCGGCGCCGGCCGCGAGGAGGGCGGGGTGGGCGTCGCCGGCCGGGGAGGCGGTGCCGAGGTTGCCGCCGACGCCGCCGCGGTTGCGGATCTGGGGAGAGGCCACGGTGTGGGAGGCCAGGGCCAGGCCGGGAAGCTCGCCGCGCAGGTTCTCCATGATCCGGGTGTACGGGACGGAGGCGCCCAGGCGCACGCTCTCCGCGCCGACCTCCCACTCGCTCAGCTCGCCGACGCGGTTCAGGTCGAGGAGGTACTCGGGCCGGCGGTGATCGAAGTTGATCTCGACCATCACATCGGTGCCACCCGCAATCGGCACAGCGGTGGGGTGCTCGGCCTTCGCGGCGAGCGCCTCCTCCCAGCTGGCGGGGCGAAGGAAGTCCATGAGTGGCTCTCTTCTTCGTATCGTGGGTCGTTCTGATCAAGCCAGATCGTGTGCGGCGGCCCGGGCTCGTTCATGAGTTGTTCACGTGGAGTGAGGTCAGTACACCGCGCTGTCCTCCACCGGGGTCAGTCACCGAAACCATGAAGGAGTTGGCTGGCCAGGGCGGTCATCTTGTAGATTCGTATGAACGGAGGTCATCAGTAACCTCCTCGTTTTCCTATGGAAACGACAGGAAACATCCAGCACACGCTGGGACCAGGGAGTACGGCTCGCGGACCCGCTCGCCCATTGCTCACCTTCAGATCCATCGTAGATTTCGAGACAAGAACGGCGGCGACGAGAATGCGGCTGCGCGCACTGCTGGACACCGACGCGCTGGGCCTGCGGCTGCTCGGCGGCGAGGACGAGCTGGACCGCACCGTACGCGGTGTGATGACCACGGACCTCAAGGACCCCAGCCGCTACCTCTCCGGCGGCGAGCTGGTCCTCACCGGGCTCGCCTGGCGGCACGACGCCGCGGACTCCGAACCCTTCGTACGGATCCTGGCGGCGGCCGGGGTCGCGGCCCTCGCCGCCGGTGAGGCGGAGCTCGGCGACGTCCCGGAGGACCTCGTCCTGGCCTGCGTCCGGCACCGGCTGCCGCTGTTCGCCGTGCACGAGTCGGTGGCGTTCGCGACGATCACCGAGCATGTCGTACGACAGGTCTCGGGCGAGCGCGCCGGAGACCTCGCGGCCGTGGTGGACCGGCACCGGCGGATGATGACGTCCGGCCCGGCGGGCGGCGGCCCCGACGTGGTCCTCGACCTGCTCGGCACCGACCTGGACCTGCGGGCCTGGGTGCTCTCCCCCACCGGACGCCCCATCGCCGGTTCGAAGCTCGCCGGGGCCGCGCTGCCCGCCGACGTGTCCGCGAAGCTGGCCGCGGAGCATCTCGCGGCGGCGCGCACCGGGCGGCGCCTACCGCACCGGGTGCTCGTGGGCACGACGACCTACTCCCTCTTCCCGATCCGCTCCTCCGGGCGCTCCGCGGCCGCCTCCCGCGATGTGCGCGAGACGGTGCTCTCCGACTGGCTGCTCACGGTCGAGGCGGACGCCGGGGACTGGCCCGCGGAGCGGCTCGACCTGCTCCAGGGCGTCACCCAGCTGATCGCGGTCGAGCGGGACCGACGGGACGCGGCGCGCACGGTACGGCGCCGGCTCGCGCAGGAGGTCCTCGAACTGGTGCAGACGGGGGCGGCCCCCGCGGAGATCGCGGC
>LRTP01000890.1 GCA_001550305.1 Streptomyces diastatochromogenes
CGGGTCGCCGCCGCCCGCCCCGGCCGGGTCTGCGCGGCCGGGCACCAGGAGCTGGCCTCGCACGTCCTCCTGCTGCCCTTCGTGCCGGACGACGTACGCCGCGCCTTCACCGCGCGCCTGCTCGACCCGCTCCGGGACTACGACCGCCGCCACCGCGCCGAACTCATCCCCACCCTGGAGGCGTTCCTCGACTGCGACGGCTCCTGGACGCGCTGCGCCACGCGGCTCCACCTGCACGTCAACACACTGCGCTACCGGGTGGGCCGCATCGAACAGTTGACGGGCCGGGACCTCTCCCGCCTCGAGGACAAGCTCGACTTCTTCCTCGCGTTGCGCATGAGCTGAGGTCACGGGTCCGTGCGGCGCGTGTCAGCAAGTGCCGCACCAGTCCCACGACTTTGTGAAATCCTTCACCCACCCCCTTGGCCGGGTGCCGCGATCCGTGCTGAGATGCCACCACTCAACAGCTCAATGGCGTGCTCGGGGAGGGCAACGTGGCGCATACCGCCATGTCTGGTTCCGGAACGAACGCAGGGGACGATCCACTCCAGACCGCGGTATGGCGGCTGCGCTCGCGCGCCTGCTGGGTCGACGCGGCCGCACTGCTCCAGCCCGGGGCGGCGGGTCCCGCACTGCAGAGAGCCTCGCTCCTCGTGGAGCGGTGCCTGTACACCGAGCAGGGCTGGGCCGAGGCGGAGGACGCGCTGCGGACGGCGGAGGCGGTGGCCCAGAGCGACGACGAGCGCGGGGCGGCGGCCTGTGAGCGCGGGCAGCTCGCGTACGCGGCCACGCTGCTGG
>LRTP01000891.1 GCA_001550305.1 Streptomyces diastatochromogenes
CGATCACACCGCTGGAGAGCGCCGCGGGCAGCCCGCCGCCGTGCAGCCGCAGACAGGCGGCGGCCTCCGCGCACTCGACGCAGCGCGCCATGTGCCGGGAGAGGTCCTCGGGCGTCTCGGCGCTGGGTGAGCGGGTGACCGCGTCGAGGAGCCGCGCATAGCTGCGGCAGTGGGCGTCCATCGGCGTGTCGAGGTGGTTGCGGTGGCAACGGTCCCGGAACAGCGCCCGCACCTGGGCGAGTTCGGAGGACGCGGCCGCCGGATCGAGACCGAGCCGCCGGGCCACCGCGGACATCGGCAGCGACTCGACCTCGGCCAGCCACAGCAGAACGGCGTCCGGCTCCTGCATGTCCCTGAGGCCGCGCAGCGCGAGCGGGCGGTGCAGCGGCGGTCCGACGTAGCGGGCGGCCTTGTCCGAGTGGAGCCACAGGCGCAGGTCGGGGTCGAGCCGATGGCCGAGCCCGCTCGTCTCCCAGGCGGCGGCCACGGTACGGACCGAGGCCAGCAGCAGCGGAATGCGGGGCAGCCTGAGCGCCCGGCGTCCGGTACCGGTACTCTTCGATGCCGCGGTGGCGGCGCGCAGTTCGTCGATGCCGTGCGTGAACGCCTCGGTCGCCAGCCGCGTGGCCGAGGCCGAACCGGACGTGCACAGATCGGCGTACGACAGGACCGCGTCCCAGCACTCCGAGAGCAGCGCGGCCTCGGCGGCGTTCTGGGGGGTCGGCAGGTCGGGCATGGGGGGCTCCTGCATCAACTGCTTCCAGGTGCAACGTCTAGAAACGTCTGAACGTGATCGTCAACTCACCCTCTGTACAAGGGAGTTGAGGCCGTCTCAACGACGGGGCCCGAGCCTTTCACGCTTTCCACACAACTGACAAGCGAGGTATTCAATTAGCGTGGCAAGCGGTTGCGGCGCCGTACGTCCGAGCGCGCGCAGCCTCCCTCCCGCCGTATGGAAGGTGATACGGAAGGGAGGCCGATACGTCTCGATCGCCGTCGACTTTTGAGAGGTTCTACGGAACCTTCGGTCCGGCCGCTTCCGCCACCGCGGGTTCCCGCGCCGGGAGGCTGTCCATGAAGGAGCTCACCGAGAAGACCGCGTGGCCGGGTCCGGGCGGCCCGTATCCGGGCGGCGAGGACAGCCCGAAGTCCTCCATGGTCGAACGGTAGGCCTCCAGCAGCCGGATGTGGTACTCCAGCGGCGCGCCCTGGGGGTTGGCCTTGCCGAGCGGGGTCGTGGGCTCCGGGCACCAGGTGGTGAAGCGGGGCGTGATGCCGTGCGACATGAAGAAGCGCAGGCCCTCGGTGGTGGAGGCGATGGCCTCGTCGACGGTCGTGAAGCCGAACGGTTCCGCCATCTCCACGCCGGCCACGAAGTTGGGGATCACGTTGCGCGCGCCGAAGACCTCCGCGGAGTCGAGGATGCGCTTGTGCCACTCGTCGCGGCCGACGTATCGCTCCTTGCCCGGGCAGTACAGCTCGAACAGCCGGCGGTCCCACACCTCGTAGTTGGGGTGGTAGATCTGCACGCCGTAGTCCTTGAACCGCTGCACGTCGTCGCGCGGCAGCGCCTGCGCGACGACCTTGCCGATCCAACGTCCCGGGAAGCGCTCCTCGATGGCCTTGGCGTAGTGGCCGTAGAAGTCGGCCTCGTCGCGCCCCTGCAGCTTCGAGGTGATCGCGCCGCCGGTGAGGGTGTACGCGGTGGAGGCCTTCGCGGTGTCGTACCGGTCGATGATCTCCAGGGCTTCGAGGACCTCCTCGACGTCCTTCACCCCGGTGTACGGGCGCCCCGCCGCCTTGTGCTGGCGCCAGTTGTGGTTGATGTCGCAGTACTGGCACTCCTCCTTGGCACCGAAGTACTGGCAGACCCGGAAGACGGTGAGGTAGATCAGATAGCCCCACTGGATGGTGGGGGCGACCTCCATCACGGACTTCCCGTTGGAGAGCGTGTGCCGGTAGTACTCGGGCATCGGCGGCACGCCGACGTCGGCGATGCGCTTCCCGTCGAGGTAGAGCCCGAGCATGCCTTCGTCGTCCGCGGCGACGCGATAGGGCGAGGCGGGATTGACCCGCACGGACACCACGGTCCGCCGCAGGTCGTACGGACCGCCCGTGAGGATGATCTCCTCGGGCGGGCGGCGCAGCGCTGCCTCGCCGAGCTCGGGCAGGGTGCCGTGATCGAAGGAGAAGATGAAGTACGACTTCGGCTTGACGTCACCGTCCTCGTTGTCGGAGAGCGCCGACTCGTCGAAGGCCACACCTCCGCGGAGCAGGTCCTCCTTGAAGACGGCCTCCCGCGGTACGTGCGGGAACCGCTCCATCAGATCCTCGACCAACGCGGTGCGGCTGCCGACCATCCCGTTCTCCTCGCTCCCGACCCGTTCCCGACTGGTTCAAGTCTCCGTGCTCGACTCCTCACGGTATGCCCCTGCCTGTACGTCAGCCGTGCCGGGTCCCCTCGCGGCGCGCGATGCGCACGTCCGACGGCAGCGCCGGGCCGGGTTCGGGCGCGCCCAGCTGGCCACGAGCGGCACGGCCCCAGACTCCGAGGACCACGTCCGGAACGCCCGTACGGACCTTCACTTCCCGGAGCAGGAGCAGGGCCGCCGCGACGAGTTCCCCACGGGTGCCCCGGAACGGGCCCCGAGCGCAACCCAGCTGCTGGTGCGCCCCAGAACCCCAAGACCCACTCTGACCCACAGCCCCGAACAGGCACCCAAGGGCCAAGCCCCGAACACGACCCCAGAACGGAACCCCAAACACGGACCGCCGCCCGAGCCCCGGGAAGCCCTGGGTGGGGGCCGGGGGCACAGCCCCGAGCGCGGGCCCGGGGCACAGCCCCGAGCGAGGGTCTCAGGGGCGCAGCCCCAGGCAAGAGGCCGGGGGCACAGCCCCAAGAGCGGCTGCGGGGCGCAGCCCCAAGTGGGGGTCCCCCGGGGCGAGCCCCGGGCGCGGGACCGGGGCGCAGCCCCGAATGGGGGTCCCAGGGGCAAGCCCCGAGCAGGGGTCCCGGGGCACAGCCCCAGGTAGGGACCGGGGCGCAGCCCCGAGCGCGGGCCCGGAACGGAGCCCCGAGCAGGGGCGCAGCCCCAAGCCGGGGTCCCGGGGCACAGCCCCAGGGGGGTCGGGGGCGCAGCCCCCGGGGATGGGATGGGTAGGGGCGGCGGGGGCGAGGAAAGTCCGGGCGCCGCGTCACGCCCCCCGTTCCAACACCCCCACATCCACCCCGAACTCCACCCCCTCCCCCGCAACGACCCGTTCCGCCTCCGAGAGAACCGTCAGGCCCAGACGGGTGAGTTCGTTGCCCTGGGAGCCGGCGAGGTGGGGGGTGACGAAGGCGTTGGGGAGGTCGTAGAGGGGCGAGTCGGCCGGCGGCGGCTCGGGGTCGGTCACGTCGAGGATCGCGCTCAACCGCTCGGCCCGTAGCGCGTCGATCAGCGCGTCGTGGTCGACGAGCGACCCCCGCGCGGTGTTGATGAGGACCGACCCGGCCGGCATCAGACCGAGTTCACGGCGACCGATCAGGTGCCGGGTCTCGGGGGTCTGGGGGGCGTGGACGGTGACGATGTCGCTGGTGGCGAGCAGGTCGTCGAGCGGGAGGAGAGGAACCCCCAGTTCGGCCGCCCCGCCCTCGTCGACGTACGGGTCGGTGAGGCTCACCCTCAGATCGAAGGGACGCAGCAGTTCGATCACGCGGCGGCCGATACGGGACGCTCCGACGACACCCACACGGCGCCCGTAGTTGCCGATGCCGGGAACCAGGGCCCACCCGGACACGGAGCGCCGCGCGCGCAGCCGGTCGCGCTGGGCGAAGAGGTCCTTGCCGGCGAGAAGGATCATGGCGAGGGTGTATTCGGCGACGGGCAGCGCGTTGGCGACGGCGGCCGAGGACACCACGAGGCCGCGGTCCCAGACCGCCGGTGTGGTGAAGCCCTTCACCGAGCCCGCGGAGTGCAGCACGGCACGCAGCTTCGGCGCCGCGTCCAGCGTGGCCGCATCCAGCCGCGGGCAGCCCCAGCCGGTGATCAGGATCTCGGTCCCGCCGAGCGCCTCGCGCACACGAGGCTCCGAGAAGTCCTCGGCCACCAGCGCGGGCTCGATGTCCACGACCTCGCGCAGTCGGGTCATGACCTCTGCCGGAAAGATCTGCGGCACGTTCTCGGCGGACATGGCGAACATCGCCACGGGACGCTCGGGCAAGGAGTCAACCCTCCGGCTCGGTGACTGACGAAACAGGGCGACTACGGGAGAGGGTCGCTACGCAAGAGGGCGGCTACGGGACAGCACCACACAGCAAGCGCTCTCTACCACCTCTACCGTAACCGCGGCCCGCCACGCGCGACAGGGGACAGGGCCGGGACACCGGACCGGCCGACCCCGAGGTAGTTTCCAGCAGTGGCCACCGCACGGCCGCGCACGGCGACTTCCCGGGGAGGCACGACAGGGATGACAGAAACCCTGACCAACTGGGCCGGCAACATCACGTACACCGCCAAGGAACTGCACCGCCCGCACACGCACGACGCCCTCGCGGCGCTCGTCGCACAGAGCGCCCGCGTCCGCGCCCTCGGCAGCGGGCACTCGTTCAACAAGATCGCCGAGCCCGGCGACGACGGGGTACTGGTCTCGCTCACCGCGCTGCCCCCGACCGTGGACGTCGACTCGACCGCCCGTACGGTACGGGTCGCGGGCGGCGTCCGGTACGCCGAACTGGCCCGCCGGGTGCACGAGCACGGGTTCGCCCTGCACAACATGGCCTCGCTCCCGCACATCTCCGTGGCGGGCTCGGTGGCGACCGGCACCCACGGCTCGGGCGTCACCAACGGCTCCCTCGCCTCCGCCGTGCGCGAGGTCGAGATCGTCACGGCGGACGGCTCGACCGTCACGATCGGCCGCGACGACGCACGCTTCGACGGCGCCGTGACCTCCCTCGGCGCACTCGGTGTCGTCACCGCCCTCACCCTCGATCTGGAACCGGACTTCGAGGTGAGCCAGCACGTCTTCACCGAACTTCCCCTCGCCGGGCTCGACTTCGAGACGGTGGCGGCGACGGCGTACAGCGTGAGTCTCTTCACCGACTGGGGGCGTCCGGGCTTCCGGCAGGTGTGGCTCAAGCGCCGTACCGACCAGCCGCTGCCCGACTTCCCCTGGGCCGCGCCCGCCACCGAGGCAATGCACCCCGTGCCGGGCATGCCCGCCGAGAACTGCACCCAGCAGTTCGCAGTGCCCGGACCGTGGCACGAGCGGCTGCCGCACTTCCGGGCGGAGTTCACCCCGAGCAGCGGGGCCGAGTTGCAGTCCGAGTACCTGCTGCCGCGCCCGCACGCGCTCGCGGCGCTGGGCGCCCTCGACGCGATCCGCGAGCACATCGCGCCGCTGCTGCAGATCTGCGAGGTGCGCACCGTGGCCGCCGACCGGCAGTGGCTGAGCCCCGCCTACGGCCGGGACACCGTGGCCCTGCACTTCACCTGGGTCGAGGACACGGCGGCCGTCCTGCCGGTGGTGCGTCGGGTCGAGGAGGCGCTGGAGCCGTTCGATCCCCGGCCGCACTGGGGCAAGGTGTTCACCACGCCCGGGGAGGTGCTGCGCGGGCGCTACCCGCGACTGGACGACTTCAGGGCCCTGGCCGAAACCATGGACCCGGCGGGCAAGTTCACCAACCCCTTCGTGCGGGACTTTGTTCACCCCCTTTCCTAACCCCTTGTCGAACCTCCTCGCCAGGCCATAGCCTTGCGCCGCGCCGGGACCGTCGAGCCCCGCTGCGCGGTACGGAGGACCGAGGTGGCAAAGCAGGCGAAGCGAACATCGCGCGACATCCGCACCGCGAACCGCTACGAGGTGCTGCGTCAGATCATCGCCGCGTCCCCCACCTCACGACAGGAGTTGGCGGCGGCCACCGGGCTGAGCCTGGCCACGGTCGCCACGCTCGTCGGTGAACTGCTCGACCTCGGCATGCTGACCGAGGTCGGGTTCGAGGACTCCGCGGGGGGCCGCCCCCGCGGACTCGTGGCCGTCAACGCGTCGGGGGGCGCGTTGATCGGCGTCGACATCGCGGAGACGTACGTCCGCGTGGAGCTGTTCGACCTCGCGCTGAACGTGCTCGCCCGCGCCGCCGAGGACATGCGCCCCGGTGAGAGCCGCCCGGAGCAGGTCGTCGGGCATGTCGCCGCGGCCGTCGGCTCGGTGGTCGCGCAGGCCGGGGTCGAGGGCGCGCGCGTCCTGGGCGTCGGGGTCAGCGTGCCGGGCCAGGTGGACCGCGACACCGGCATCTCCGAGTACGCGCCGAACTGGGACTGGCACGACGTGCCGCTGCTCGACCTGCTGGCCGAGCACATCGCCTACCCCCTCCACCTCGACAACCCGCTGCGCGCCTGCGCGGTCGCCGAGCTGTGGTTCGGCGCGGCCCGCGGTCGCGGGGACGCCGTCGTCGTCAACCTGGGCACGGGGGTCGGTGCCGGCCTCGCGCTCGGCGGCGGGCTGCACCGCGGGGTGAGCAACAGCGCGGGCGAGTGGGGCCATACGACACTGGTCCTCGACGGGCGGCCGTGCCACTGCGGCAACCACGGCTGCGTGGAGACGTACGTCGGGGCGCCCGGAATCATGCGGAACCTGCGGGAGTCGAGCCCGCACAGCCCGCTGCTGCATCCCGACGACCAGACCGCCACCATCGACGCCCTGTCCCGCGGGGTCGCCGCCGGCGACCCGGTGGCGCTCCAGGTCGTCCGGGACACCGCCCGCTATCTCGGCGCGAGCATCGCGGACCTGATCAACCTCCTCAACCCCGAAGTCGTCGTGCTCAGCAGCTGGGTGGCCGCCGCACTCGGCGAACCGCTGCTGCGCGAGGTGCGCGAGGCCGTCGCCCGGCACGCGCTGCGGCGACCGCTGGCCGCCACCGAGATCGTCCTCTCCCCCATCCCCACCGACCCGGTCTGCCTGGGCGCCGCGACCTTCGCCCTGGAGGGCGCCCTGAACCCGGTGGGCCAGAAGCCCGCCGGCGGCAGGGCCGTCCCGCGCCGCACCGCTCCCTAGGAGGCCGTGGGCCGCCGGACCGGCGGTCCACCAACTCGCCCTGCGGACACCCCTGTTCGATCCACCGAACCGCAGACAACGCTTCGAACAGACTTCGTCCAACCCCTTGCCGAAGCCTTAACAGAAGGTTAGCGTCCCGCACCGCACAGCGATTTCGAGCCGCAGCCGTACAAGAGACAAGGACGTCACCATGTCGGCAATGAGCAGCAACTGGGACCGTCGATCCGTCCTGCGAGCCGCAGCGGGGCTGGCCGCGCTGGGGCCGCTGGCCGCGTGCGGAAGCAACAACGGGCGTTCCGGGGGCGGGAGTTCGGGCAAGTCCATCAAGCAGTACTTCCACGCGTACGGGGAGGCCGGCGTCGAGGACGCCCTCAAGCGGTACGCGAAGGCCTACGACAAGGCCGCGGTGAACACGCAGTGGATCACCAGCGCGGACTACGAGAGCAAGCTCTTCTCCGCACTGCTCACCGACAACGCCCCCGACGTGTTCGAGTTCCACCCGCAGATCCAGCTCATCAAGAGCGGTCAGGTGGCGGACCTGAGCGACATCATCGATCCCGTCAAGTCCGACTTCAACCCGGCCGACATCGCCTCGCACACGGTGGACGGGAAGATATACGGCGTCCGGATGATCGACGACCCGCAGTTCTTCTTCTACCGCAAGTCCGTGCTGGAGAAGGCGAAGATCCAGCCGCCGACCACCCTCGACGAGTTGATCGAGGCCGCGGCGAAGCTCACGACCGGCAAGGTCAAGGGCCTGTTCATCGGCAACGACCTGCACGCCGTCATCAACCCGCTGATCTGGTCGTCCGGCGCCGACACCCTCGACGCGAAGAACCAGATCGCGTACCACACGGAGGGCGTCAAGGAGGGCATCAAGAAGATGCGCCGGCTGTTCACGAGCGGCCACCTTCTCCTCGACGCCCCGACCGACTACTGGGACCCCTCCGCGATCGTGCAGGGTCTGACCCCCATCCAGTTCTGCGGTATGTGGGCCATGCCGGTCATGCAGAAGGCGCTCGGCGACGACCTCGGGATCTTCCCCTTCCCGAAGGTCACCGACTCCGGCAAGCAGTCGGTCGTCAACGGCGGCTGGTCGATGTTCGTCAA
Organism: Streptomyces diastatochromogenes; assembly: GCA_001550305.1. Lineage (GTDB taxonomy): Bacteria > Actinomycetota > Actinomycetes > Streptomycetales > Streptomycetaceae > Streptomyces > Streptomyces mirabilis_D. The sequence goes on from LRTP01000891.1 coordinate 8,143, forward strand.
CGCCAAGGGCAAGAACGCCGACCTGGCCAAGGAGTACGTGAAGTGGCTGTGGATCGACCAGAAGAAGTACCAGGAGGACTTCGCGCTGTCGTACGGCTTCCACATCCCGCCGCGCGCCTCGATCGCCGCGTCCGCCACCAAGCTCAAGACGGGCCTGCCCGCCGAGGGCGTCAAACTCTTCAACGACTTCGGACACTTCGACAACATCGGCTGGACCCAAGCCATGATCACCGCGCTGGAGGACGTCTTCGCCAACTGCGTCCGCAAGAACGGTGACCCGGAGGCCGAGCTCTCCAAGGCCGACACCACCGTCAACCGCGAGCTCAAGAAGCTCTTCGGATAGGCCGGGACGGAGACGGACGGACGGGTAGCGACATGTCGACCACCACCACGCGCGGTGTCGCGCGCCCCGCCTCGGCCAAGGCCTCACCGGCCAGGCCGCGGCGGGGGCTGCGGGGCAGCAGCACCTTCAACTTCTGGCTCTTCACGAGCCCTTTCCTCATCGGCCTGACGGTCTTCGTCTATGTGCCGATCGGCTGGAGCCTCTGGCTGAGCTTCTTCGAGGCGCGCTTCACAGTGACGCCGAGCAAGTTCGTCGGCTTCGACAACTACTGGCAGATGCTGCAGGACAGCAAATTCACCGGTTCGCTCGTCACCTTCACCGTGTTCGCCGTCTTCATCGTGCCCGCCACCTGGGCGCTGTCGCTGGGTCTCGCCCTGCTGGTGAACCGGCTGCGCTTCATGAAGGCGTTCTTCCGGTCCGTCTTCTTCCTGCCGACCGCGTGCAGTTATGTCGCCGCCGCGCTGATCTGGAAGATGTCGATGTTCAGCGGGGTCCGCTTCGGCCTGATGAACACGATCCTCGGCTGGTTCGGCGTCGAGAACATCGCCTGGCTCGCCAACCCCGATCCGCCCTGGTACTGGCTGGTCATCGTGACGCTGCGGCTGTGGCTGCAGGCCGGTTTCTACATGATCCTGTTCCTCGCGGCGCTGCAGAACATCCCGCCCGAGCTGTACGAGGCCGCCGCCATCGACGGCGCCAAGCCCGGCTGGCAGACCTTCCGTTACATCACCCTGCCGCAGCTGCGGGCCACCTCGACCGCGGTGATCCTGCTGCTGGTCATCGCCGCTTACCAGGCCTTCGACGAGTTCTTCAACCTGCTGGCGAAGACGACCTGGGGCCGGCCACCGCTCGTCGAGCTGTACTACACCGCGCTGGGCGAGAGCCAGGACTACGGCGAAGGCAGCGCCGGCGCGGTGATCCTCACCCTGCTGATCCTCATCGTGACACTGGCGCAGGGCAAGTTCCTGGGCTTCGGAAGGGGTGACGACAAGTGACCGCGACCGTGCCTCCAGTCACTCCGGTCGACAAGCCACGCCGTGTCAAGCGCGGCAGCGTCATCGGCAACACCGGCCTGTACGTCTCCATCGGCGTCGCCGCCCTGCTCTTCCTCGTCCCCTTCTATCTGATCGCCCGCAACGCGCTGTCGACGGACCCCGAAATCACCGGCGAGAACTGGAAGTTCTTCCCCACGAACCCCCAGTGGAGCAACTTCACCGAGCTGTTCCACGACACAACGGTCGACTTCGGCCGCTCCCTGCTGAACTCCGCGGTCGTCGCCGTCCTGATCACGGTGGGCACCCTGCTGGTCTGCTCGCTCGCCGGCTACGGCCTGGCCCGCATCCCGTACAAGCACGCCAACAAGATCTTCTACATGGTCCTGGGGACCCTGATGGTGCCGCCCGCCGTCACCTTCGTGCCGAGCTTCGTGCTGGTCTCCTCGCTGGGCTGGGTGGACAGTTACCGGGGTCTCGTCATTCCGGTGCTCTTCAGTGGTTTCGCCTGCTTCCTCTTCCGGCAGTACTTCCTGGGGTTCCCCAAGGAGCTGGAGGAGGCGGCGCGCGTGGACGGGCTCGGCTACTGGGGCGCGTACTGGCGCATCGTCGTACCGAACTCCCTGAACTTCTTCGCCGCGATCGCGACCATCACCTTCATCAGCGGCTGGAACGCCTTCCTGTGGCCGCTGGTCATCGGCCAGGACCCGAGCGCCTGGACGGTGCAGATCGCGCTCTCCTCGTACATGACCAATCAGACCGTCAACTACCACCTGATCTTCATGGCCACCGCCATTTCCATCCTGCCCCTGGTGTTCGTGTTCCTCTTCCTCCAGCGCTGGCTGGTGCAGGGGGTCGCTCAGACGGGCATCAAGGGCTGATCGACAAGCTCGACGGGCACCAAGGGACGATCTAGGAGACCGATGTCTTTCCGCACGACTTCCGCCATTGACTACGTCGAGGACGTCTCACCGGGCAGTGGGGCGCTCCCGCCACGCGCCCGGTACGCGTCCTCGGACGCGCGGTCCTTGTCACTGAACGGCAGTTGGCGCTTCCGTCTGTCCCCCACCGCCGACGCCGAGGACGACTCGTTCGCGGGGCAGGGGTTCGACGCCGGGGACTGGGCCGAGGTGTCCGTCCCCGGCCACTGGGTCCTCCAGGGGCACGGCTCACCGATCTACACCAACCACCTCTACCCGTTCCCGGTCGACCCGCCGCGCGTGCCGACCAAGAACCCGACCGGCGATCATCTGCACACCTTCGACCTGCCGTCCGACTGGCCCTCGGACGGCGGGGCGGTGCTGCGCTTCGACGGGGTCGAGTCCTGTGCCCGGGTCTGGCTGAACGGCACGGACATCGGGGAGTTCAAGGGGTCGCGGCTGCAGCACGAGTTCGCGGTCGGCCATCTGCTCAAGCCGGGCGGCAATGTGCTGGCCGTCCGTGTCCACCAGTGGTCGGCGGGTTCGTACCTGGAGGACCAGGACCAGTGGTGGCTGCCGGGCATCTTCCGGGACGTCACGCTCCTGCACCGCCCGGCGGGCGGCGTCCTCGACTTCTTCGTGCACGCCTCCTACGACCATGTCGAAGGTCTCGGGACCCTGCGCGTCGACTCCGATGTCGACGGCCGGGTCACCGTGCCCGGCCTCGACATCGATGTCGCGACCGGCGAGTCGGTCACCGTCCCGGTGCGGCCGTGGACGGCCGAGACACCCCAGCTGTACGACGGTGTGCTCGCGACCGAGGGCGAGCGCGTCCCGCTGCGCGTCGGCTTCCGCACGGTCGTCCTGGAGGACGGCTTGATCAAGGTCAACGGCACACCGCTCCTCTTCAAGGGCGTCAACCGGCACGAGTGGCACCCGGAGCGGGGCCGCGCCCTCGACCTGGAGACCATGCGCGAGGACGTGCTGCTGATGAAGCGGCACAACATCAACGCGGTGCGCACCTCGCACTACCCGCCGCACCCCGCCTTCCTCGACCTGTGCGACGAGTACGGCCTGTGGGTCGTCGACGAGTGCGACCTCGAGACGCACGGCTTCACCGAGCAGGCCTGGCGCGACAACCCCGTCGACGACGACCGCTGGACCCCGGCCCTGCTCGACCGCGCGGCCCGCATGGTCGAGCGCGACAAGAACCACCCCTCCGTCGTCATCTGGTCCCTCGGCAACGAGGCCGGCACCGGGCGCGGGCTGACCGCGATGGCCGAGTGGATCCGCGGCCGGGACGGCTCACGCCTCATCCACTACGAGGGTGACATCGACTGCCGTGACACGGACGTCTACTCGCGGATGTACGCCGACCACGCCGAGGTCGACAGGATAGGCCGCGGCCTCGACGGCGGCACCCGCAAGCGCCGCGGACTCCCCTTCATCCTCTGCGAGTACGGGCACGCGATGGGCAACGGTCCCGGCGGGATCGCGGACTACCAGCACCTGTTCGAGTCGTACGACCGCATCCAGGGCGGCTTCATCTGGGAGTGGATCGACCACGGCATCCAGGACGAGCGGTTCGGGTTCGCGTACGGCGGCGACTTCGGCGAGGAGCTGCACGACGGGAACTTCGTCTGCGACGGGCTGCTCTTCCCCGACCGGACCCCGTCCCCGGGCCTGGTCGAGTACAAGAAGGTGATCGAGCCGGTCCGGATCGTCGGCGACAGGGCGGACGGGACCGTACGGGTCACCAACGCGTACGACTTCGCGGATCTCTCCGCGCTCACCTTCGAGTGGTCCTACCAGGTCGACGGCGAGACCGTCGAGGCGGGCGTCCTGCCGGTGCCGGAGCTCGCGCCGGGCGAGTCCGCGGACGTGAAGCTGCCGGACCCGCCGGCCGACCCACGGGGCGGGGAGACCCAGTGGACGGTACGGGCGACGCTCGCGGCCGACACCGCGTGGGGGCCGAAGGACCACCTGGTGGCCTGGGCCCAGTTCCCCCTCTCGCCAAGGCCGTTGACCGTCGTGGCACGGAGCGACGGACCGGTCCTCGGCAAGGGGCAGATCACCCTGGGCCCGGCGGCCTTCGACGCCCGTACGGGCGCGCTGCGCTCGATCGGCGGGATCGACGTCAGGGGACTGCGACTCGACGTGTGGCGTGCGCCGACCGACAACGACAACGGCGCGGCCTGGCAGCCGGATCTGCGCTACGGCCCGCTCTGGCGCGAGCTCGGCCTGCACCGGATGCAACACCGACTGGAATCAGTGGAGTTGGGCGACGACGCGCTGACCGTACGGACCCGGGTGGCGCCCGCCGCCCGTGAGGTGGCCCTGCGCACGGTCTACCGGTGGACGTCCGACGGAACGCGGCTGCGGCTGACCGTGTCCGTGGCGCCCGAGGGCGACTGGAGGCTGCCGCTGCCCCGGCTCGGGATCCGGCTGGGGCTCGCGGGCTCGGTGCACGGGGCGAGGTGGTTCGGCGGCGGTCCCGGCGAGGCCTACCCGGACACCAAGTCGGCGTCCATCGTGGGGCGTTGGGAGTCGACCATCGACGCACTCCAGACCCCGTACGTCCGTCCGCAGGAGAACGGCGCTCGGGCCGACGTCCGCTGGGTGGAGATCGGTGGGCTTCGGGTCGAGGGCGAGCCGGAGTTCTGGTTCACCGCGCGCCGCTGGACGTCGGAGCAGCTCGACGCGGCCGAGCATCCGACCGATCTGAAGGCCGGTGACACGGTCTGGGTCAATCTCGACCACGGGCAGCAGGGCATCGGCTCGCAGTCGTGCGGTCCGGGCGCGCTTCCGCAGTACCAACTGCGGCCCGCGCCCGCCGAATTCACGTTCCTCTTCTCGGAGATCCATGGCTGACACCCTCACGAGGACCGCGGCCGGTCGGCACGGGGGTCTGGGGGTGTCCCCCGGAAAGAGGTGCAGCCGACCGGCCGCGGTCGCGTCGTGTATCGGATTCGTCCTCATCGGCATGCTGCAAGCGCTCTACGGACCGGCGGTCCCCGGCCTGCGCGCGCAGTACGGCCTCTCCCCCTCGGCGGCGGGCCTCGGTCTGAGCCTGCACTTCACCGGTGGTGTCGTGGGCGTCCTCGCCTTCAACGCCATCCATTCCAGGATCTCCAACAGGGCGCTCCTGGCGGCAAGTTACGCGCTGATGGCGGCGGGCGGCGCAGGCTTCTCGCTCGCCGCGAACTGGCCGCTCGCACTCGCCGCCGCCTTCCTCGGCGGCCTCGGCTTCGGCGGGATCGACTACGGCCTCAACCAGCTGTTCGCGGTCGGCTTCGGCGACCGTTCGCCGGCCATGCTGAACGTCCTCAACGCGCACTTCGGCATCGGCGCGGTCCTCGGCCCGGCGCTGGTCGCGTGGCTGGGGCCCGGCGACTACCCGTACGCCTTCGGTGCGTGCGCGGTGCTCGCGGGGGCGCTGATCCTGTGCACGGGAGGGGTCCGCAGCCAGGCGCCGTCCGCCTCCCCGGCCGAGCGGCCCGCCGCTTCCGGTGGCCTGCTCTCCCGCGTCCTGGTGGGCTTCCTGCTCCTCTACATCCTGAACGTCGGTGTCGAGGCGGGCGTCGGCGGCTGGGAACCCACCCACCTGGAGACCGTCGGTTACAGCGCGACGGTCGCCGCCTCCGCCACCTCCGTCTACTGGCTGATGATGACCGCGGGCCGCTTCCTCGTCGTCCCGGTCACCCTGCGGTACGCGCCCGAGCGCATCCTCGCGGTCTGCGCGGCCGGGATGACCGCGTGCCTGCTGCTGGCGCTGATCCCCCGGGCGGCGCCGGTGGCGTACGCCGGTGTGGGTCTGTTCATCGCGCCCGTCTTCCCGACCGGGCTGCCGTGGCTCAACAGAGCCCTCCCGCAGGCGAAGAGGGCCGGGGCCTGGGTGATCGCGGCGTCCATGATCGGCGGGGTGGCGGCTCCTCCGCTGCTCGGCGTGGGCATCGAGGCGTCGGGGATCCACGCCGTCCCCTGGCTGCTGACCGCCCTGTCCGCGGCCTCGCTCGTGGCCACCCTGTGGCTGATCGCACTGACCCGGAAGGCGTCCGCATGAGCGGCAGCATCCAGGTCCGGGGGCTGTCCCGGACCTTTCACACCACCGTGCGCCGCCCGGGCTTCTCGGGCGCGCTCAAGTCCCTCGTCAAGCCCGAGCGGGTCGCGAAGGAGGCCGTCTGCGACGTCACCTTCGAGGTGGCGCCCGGCGAACTGCTCGCGCTGCTCGGCCCGAACGGCGCCGGCAAGTCCACCACCATCAAGATGCTCACCGGCATCCTCACCCCGACCTCCGGCGAGGCGCGCGTCGCGGGCGTCGTCCCGTACCGGGAGCGCGAGCGCAACGCACGCAACATCGGGGCGGTGTTCGGGCAGCGCACCCAGCTGTGGTGGGACCTGCCGGTGCGTGAGTCCTTCGCGATCCTGCGGGACATCTACGGGGTGCCGGAGCGTGAACACCGCGTCCGCCTCGGCGAGTTCGACGAGCTGCTCGCCCTCTCCTCCTTCTGGGACACCCGCGTGCGCCATCTCTCCCTCGGCCAGCGGGTGCGCTGCGACCTCGCCGCCGCGCTGCTGCACGACCCGCCCGTGGTGTTCCTCGACGAACCCACCATCGGCATGGACGTGGTGGTCAAGGAACAGGTACGCGGCTTCCTCAAGCACCAGGTGGAGGAGCGCGGCCGGACCGTGCTGCTGACCACGCACGACATGACGGAGGTCGAGCGGCTCGCCGAGCGGGTCGTGCTCATCAACCACGGGCGGCTCGTCCTCGACGGCACCCTGGCCGAGATCAGGCGCAGGTTCGGCTCGACCTGGCAGGTGCGGGCCACGCTCGCCGATCCACAGGCGGCGATCGCCCCACCGCCGGGCATCGCACTGCTGCGCCGCGAGGGCCCCAGGTGGTGTTCGGACCGGACGGGCCCGGCGCCCCGACGGTCCACCAGGCGCTCAAGCAGGTCGTCGAGCGGTACGAGGTGACCGACCTCGCGATCGACGAGGCGGACCTGGAGGACGTGATGCGGGCGGCGTACGTCCAGGCGGAGGCCGCGTGAGCGCGACCGTCCCCGGCGGCTGGCGGGCCGCCCGGGTCACCCCGCTCGGCGAGCTTCACACCCCGCCCCGGATGACCGCCGCGCTGCTGCGCCTCGTCGTGCAGGTGGTGCTGGTGGCCTCGCTGTGGCGCGGCCTGTACGCGACGACCGGCACCACCGCGGGCCTCACCCGCGACCAGGCCGTCACCTACGCCGTGCTCGCGGTACTGGCCACCCGGATCAGGGCGTTGGACCAGTACTCGGGCCGGGACACCGTCCAGCAGCACATGCACTTCGGCACCATCGTGTACTGGTATCTGCGCCCGCTGCCCCCGCAGCGCTACTACGCGTTGCGGGCGCTCGGCGAGCAACTCTACGGATTCCTCTGGGCCTCGACCGGATACGCGGTGTGTCTGGCCGTCGGGTTCGTCCAGCCGCCCGGATCGGCCGCCGTGGCGGCGGTGTTCGGGCTGAGCGTGCTGCTCGGCCAGTGGGTCCTGTACTACGTGATGCTGGTGATCGACCAGCTGTGCTTCTGGACGCTCCGCAACGGCGCCGCGATCCTGATCCTGGTCTTCGCGCAGAACCTGCTGTCCGGGGTGTACGCGCCGCTGTGGTTCTTCCCCGACTGGTTCATCACGCTCAGCCGCTTCCTCCCTTTCCAGGCGACGCTGAGTGTGCCGCTGTCGCTGTACGTCGGCCGGATCCCGGTGTCGCAGGCGGCGCCCCAACTCGCCTTGCAGGCCGCGTGGGTGGTGGCCCTCGCCCTGTTCACCCGGCTGCTGTGGCGCCGGGCCGCCCGGCGCGTGATCTCGCAGGGAGGCTGAGCATGACGGACAGACCGAATTTGACGCACGGGCCGAACACGACGGACAAGCTCAGCACATCACTGAAGTCCCTGCGGATCGTGTGGCGCATCACGCGTCTCAACTTCCGCGCGCAGCTGGAGTACCGCTCCGAGTTCCTGCTGATGATCGCGATCGGCGCGATCTGGCAGGTGTCGGTGATCGTGTTCGCGACGGTGCTGCTCACCCGGTTCACCGGGATGGGCGGCTGGGCGAGCCAGGACGTGCTGCTGATCGCGGCGACGCGGATGCTGGCGCACGGTCTGTTCGTGCTCTTCCTGGGCCGGGTGCACGGACTGGCCCGGCACATCCAGGAGGGTGTGATCGACACGTATCTGGTCCGCCCGATGCCGGTCCACCGGCAGCTCCAGCTCTCCGTCTTCCCCACGAACGCGATCGGCGACCTCACGGTGGCGACCGGGCTGATGGTGGGCGCGCTGACCCGCAGCCAGCTGGACTGGAACGCGGCCCGGATCTCGTACCTCGTCGTCTGTGTGCTGGGCGGGATGCTCCTGGAGGCGGCCCTGTTCACGGCGGTGGCCTGCGCCTCGCTGCGCTTCCCGGCCGCCGACTACTGGGGGCGCTGGCTGGAGGAACTGCTCGGCACGTTCGGCAGCTATCCGCTCAACGTGCTGCCGCGCGCGGTCGGCGGTTTCCTCACCTTCGGGCTGCCGCTGGCCTTCGTCGCCTACTTCCCGGCCGCCGTGCTGACCGGACACGGCGGCGACTCGGGGGTGCCGTACTGGCTGGCGGCGGCCTCACCGCTGGTGGGGCTGCTCGCCTATCTGGGCGCGCGGCTGCTGTGGCGCTGGAGCCTCGGCCACTACTCCGGGGTCAACGGCTGACGACCGGTGCGCCGGCCCCGTCCGTACGGGGCC
>LRTP01000892.1 GCA_001550305.1 Streptomyces diastatochromogenes
GGCCGCGGCCGTGGCGGCGGCCGGCCAGACCCGGTCGATGGCGGCGTTGACGGCGGCGCCGACGAGGACGGCGAACGCGGACACACCGATCCACAGGAGGACGGCCACGGGGGCGGCGAGTGAGCCGTAGATCGTCGGGCCCTCGACCGTGCTGGTCAGGTAGATACGGAGCAGGAAGCTGCCGAAGACCCACATGGCGAGGGCGACCAGGGCGCCGGGCACGTCCTCCACCCAGGGTGAGCGGACGGGCACCGACACGTGGTACAGCGTGGTCAGGAAGACGACCGAGAGCACGATGACGACAGGCCAGTACAGGACCTGCACGAGCGTCGCCGACCACGGCACGATCTGCACCACCGCGTCCGGGCCCGCGACCATCAGCGGCAGCGCGATCGAGCCGATCAGCAGCGCCACGATGAACAGCAGGAACGACATCACGCGCGTCGCCACGATCCCCCGGGTGCCGTCGAGGCCGTACATCACGGTGATGGTGTCGACGAAGACGTTCACCGCGCGCGAGCCCGACCACAGGGCGAAGAGGAAACCGAGGGAGATGATGTCGGGCCTGCCGCCCTTCATCACGTCGTGAAGGATCGGTTCGGCGATCTGATGGACGCCCTTGTCCGTGAGGACCGTGCGGGAGGCCTCCAGGATGTTGGACTCCAGGCTCGCGATCGAGTGCGCGCCGGTCCAGTCGTCCACGTACCCGAGCAGTCCGATGAGGCTCAGCAGCAGGGGCGGCACGGACAGGAGTGTGAAGAAGGCGGCCTCGGCCGCCAGCCCCAGGATCCGGTACTCCATGCAGGAGTTGACGGTGTCCTTGAGCAGCAGCCAGGCGGTCCTGCGCTTCGACACGTTCCTGTACAGCGCGCGAGCGCGGTGAAAGCGGCCCACGGGAGACCGTTCAGGTGTTTCTTTTGCCTGGTGCACGTCCTTACCGTATCCGTATGGCAGCCAGCACCCACACCGTGACCAACCAGGCTCCGCCCCTGGTCGGATATGACGTCTTCGCCGCCGACCGGGCCCTCGTGGAGGCGGTCGAGCGACACCTTGATCCAGGACTTCTCGACGAGGCACACGAGGAGCTGTCGCTGCTCGGGCGTACGACGGGCTCCGCGCAGGTGCAGGAGTGGGGGGTGCTCGCCAACGAGAACCCGCCGAAGCTGCGCACCCACGACCGCTACGGCAACCGCGTCGACGAGGTCGACTTCCATCCCGCCTGGCACCGACTGCTCGGCAAGGGCGTCTCGGCGGGGCTGACGGCGGCCTGGAGCCGTCCCGGCGGTCACCTCAGGCGCGCGGCCGGCTTCGTCGTGTGGTCGCAGGCCGAGGCGGGCCACGGCTGCCCGCTCTCGATGACCCACGCGGCGGTGCCCGCCCTGCGCACCGACCCGGCACTCGCCGCCCTCTGGGAACCGCTGCTCACGTCCACCGTCTACGACCAGGGGCTGCGGCCCGCCTCCCAGAAGGCCGGTGTGCTCTTCGGGATGGGCATGACGGAGAAGCAGGGCGGCAGTGACGTACGGGCGAACAGGACCGAGGCGCGGCCGCTCGCCGAGGACGGGACCTACGAGCTGACCGGGCACAAGTGGTTCTGTTCGGCGCCGATGTCGGACGGGTTCCTGGTGCTGGCGCAGGCGCCTGGCGGGCTCACCTGTTTTCTGGTGCCGAGGGTGCTGGAGGACGGGACCCGCAACGTGTTCCGCATCCAGCGGCTCAAGGACAAGCTCGGCAACAAGTCGAACGCGTCGAGCGAGGTCGAGTTCGACGGGACCTGGGCGCGCCGGGTCGGGGACGAGGGGCGCGGGGTGCGCACCATCATCGAGATGGTCGCCGTGACCCGGCTGGACTGTGTGCTCGGCGCCGCCGCCGTCATGCGGCAGGCTGTGGCGCAGGCCGTGCACCACTGCACCTACCGGGAGGCCTTCGGCGGCAAGCTGATCGACAAGCCGCTGATGCGCAACGTGCTGGCGGACCTCGCGCTGGAGTCGGAGGCGGCGACGACGCTGGCGATGCGTCTGGCGGCGGCGTACGACGACGGTGGCGAGGACGAGCGGGCCTTCCTGCGGCTCGCGGTGCCGGCCGCCAAGTACTGGGTGACCAAGCGCTGCACCCCGGTGGCGGTGGAGGCGCTGGAGTGCCTGGGCGGCAACGGGTACGTCGAGGAGTCCGGCATGCCGAGGCTGCTGCGCGAGTCGCCGCTCAACTCCATCTGGGAGGGAGCGGGCAATGTACAGGCCCTCGACCTGCTGCGCGCGATCCAGCGGGAGCCGCAGGCGCTGAACGCGTTCCTGCAGGAGGTGGGCCGGGCCCGAGGCGCCGACCACCGGCTCGACGGCGCGATCAAGAACCTGCTGGGCGAACTCGCCGACCTGGACGGCATCGAGGGCCGCGGACGCAGGCTCGCGGAGCGTGTCGCACTGGTGCTGCAGGGGTCACTGCTCGTGCGGTACGCGCCCCCGGAGGTCGCCGACGCGTTCTGCGCCTCACGGCTGGGCGGTGACTGGGGCTCGGCCTTCGGCACCCTGCCGCACAGTCTCGATCTGGCCACGGTGGTGGAACGGGCCCGACCAGTTTCCTGAACTGCTTCCCGAGCTGATTCCTGAGCTGTTTCCTGAGCCGGGCTCCGCACCGGGCGCGGGGGTGGTGCTGCGCCGACACGGCACCACCCCCGCTCTCTGGCCCCGTTGTGAGGAGCGCGAACGCCGCACAGGCGGCGTTGCTCAAGTTTCCGACCCCGTACGGCTGTTCGCCAGGGTTGCAGGGGGTTGCAACTTTTCCGGCCTGTGTGGCCGGACTGTGTCCCTCCGTCGGCGCCGAGCGGCACTATGAGAACAGCAGTCAGTACGGGCCCGGGCGCCCGTGGCCGAAAAGGGCCGGGCAGTGTGGGCCTCACATGCCCCGAACCCGTCGGTCCGTCCGTCCAGGGAGGATGGGGAGGATTCCGTGGCGCACTCTCCGATCGACGTGACGCGGCTCGCCGCCCTGGACGCCGCCCAGGCGGCCCGTGTGCTGCGCGAGGTGCGTGACGCCACCCTCTCCGGACAGCCCGCCCGCCTCGCGCCACGCCCGGTGATCGAGCAGTCCTGGGAGCGCATGCTGCGCGGCGGAGTCGACCCCGACCACGACTTCCGGGCCGGGCTGCTGGTCCGTGACGAGGTCGAGCGGCGGCGCCAGACCTCGCAGCTGCGGCATGTCCTGCCGGTGCTCCGCGAGGGCCTGCTCTCGGTCGCGGACGTCGCGCACCACATCATGGTGGTCGCGGACGCGGAGGGCCGGGTGCTGTGGCGGGAGGGCAGCGCGTCCGTGCTGCGCAAGGCCGACGGGTTCGGATTCGAACTCGGGGCGGACTGGCGCGAGGGCGTGGTCGGTACGAACGGTGTGGGCACCCCGCTGGTCGCCCGGCGCCCCGTCCAGGTCTTCTCCGCCGAGCACTTCGTGCGCACCCACCACTCGTGGACCTGCACCGGCGCCCCGATCACCGACCCGCGCGACGGCAGTCTGATCGGCGTCGTGGACGTGAGCGGGCCGCTGGACACCCTGCACCCGGCGACGCTCGCCCTGGTCGGCTCGGTGGCCAAACTCGCCGAGGCGCGCCTGCGCGAGCTGCACCTGACCTCGCTGGAGGGGCTGCGCGCGGTGGCGGCGCCGGTGCTCGCCCG
>LRTP01000893.1 GCA_001550305.1 Streptomyces diastatochromogenes
CGCGCCCTCGCCCTGGACCAGGACGGCTGGACGGCCGCGGTCACCGGGATGCCGTACACCGGACGGCTCGCGCTGCCCAAGGCGCTCGTCCCCGGGCGGAGTTGGCTGCCGACGCTCGGGCTGTGCGTGGTGGAACCGCTGCCCGGCGGCTGGCTGCTGCGGGCCGCCGACGAGCCGGGGCCCCGGCGGGCCGCGCGGATCGTCCTGGACCTGGCGCACCCGCGGCGCTCCTCGGTGACCGTCTCGTCCGAAGCGGGCTCCTGGTGCCACGAACTGAGCCCCCGCCACGCCGAGTTGCTGTATCTGCTGGCCGTCCGGCCCGCCGGGCGCAGTGCCTCCGGGCTCGCGGACGACCTGTTCGACGACCCCGGTCGTACGGTGACGGTACGGGCCGAGATGTCGCGCGTACGGCGGTATCTCGGGGCTTTTCTGGAACACCGGCCGTATCGTTTCTGCGAGGCCGCGGAGGTCGAGTTGGTGCTCCCGGAGGACCCCCGGGACCTGCTCCCCCACTCGACGGCGCCGGCGGTGCGCAGGGCGCGTAAACCCGGGCTCCCTTGTACCGCACCGGGGCCCGACGCGTCACCCGACCGGCCGAATATGCCCCCTGCGAGAAGCAAGGAGCGTATTTCGGGACCGTCTTCCGGGGTCCTTGACCAGGCACGTGGCTCTCTGACGTAGCATCCCTCCACAGGCCACCCCACCCGTCTCTCCGTCAACGTATCGATCATGAGGGGCAGTTGGCCTTCCTCGGGAGGACGCATGAAGCACCGCGGCAGACACCGTCGTAGGCGAAGGGGACAGGCGCTGCGCGCCACTCTGGCCGGAACCGCCCTCGCGCTCACCGCGGCCGCCACGCTGATCAGCACCTCCCAGGCCACGGGCAGCAACAGTCCGGGCGCGCTGACCCCGCTCACCTCGGCCGCCGAGACCAGCAGGCTCCAACTGCACGAGAACCTGGTCGCCGGGGACACTCTCAGCACGCTCAGCCGGAACATGGGCGGGAACGTCGGAGTCTCCGGCGTGCTGGCGAGCGCCGACCACACGATGCGCGACGAGGCCGACTGCTCCGGGACCGAGCGGGCCGCGCTGCCGCTCGAACCGGTCGCCACCCGCGCGTACTGCTGGGCCTCGGACGACGCGCGGAGCCGGCAGTGGGCGCCCGCCTCCGTCACCACCTCCGGTGACGCCGAACAGGACGGCCGGTGGGGCGACCGGCGGGTCATCCTGGCGGGCTGGAACCACGACGACCGGGCCGCGGGCGCCTCCGCCACGGACCGGGGCCTGGCCCGGGTCGCCTTCATCGACGCGAGCGACCCGGCGGCGCTCAGGTACCGCTGGGTGCTGCTGGTCGCACCGCGCGACGGCGGCAAGGACTTCGGCGCGGTCCGCTCCCGGCTGGGCGGCATGGTCTGGTACCAGGGCAAGCTGATCGTCACCGCGCAGAACGGCGCGGGGCAGGACGACTCCCTGCTCGTCTTCGACCTGCAGCACCTCCTGAAGGCGGGCGTGGACAGCGGGGCGATCGGCAAGGTGCGCGGCGGCTACTCCGCGCACGGCTACCAGTACGTGCTGCCGGCCGTCGGCTCGTACAGCCCGGCGGGCGGCACGTGCGGCTCGGGCGAGGCCCGGGCGAACCCCTGTTTCGGTTCCCTGTCGCTGGACCGCACCTCGACGCCGGACAGCCTGGTCGCCACCGAGGCGGCGCCGGCCGACGGCACGGAGCGGACCCGGATCTGGCGGTACTCGTACAGCACCGGCGCCGGCCGGGCGGGGTTGCTCGGCAGTGACTCCCTGGGGCGGGTCGACGCACGCGAGGCCTACACGACCAAGGCCGCCGGGCTCTCGGGTGTCCTCTCCCATACGCCGGCCGGGGCGCGCAAGGCCGACTGGTACGTCGGCCACACGCCCGCCAGCGGCGGCCGGCACGGCACGCTGTGGCGCCAGAGCGGACACACCGCCGAGGCGGTGCAGTGCACCGGGGACCAGTCCTACGCCTGCTGGGGCCAGCACACCGCCTCCCTGTCCTACTGGCAGGAGACCGGCGAACTGTGGACCCTCACCGGCGCCGCCCCGGACACGACACCGGAGCGCGTCCTGTACGCGGTCCCCTTGACCGCGGTGAACAAGTCCCTGGGCTAGGCACCCCGGGGGTTCTTCGCCCCCGCCGCCCCTACCCGTCCCATCTTTCTGGGGCTCCGCCCCAGACCCCGCCAGGGGCGCTGCGCCCCCTGGACCCCCGCAGGGGGTCTTCAGGGGCGCGGGGAACTGCGCGAACGGCCCCCACCGGCCCGCGGCCGAACGAATCGGGCGGGCGGGGAATCCGGGGCGCAGCCCCGGCCCGAGGGGCGCGGGGAACTGCGCGAACGGCCCCCACCGGCCCGCGGCCGAAGAACACACCGGGGGGTCTGGGGGCGGAGCCCTCAGGGAGGAGACGGGTAGGGGCGGCGGGGGCGAAAACATCTGGCCCGCTTTGGAGCGCGGCGCAGCCCCGTGGTTCCCTGGCCCCCATGAGCAACGTCACTGTGACCACCTGGTCCCTGGAGCAGACCGCGGCAAGCGACCTGCTCCCCGCGATCACGCCCGACGGCGACGTCCGAATCGTGCGCTCCGAAGTCCCCTCACCCGAGTTCAACCGCTTCCTGTACGCCTCCGTGGGCGGAGACATCCGCTGGACCGACCGCCTGAGCTGGACGTACGCGCAGTGGCAGGAGGTCCTGGACCGCCCCGCCGTGGAGACCTGGGTCGCCTACGACCGGGGAACGCCCGCGGGCTATGTCGAGCTGGACCCGCAGGACGACGGCGTCGTCGAGGTCATGTACTTCGGACTGATCCCCGCCTTCCGGGGCCGCCGGATCGGCGGGCACCTGCTCTCGTACGGGGTGGCGCGAGCCTGGGACCTGGCGGAGCGCTGGCCGGGGCGGCCCGAGACGAAGCGCGTCTGGCTGCATACATGCAGCAAGGACGGGGAGCACGCGATGGACAACTACCTGCGCCGCGGCTTCAAGCTCTTCGACACCAAGGTGGAGGAGGAGCCGGAGATCGCCACCCCCGGACCCTGGCCGGGCGCACGCGCGGTCTGACCTGCCGGTGGCCGTCCCTCGGCCCGCCATCGGGCGGTCACCGGGCCACTGGATCGTCCATTTCTGCCCAGCCGTGTGACCGACAACACCTTTGTCTCGCCATTCGGGACAAGGGTGTCCACATGATGGATGACGGTGGACTGGCCCGAGATCCCCGTGACACGCTTCCGTCATGTCTGGAACTGGAATTGCCTTGGTGAGTCGGCGGCACGTCGACCTCGGCCGCATGTCCAGCGCCATCTGTCCGGCGAGCTGACAGCCCCGGCCCAGCCGACATTCTCCCTTTTGCCTCACTCTGCGCAATGACGCGCGCGTACTTTCCGTATGCGCCCATATGCGCAGTTGAGAGCCGCTCTCCTTCCTGTCCCGCAGTCCCGAAGGACGTATCAACCATGGCCGCCACCCCGCAGAATCCCGCCGCCGCGCCCCGCCGCAAGGTGAGTCGTCACCGCGGCGAGGGTCAGTGGGCCGTGGGTCACTTCACCCCGCTCAACGGAAACGAACAGTTCAAGAAGGACGACGACGGTCTCAATGTGCGGACACGCATTGAGACGATCTACTCGAAGCGCGGCTTCGACTCGATCGACCCCAACGACCTTCGTGGACGTATGCGCTGGTGGGGGCTGTACACCCAGCGCAAGCCCGGGATCGACGGCGGCAAGACCGCGATCCTGGAGCCGGAGGAGCTGGACGACAAGTACTTCATGCTGCGCGTCCGCATCGACGGCGGCCGGCTGACCACCGACCAGCTGCGCGTCATCGGCGAGATCTCGCAGGAGTTCGCGCGCGGCACCGCCGACCTCACCGACCGCCAGAACGTGCAGTACCACTGGATCCGCATCGAGGACGTCCCCGAGATCTGGAACCGGCTCGAAGCCGTCGGGCTGTCCACCACCGAGGCCTGCGGTGACACGCCCCGCGTCATCCTCGGCTCGCCCGTCGCCGGCATCGCCGAGGACGAGATCATCGACGGCACCCCGGCCATCGACGAGATCCACCGCCGGATCATCGGCAACAAGGACTTCTCGAACCTGCCCCGCAAGTTCAAGTCCGCGATCTCCGGCTCGCCGCTGCTCGACGTGGCGCACGAGATCAACGACGTCGCCTTCGTCGGCGTGAACCACCCGGAGCACGGCCCCGGCTTCGACCTCTGGGTCGGCGGCGGCCTCTCCACCAACCCGAAGATCGGCCAGCGCCTCGGCGCCTGGGTCCCGCTGGACGAGGTCCCGGACGTCTACGAGGGCGTCATCTCGATCTTCCGCGACTACGGCTACCGGCGCCTGCGCACCCGCGCCCGTCTGAAGTTCCTGGTCGCCGACTGGGGCGTGGAGAAGTTCCGTCAGATCCTGGAGGACGAGTACCTCGAGCGGAAACTCCTCGACGGCCCGGCCCCCGACCAGCCGGTCGCCCGCTGGCGCGACCACGTCGGTGTGCACCGCCAGCAGGACGGCCGCTTCTACGTCGGCTTCGCACCGCGCGTCGGCCGCGTGGACGGCACCACCCTCACGAAGATCGCCGAGCTGGCCGCGGCACACGGCTCGGGCCGGCTGCGCACCACCGTCGAGCAGAAGATGATCGTGCTCGACGTGACGGAGGACCAGATCGACTCGCTGGTGGAGGGCCTCGAAGCCCTCGACCTGACCGTCAGGCCCTCCACCTTCCGGCGCGGCACGATGGCCTGCACCGGCATCGAGTACTGCAAGCTCGCGATCGTCGAGACCAAGGCGCGCGGTGCTTCCCTGATCGACGAACTCGAGCGCCGCATCCCCGAGTTCGAAGAGCCCATCACCATCAACATCAACGGCTGCCCGAACGCCTGCGCCCGTATCCAGGTCGCGGACATCGGTCTCAAGGGCCAACTGGTCCTGAACGACCAGGGCGAGCAGGTCGAGGGCTTTCAGGTGCACCTGGGCGGCGCGCTCGGCCTGGAGGCCGGCTTCGGCCGCAAGGTCCGTGGCCTGAAGGTCACCTCGGACGAGCTTCCCGACTACATCGAGCGGGTCCTCAAGCGCTTCCAGGCGGAGCGCGAGGACGACGAGCGCTTCGCCACCTGGGCCGCCCGTGCCAGCGAGGAGTCGCTGTCGTGAGCGAGCGAGCGGCTCCCTTCTACTGCCCCTACTGCGGCGACGAAGACCTCCGTCCGAGCGAACAGGGCCACGGCGCGTGGGAATGCGCGGCGTGCAACCGAGCCTTCCAGTTGAAGTTCCTCGGGCTGCTCGCCCGTGGGGTTCAACGCAACGAAGGTGGAGGGGACGAGATATGACGACGATTCAGGAAGACCGGGAAGATCAGGAAGACCGGGAGGGCCGGGAAGGCCGTACGGCCGAGGACCTGAAGCGCCTCGCCGAACAGGCGGGGCGCGACCTCGAGGACGCCTCGGCCCTGGAGATCCTCCAGTGGGCCGTCGAGACCTTCGGCAAGGCGTTCTGCGTGACCTCCTCCATGGAGGACGCGGTCGTCGCCCACCTCGCCTCCCGCGCCCGGCCGGGCGACAGCCAAGTCGACGTGGTCTTCCTCGACACCGGCTACCACTTCCCCGAGACCATCGGCACCCGGGACGCGGTCGAGGCCGTGATGGACGTCAACGTCATCACCCTCACCCCGCGCCAGACCGTCGCCGAGCAGGACGCCGAGTACGGCCCCAAGCTGCACGACCGCGACCCCGACCTGTGCTGCGCCCTGCGCAAGGTCAAGCCCCTGGAAGAGGGCCTGACCAGGTACGACGCCTGGGCGACCGGACTGCGCCGCGACGAGTCCCCGACCCGGGCGAACACCCCGGTCGTCGGCTGGGACGAGAAGCGGCAGAAGGTCAAGATCTCGCCGATCGCCCGCTGGACGCAGGACGACGTGGACGCGTACGTCGCCGAGCACGGCGTCCTCACCAACCCGCTGCTGATGGACGGCTACGCCTCCGTCGGCTGCGCGCCCTGCACCCGCCGTGTGCTGGAGGGCGAGGACGCCCGCGCCGGCCGCTGGGCGGGACGGTCCAAGACCGAGTGCGGGCTGCACGGATGACCACGACCACCCAGATCTCCCAGGAGCAGCAAGTGACGACCGGAGCCACCATCTGGCTCACGGGTCTGCCGAGCGCCGGCAAGACCACCATCGCGTACGAGCTGGCCGGCCGGCTGCGCGACGAGGGCCACCGCGTCGAGGTGCTCGACGGCGACGAGATCCGCGAGTTCCTCTCGTCGGGCCTCGGTTTCTCGCGCGAGGACCGCGACACGAACGTGCAGCGGATCGGTTTCCTCGCCGAGCTGCTCTCCCGCAACGGCGTCAAGGCGCTCGTCCCGGTGATCGCGCCGTACGCCGACAGCCGCGAGGCGGTCCGCAAGCGTCACCGGACCGGCGGCACCCCGTACCTGGAGGTGCACGTGGCGACGCCGGTCGAGGTCTGCTCCGTGCGCGATGTGAAGGGGCTGTACGCCAAGCAGGCCGCGGGGGAGATCTCGGGGCTGACCGGCGTCGACGACCCGTACGAGGAGCCCGCGTCGCCCGATCTGCGCATCGAGTCGCACACCCAGTCCGTGCAGGAGTCCGCGGCCGCGCTCCATGCGCTGCTCACCGAAAGGGGTCTCGCATGACGACCGTCGCCAGTGTCTCCGAGGAGACGGACAGCAGCCCGTACGCGCTCTCGCACCTGGACGCCCTGGAGTCCGAGGCCGTCCACATCTTCCGTGAGGTCGCGGGCGAGTTCGAACGGCCGGTGATCCTCTTCTCCGGCGGCAAGGACTCCATCGTCATGCTGCACCTCGCCCTGAAGGCCTTCGCCCCCGCCGCGATCCCCTTCACCCTGCTGCACGTCGACACCGGACACAACTTCCCCGAAGTCCTCGAATACCGCGACCGCACGGTCGAGCAGCACGGACTGCGGCTGCACATCGCCTCCGTGCAGGACTACATCGACCGCGGAGTCCTGCGCGAGCGCCCCGACGGCACCCGCAACCCCCTGCAGACCGTGCCCCTCACCGAGAAGATCCAGTCCGAACGCTTCGACGCCGTCTTCGGCGGCGGACGCCGCGACGAGGAGAAGGCCCGCGCGAAAGAACGCGTCTTCTCCCTGCGCGACGAGTTCTCCCAGTGGGACCCCCGACGCCAGCGCCCCGAACTGTGGCAGCTCTACAACGGCCGCCACGCACCCGGCGAACACGTCCGCGTCTTCCCCCTCTCCAACTGGACCGAACTGGACGTCTGGCAGTACATCGCCCGCGAAGGCATCGAACTGCCCGACATCTACTTCGCGCACGAGCGCGAGGTCTTCCAGCGGTCGAACATGTGGCTGACCGCCGGTGAGTGGGGCGGACCCAAGGACGGCGAGACGGTCGAGAAGCGGCTCGTCCGCTACCGGACCGTCGGCGACATGTCCTGCACCGGCGCCGTCGACTCCGACGCGACCACGCTGGACGCCGTGATCGCCGAGATCGCCGCCTCCCGGCTCACCGAGCGGGGCGCCACCCGCGCCGACGACAAGATGTCCGAGGCCGCGATGGAAGACCGCAAGCGCGAGGGGTACTTCTAGACATGACCAGCACCACCGAACCCACCGAGCCGCTGTCGGTCGAGCAGTTGTCGGCGACCACGCTCCTGCGCTTCGCGACCGCCGGCTCCGTCGACGACGGCAAGTCCACGCTGGTCGGACGACTGCTGCACGACTCCAAGTCGGTCCTGACGGACCAGTTGGAGGCCGTGGAGCGCGTCTCGGCGAGCCGGGGCCAGGACGCTCCCGACCTCGCCCTCCTCACCGACGGCCTGCGCGCCGAGCGCGAGCAGGGCATCACCATCGACGTCGCCTACCGCTACTTCGCGACGGCGCGCCGCCGGTTCATCCTCGCCGACACCCCCGGGCACGTGCAGTACACCCGGAACATGGTCACCGGCGCCTCGACCGCCGACCTTGCCGTCGTCCTCGTCGACGCCCGCAACGGCGTCATCGAGCAGACCCGCCGGCACGCGGCCGTCGCCGCGCTGCTGCGCGTCCCGCACGTGGTCCTCGCCGTCAACAAGATGGACCTCGTCGAGTACAAGGAGTCCGTCTTCGCCGCGATCGCCGAGGAGTTCACGGCGTACGCCTCCGAGCTGGGCGTTCCCGAGATCACCGCGATCCCGATCTCGGCGCTCGCCGGTGACAATGTGGTGGACGCCTCCGCGAACATGGACTGGTACGGCGGCCCGACGGTCCTGGAGCACCTGGAGACGGTCCCGGTCAGCCACGACCTGGGGCACTGCCACGCCCGTCTGCCCGTGCAGTACGTGATCCGCCCGCAGACCGCCGAGCACCCCGACTACCGGGGGTACGCCGGTCAGATCGCCGCCGGTAGCTTCCGGGTCGGCGAGAGTGTGGCCGTGCTGCCCTCCGGGCGCACCACGAAGGTCGCCGGGATCGATCTGCTGGGCAAGCAGGTCGACGTGGCGTGGACCCCGCAGTCGGTGACCCTCCTGCTGGAGGACGACATCGACGTCTCCCGCGGTGACCTGATCGTGCCGAGCAAGGACGCGCCCCCGACCACGCAGGACGTCGAGGCGACCGTCTGCCACGTGGCCGACCAGCCGCTCACCGTCGGCCACCGGGTGCTGCTCAAGCACGGCACCCGCACGGTGAAGGCGATCGTCAAGGACATCCCGTCCCGGCTGACGCTCGACGACCTGTCGCTGCACCCGCACCCGGGTCAGCTGGTCGCCAACGACATCGGCCGCGTCAAGATCCGTGCCGCCGAGCCGCTTCCGCTCGACTCGTACGCCGACTCCCGGCGCACCGGCGCGTTCATCCTGATCGACCCGGCGGACGGCACCACGCTGACCGCGGGCATGGTCGGCGAGTCGTTCGCCGCGCCGCAGCCGGTCAAGGACGAGGGCGACGACGACGGGTGGGACTTCTGACATGACGTCCACCGACTTCTACTCCACGTTCGCCAAGGAGGGCGGCCGCGTCGGCAGCGGCGCCCTCGGCAGCGGGCAGGGCGGAGTGGCGCGATGTGCGGAATGACGTACGCGCACTGCCTGCGCGCCCCGTCCCCCCACCCGACGTCCCGGATGCGACGACGAAGACCTGCCGACCTCCCGGCCACGACCTGAAAACGTGACCGCCGGGCCAACGAGAGGAACCCCTCCCGTGCCTGCCATCCGCTCGAACCTTGTACGCCGTGGCATAGCCACCGCCGTCGCACTCCCCCTGCTCGCGCTCGCCGCCTGCAGCTACGGCTCCCAGTCGAAGAGCGACTCCTCCTCCAAGGAGAAGGTCGCCGCCGGATCCTCGAAGATCGACGGCCTCGACACCGTGAAGATCGGCTACTTCGGCAACCTCACGCACGCGACCGCGCTGGTCGGCCGCCAGGAAGGCCTCTTCCAGAAGGCGCTGGGCGGCACGAAGGCGGAGTACTCCACCTTCAACGCGGGCCCCTCCGAGATCGAGGCGCTGAACTCGGGCTCGATCGACATCGGCTGGATCGGCCCCTCGCCCGCGATCAACGGCTTCACCAAGTCCCAGGGCAAGAGCCTGCGCATCATCGGCGGTTCGGCGTCCGGCGGTGTGAAGCTCGTGGTGGACCCGAAGAAGATCAAGTCCCTGAAGGACGTCAAGGGCAAGAAGATCGCGACCCCGCAGCTCGGCAACACGCAGGACGTGGCGTTCCTCAACTGGATCGCGGACCAGGGCTGGCAGGTCGACGCGCAGAGCGGCAAGGGCGACGTCTCGGTCGTCCGTACGGACAACAAGATCACCCCGGACGCCTACAAGTCCGGCTCCATCGACGGCGCCTGGGTGCCGGAGCCGACCGCTTCCAAGCTGGTCGCCGAGGGCGGCAAGGTACTGCTCGACGAGGCCTCCCTGTGGCCCGACAAGAAGTTCGTGATCACGAACATCATCGTGTCGCAGAAGTTCCTCAAGGAGCACCCGAAGGTCGTCGAGGCCGTGCTGAAGGGCTCGGTCGACACCAACAAGTGGATCAGCGCCAACCCCGACCAGGCGAAGGCCGCGGCCAACGCCCAGCTGAAGGTCGACTCCGGCAAGGAGCTCCCGGCGAAGGTGCTCGACCCGGCCTGGAAGTCCATCCAGATCACCAATGACCCGCTGGCC
Organism: Streptomyces diastatochromogenes; assembly: GCA_001550305.1. Taxonomy (GTDB): domain Bacteria; phylum Actinomycetota; class Actinomycetes; order Streptomycetales; family Streptomycetaceae; genus Streptomyces; species Streptomyces mirabilis_D. The sequence continues at coordinate 10,156 of LRTP01000893.1, forward strand.
TCCACCCTCAACACCGAGGCGGAGCACGCGGTCAAGGCGGGCCTGCTGAAGAAGCCCGACCTGAACGGGATCTACGACCTCACGCTCCTGAACAAGGTCCTGGGGGCCGCGGGCGAGAGCACGGTCGACGACGCCGGTCTCGGCGTCAAGTAAGGACCCACACCGATGAGTTCCCAGGAGGTGACGACCATGGCCACGACCCTCGCCAAGGCCGCCGACGGCGCCGAAGTGGTGGAGCACGCCGCCCGGATCGAGCATGTCTCGAAGTCCTTCACCGGACCGACGGGGCCCCAGCTCGTCCTCGACGACATCACCCTCGATGTCGCGCCGGGCGAGTTCGTCACCCTCCTGGGGGCCTCGGGGTGTGGAAAGTCGACGCTGCTCAACCTGGTCGCGGGCCTCGACGCCCCGACCGCGGGCAACATCACGACCAACGGGCGTCCGGCCCTGATGTTCCAGGAGCACGCCCTCTTCCCGTGGCTGACCGCGGGCAAGAACATCGAGCTCGCGCTGCGGCTGCGCGGCGTCGCGAAGTCCGAGCGCCGCGACCGGGCGGAGGAACTGCTCGAACTCGTCCGGCTGAAGGGCGCGTACGGGAAGCGGGTGCACGAGCTGTCCGGCGGTATGCGCCAGCGCGTCGCGATGGCCCGCGCGCTCGCCCAGGACAGCCAGATCCTGCTGATGGACGAGCCGTTCGCGGCGCTGGACGCCATCACACGGGACGTCCTGCACGACGAACTGACCCGGATCTGGCGCGAGACCCAGCTGTCCGTCCTCTTCGTCACCCACAACGTGCGTGAGGCGGTGCGGCTGGCCGAGCGGGTCGTCCTGCTGTCCTCGCGCCCCGGCCGGGTGGCCCATGAGTGGCGGGTCGACATCCCGCAGCCGCGTCGTATCGAGGACGCGGCCGTGGCGGAGCTGTCCGTCGAGATCACCGAACAACTGCGTGGGGAGATCCGCCGCCATGGCCAGCACTGAGACGAAGGCCGACGCGGCCGGCCGGCCCGTCAAGGACAGCCCCGGCAACGACATGGCGGGCCTGGAAGCGGGCCTCGACGCCCTGGAGACGACCGCGCACACGGGCCGGCCGGCCTTCCGCCAGACCTTCGTCGAGAAGATACTGCCGCCGCTCGTCGCCATCGCCCTGGTGCTGGTGGTGTGGCAGGCGCTGATCTCGTTCAAGGTCGTCACCGACCCGAGCAAGCTGCCCTCACCGTCCGACGTCTGGGGCGAGGTCAAGGACGCCTGGCTGCAGGGCACGCTGCTCGGCTACATCTGGACGAGTGTCTCGCGCGGTCTGCTCGGGTTCCTCTTCGCCCTGGCGATCGGCACCCCGCTGGGTCTGCTGGTGGCCCGGGTGAAGTTCGTCCGCGCCGCGATCGGCCCCATCCTCTCCGGGCTCCAGTCGCTGCCCTCCGTGGCCTGGGTGCCGCCGGCCGTCATCTGGCTGGGCCTGAACAACTCGATGATGTTCGCGGTGATCCTGCTCGGCGCCGTCCCCTCCATCGCCAACGGCCTGGTGTCGGGCGTGGACCAGGTGTCGCCGCTGTTCCTGCGGGCGGGCCGCACGATGGGCGCGACGGGCCTGCGAGGGACCTGGCACATCGTGATGCCGGCCGCGCTGCCCGGCTATCTGGCCGGTCTGAAGCAGGGCTGGGCGTTCTCCTGGCGCTCCCTGATGGCGGCGGAGATCATCGCCTCCTCCCCCGACCTGGGCATCGGCCTCGGTCAGCTGCTGGAGAACGGCCGCACCGCCAGTTCCATGTCGATGGTCTTCCTCGCCATCTTCCTCATCCTGTTCGTCGGTATCGCCATCGACCTGCTGATCTTCAGCCCGCTGGAACGGTGGGTGCTGCGCAGCCGCGGTCTCCTGGTGAAGAGCTGAGCCCGTCATGACGAGTCGTCCGGTCCTCCTGGTCATCGCCCACGGCAGCCGCGATCCGCGTCATGCCGCGACGGTGCACGCCCTTGTGCGGCGTGTGCGGGCCCGGCGTCCGGGCCTGCGCGTGGAGACCGGCTTCCTCGACTTCAACATCCCCTCGGTGCCGGGGGTGCTGGAGTCCCTGGCGGCGGAGGGCGTACGTGATGTGGTCGCCCTCCCTCTCCTGCTCACCCGCGCCTTCCACGCGAAGGCGGACATCCCGGCGGTCCTGCGGGAGGCCCCGGCGCGCCTGCGCATCCGTCAGGCGGAGGTGCTCGGCCCCTCCCCCCTGCTGACGGCGGCGCTCGAACGCCGGCTGTACGAGGCGGGGCTCACCCCCGCCGAAAAGTCCTCGACGGGGGTCGTGCTGGCCTCCGCGGGGTCCACCGACCCGGAGGCGATCGCGGTGATCGCAGAAATCGCGCGGGAGTGGCGGCACACCGGTTGGTGCGCCGTGCGGCCCGCGTTCGCCTCCGCATCCCTTCCGCGCACCGAGGACGCGGTGCGCGGACTGCGCGCCCTCGGCTGCGCACGTGTCGCCGTCGCCCCCTACGTCCTCGCCCCCGGCTTCCTCCCGGACCGCATCGCCCGGGGCGCCGCCGAGGCGGACGTACTGGCCGACGTGCTGGGCCCGGCACCGGAGGTGGCACGGGTCCTGCTGGAGCGGTACGACGAGGCACGCGTCCCGGTGCCGGCGGCGCTCGGCGCCTGAACGCTCACGCCCTGGTGGTGGCCGTCACGGTGGCCGCCGGTCCCGTGCCCGCCGCCGTCACCGTCGCGATCGTGACGGTGTACGAGGTGCCGGGGCTTAGACCGCCGATCACCCGGAACATGCCCTTCGCGGAGGGCTGGCCGACCAGCACGTCCCGGCCCGTGACGTCGATCGGGGCGCGGCCGTCGGAGACGGTGACGCGGTAGCCGACGACCTTGGCGTCGCCGGTCGCCGTCGGCGGGGTCCAGGCCACGGTGGCCGCGGTGGCCGCCGTACGCAGCTTGGGGCCGGTCGGTGCGCCCGGCAGCGCGGTCACGGCGGTCGCTGTCAGCGGGAGCGAGGCGAGCGACGGGGCACTGGTGCCGTGGGCGTTGCTCGCGGTGACGGTGACCGTGAGCGGGCCGGCCGACGCGGGCAGCCCGCCGATCCGTACGACCGCCGTGCGCTTGAACTCGGCCGCATCGACGGCCTGTTCGCCCACCTGGCGTCCGGACGCGTCGTACGCCCGCGCCGTGTAGCCGGTCACCGGTGAACCGCCGTCCACGAAGCTCGGGTTGAAGGTGACGTACAGGGCGTCGACTCCCGCCGTGCTCGTACCGACGCGGGAGGGTGCCTCCGGGGTGGAGACGGCGCCGACGCGGCGGTTCAGCAGTGCGCGGTGGGCGGGTTCGAGTCCCGCGTTGCCGAGGATCTCCGGCGGTACGTCGGACGGGGCCGCCATGATCTTGTTGCCGGTCGTCACCAGGCCCTTGTTGTCGCCGTCGGCGGTTCCCTCCTCCCACCAGTTGTCCTTGACGAGGGTCGGGTCGTTGTTGCCGAGCGTGTCGCGGTAGTCGGTGTGGCGGGAGGCGACGTTGGCGTACGAGGCGTTGTAGAGGACGTTGCCCTCGACCGTCTCGTAGGTGCAGCCGTTGTCGGTGTAGACGTTCTTGCCGAGGCCCCACTGGTCGTGGATGACGTTGCCGGTGACCTTCTCGCCGTCGGCCAGGGAGGTGCCCGTCAGTCCCTGGGTGTAGATGCCGCCGCCGTCGTCGAGCATCTGCATGTAGTCGAAGATCAGGTTGTCGCGGACCGTGTTGTCGTGGCTGGGGTTGGGGGTCGCCGGGTCGCCGATCTTGTCGGGCCAGCCGCCCCAGCCGAGGGAGACGGCGCTGTAGCCGACGTGGTCGATCTGGTTGTGGGCGATCGTGGTGCTCTGGGTCCATCCGTTGAGGATCGCCACGCCGCCGTGGTACTCGCGGGGCAGTCCGTAGAGGTGATTGTCCGTCACCTGGACTCCGGAGGCCGGGGTTTGCCCGTCCACCGAGCCGATCTCCAGTCCGTTGCCGGAGATGTCGGTGAAGACGCTGGCGCCGACCGTGGAGTCCTTCGAGCCGGTGCCCAGGTCGAGGCCGGAGGCGCCGAGATGGGCGAAGACGTCGTCGCTGAACGCGATGCGCTGCCCGTACGCGAAGGAGACGTTGCCCGGCATCTTGGTCCAGGACGCGAACGGGCAGGTGCCGCCCTCGACGTACTGGCACAGGCCCTGGGTCGCCCAGCCCCTCTCGCCGGTGATGGTGTAGCCCGCCTGGATCTCGGAGAAGCCCTCCGGTCCCGAGGGGGTGAGCCAGGTGGCGTAGCTGAACTGCAGGCCGCGGAAGGCGAGGTCGTGGACGGGCGCGGCGGCCGTGCCCCGTCCGTCGATCAGCTTCTCGGCCTGTGCCGCCTCGACGTCGGCGCGCGCGAGGTTCTCGCCCTTGCGGGGCAGGTAGTAGACCCGGTGCGCGGTGCGGTCGAGGTACCACTCGCCGGGCTGGTCCAGGAGTTCGTAGGCGTTCTCGACGTAGGTCGCCCTGCCGCCGTTGGTGAGGTGGCCGGGCCCGACCATGCTGACCGTGCGGCCGGGGATGTCCGGGAACTCGACCCGCTTGTTGGAGTTGTCCCAGCACGGCTGGACCATCGTGATCGTGGCGGCCTCGGCGGCGGCGATGCGGCAGCGCGGCTCGGTCCACTGGCCCAGGCCGTTGCGCTCGACGTTCCACAGGGACTCGCCGCTGGTGTAGACGAACTCGGCGTCGGAGGGGTGCTTCCAGTGCGCGAGGGTGTCGGAGGACGCCGTGTATCCGGTGGCGGTCTGGGTGAGGGTCACCGGCACGGCCCCGCGGGCGCGCTGGGCGCGCACCCCGTCGACGTACAACTGCCGGGTGTCGGTGAGGCCTTGGGGAGCGGGCGCGGACCACAGGCCCGGCCTTCCGGTGACCGGGCGCCAGCCCTGGACCTGCCGGCCACCGCTGACGACGGTGTTCCCGGTGCCCTGCCAGATCACCTGGTGGCCGCCGGTGCCCGAGTCCCGGGCGTCGAGGGTGAGGGGCGCGGTCTGCCGGTACGTACCCGAGGCGAGGTGGACCGTCAGGTCGCCCTTCATCCCCGTGACGCGCTCGCGGACGAGGTCGCGGGCGCGTTCCAGGGTGCGTACGGGGTGGCGGGCGGTGCCGTTCGCGTGGTCGTTCCCGCTCGTGGAGACGTAGAGGTCGGAGGTCGCGGGCTGGGCGGAGGACACGGCACCCGGAATTCCAAGGGCCAGGACCGTGGAGATCAGGGTGACTAGGGCGGCTCTTCGGCGCATGGGCATGTTCCCCTCCCGTGGGATCAGCCTGTACCCAACGCCGAGAAAGGTAGGATCTATTGCGTGCCACCGTCAATGAATGCGACAGGAACGGCGTAACTCCCTTCTGTCAGACACCCATTCATCCGAGCAGCGTTCATGTCCCCGACCGATGTTCAACCGAAAGACGCGGATCCCGGCCGCTGTGCGCCAGGGCCCGATCGAACAGGGGTGCGTCGTCGGGAACCGGCACCGGGTCGGCGAAGCCGTCGTACTGGCGGTAGAGGTCGGCGTGCGTGTCGACGACGTCCAGAACGAACCGGGCCGCGCCGTCCGAGATCCGGAACTCCTGGCCGGTGGCCGTCGCGACGTCCCAGCCGTGCACCGCCATCTCCTTGACGATCATCGAGGCGATGTCGGCGGCGGGCATCTTCGCCATCCCGAGGTCGACCTCGCCCTCCCACACCGCGGGGTCGTCCCAGGCGGCCACGGCGCGGTCGAGCTGCTCGGCGTACGCCCGCGCCCAGCCGGGATCCGCCGTGAAGTCGCGGCCGGTCAGCTCCTCGGAGAGCTGCTCGCGCAGCGCACGGTGCTCCAGGCCGTGCGAGGTGTAGAGGACCCAGTGGTTCACCAGGGTGCGCAGGTCCCAGTCCGGGCAGTGCGTGGGACCGGGCTCCGCCAGCCACGCCGCCGTGACACCGCCGGCCACCCGGGCGGCCTCGGCGGCGCATTCCACCATGTACGGGTGCACGTTCTTGTACGGATTGCTCATGCGCTCCACGCTAGGGACGCGGCGCGCGCTCCTCTTGAACAAACGCGACAGCCTCGTCGGCCAGGCGTACGAGCTCCGCGACCGGCAGCGACCCCGCCGCCCTGCGCTCGCGCGCGAAGGTGTTCGCGAGCCGCTGGAGCAGCTCGTTGAGCGGGGTCGGCACACCGTGCAGCCGGCCGAGGAGGACGATCTCGCCGTTGAGGTAGTCGGCCTCGATGGTGCCTGTGCCGCGGTCGAGGGACTGCCAGGAGGAGCCGCCGCCGCGTTCGGACCCGTCGAAGGGCTCGAACCGGATCTTGTCGTCGCGGACCCTCTTCTGCTCCTCCTCGCCGGTGTACGCGATCTCGGCGGCGGTCAGCACCGCTTCGCCCTCCGCGCGCACCCGCGCGTAGAGCGCCAGACCCTCCTCGCTGGTCAGGACGCCGCTGACCGCCTCGATCGCGTTGGCGAGATTGCCGAGCAGTTTGGCGTACTGCCAGCGCGCCACGTCCGGCACGACCGGTGCCTCGAAGTGGGCCTTCCCCAGGTCGGCGGCGATACGGCGGGCCGTCTCGTCCGTGCCGTGCGGATGGCGGCCCAGGTGCAGGAATCCGGTGAGCGGGGCGCCCGCCGCCGACACCGCACCCGGCTCGACGAGGGTCGCGGGCAGCCAGACGCAGACGCCGTACACCCGACGGAAACGGCGCAGCGCGATCCGGGGGCTCTCCACCCCGTTCTGCGCGCAGACCAGCGGCAGCCGTTCGGCGGCCGTGCCG
>LRTP01000894.1 GCA_001550305.1 Streptomyces diastatochromogenes
CGAGGAGCGTCCCGGCGATCCCCGCCACCGCCTCGTCGGACAGCGGGCGCCCGTCCGCCCGCGCCGTGCACAGCGCGGAGAGCAGATCGTCGCCCGGGTGGGCGCGCCGACGGGCGATGTACGGGAGCAGGAAGGCGTCGAGCTCGGGGTGGTGACCGCCGAGGTGGTCGAGGCCCGTGCGGCACCAGGCGTGCACGCGCGCGGTGTCCTCGTACGGCAGCCCGAGCGCGGCGACGGCCGCCGCGGTGGGCAGCCAGTGGCAGAACTCGGCGACGAGGTCGGCCTCCTGGCGGTCGGTGAGGCGGCGGGCGAGGACGTACGCCGTCCGTTCGACCCCGGCGGTGAGCGCGGTCAGGGCGTGCCCGCGGAACGCCGGTGAGACGAGCGCCCGGTGCGCGCTGTGCGTGCCGCCCTCCAGGTGGGCCAGGGTGCGTCCGGGCGGCGCGGCGACGAGCCGGGGGTCGGCGAGGGCGGCGCGTACATCGGGGTACCGGCTGACCAACCACGCGCCGAACGGCCGGTCGTACACGAGCGGGAACTTCTGGCGCAGGGTGCGGTACAGGGGGTACGGGTCGCGTTCGATGCCGGGGGTGAGCAGGCTCGGGGGGTCGGGCAGCCGTCGTACGACAGGCGGGCGTGTCGAGGTCGCGAGCGGCGTGACGGGGGCGACGGGGGCGACGGGGGCGACGGGGGCGACGGGCGGGACCGTAGCGGTGGGCGCGATCGAAGCGCCTTCTGCGGGAAGGCCATGAGGACACAACACCGCGGGCCTCCCACCTCGGGTCTGCGCGCCGAGGAGCGGCACGTGGTTGTTCCCAGCGGACCACCGCGGCCCCCGGACCGCAGTCCTCGTACGCCCGGACGGGTGACGCCGAGGCTCGACCCTCGGACCGGCTCGCGACCGCGCACGCTCCCAGGGCTCGCACCGGACGGAGGGACGGTGTGGGGTGGGCGACGACGAGCGGGCCGCGCCGGGACTCCCGAGGTCGGCCCCGGCCCTCGGACCTGCACGAGCGGCGCCGCGTACGCCCCTTCCGGCGCCGCCCGCCCGTCCTGGCGGAGATCAATGCCACCTGGCGCTCCGGAGCGCCGCCGCGCCGTCTCCTTGACAGTTCCCCCAGACCGTGGAGTACTGCGGAAAGCGACGCAGGGCGGACAAGTCGGGGGTGAGTCTCCTGCCGGAGTTGCGCTACCCCAGTGTGACCGAAATCGTCTCGTCCGCTCGGACGTTGGCGGCTCACCGTCCCGGGCTGTGCGCCCTCAGACAGATCGGCGTCTCCCGCGCGGGCAGGCCCCTCCATCTGCTGTCCGTCGGTCACGCCGAGCGCGCGGTCCTCGTCGTGGCGGGCGCCCACGCGAACGAGCCGACCGGCGGCTCTACGCTCCAGTCCCTGGCCGAACGTGTACTGCACGAGCGGGAGTTGCGGGCCGACACCTCCTGGCACTTCCTCCTGTGCGCGGACCCGGACGGCGCGAGCCTCCATGTGACACCGGCCCCGCGCACGCTGTTCGACTACCACCTCGGGTTCTTCCGTCCGGCCGGCCCCGAGCAGCCCGAGTGGTCGCCCTCCGTCCTGCCGCCCGACCGGCTGCCCCCGGAGACCCGCGCCCTCACCCGGGTCATCGACGAGCTGCGGCCCTACCTCCAGGTGACCCTGCACGGCACCGATCTCGGCGGCAGCTGGGTGCAGCTGACCAAGGACATCCCGGGCCTCGCCGAGCCCTTCGCCAAGTCCGCGGCGGAACTGCACATCCCCGTGGAGACGGGCGCCTCCGACGCCGCCGGCTGGCCCGCTTCCGGACCCGGGGTACATGTGATGCCGGCGCAGGGCTCGGACGCCGCGTACCCGAGCATGCCCGACGACGCCCGGCACAGCACCTGGTACCACACCCACCGGTACGGCGGTCTGACCGCGGTCGTCGAGGTGCCGATGTGGGCCAGCGACCTCGTGGACGACCCGGCGCCGCATCCCGCACCGGATGCGGCACTGCGACGCCTGGCACACCGGCTGCTGCGCGACGCGCTCCAGGTGCAGACGGTGCTCACGGAGGTCCTGCCGAGACTCCCCGGCCCCGACGGGCCCCTCCTGCGCGCCGCGAAGTGGGCGCTGGAGCTGGTGCCGGGCCTCGCCCACGACTGGGTGCGGACGCCGCCCGCCGATTCGACGATGGCGTACGTCGGCAGTGTCGACGCGTTCGGGCGCCGGCTCCCCTTGCGGGCCGCCGCGATGCTGCTGCGGGTCCTCCAGGAGGCCGACGACCGGGCGGCGCCGCGCCTCGAGCGCCTGGTCGCCGCGTGGAGCGACGCCTTCGCCGAACGCTTCCGGGCCCGCTGGGTTCCCCTGGAGCACCAGGTAGAGCACCAGTCCCGCACGGTGGTTGCGGCGGCGCGGCATGCGCGGGACGGCGCGGCTTGACGTCTGACGGATGACGGATGACGGATCGCGCCTGACAGATCGCGTTTGACGGATCGCAACTGACAGATCGCAACCGACGGATGACAGATTTCAGATGACGGCTTTCAGATGACAGATATCGTCATCTGTCATCCGACGTCACCTCAGCCCGACCACGCAAACACCGCCCCCGTCCCAGCCCCCATCACACACGAGTTCGAGAATGTGTGCGAGTACGTCACCTGCCGCCCCTCCCACTCCCCGCGCGCGGAGGCGGTGACCGGGCCGTAGACCATCGAGCAGATGGTGTCGGGCCTGGGCGGGATCCGGGAGATGTCTCCCCCGGCGGTGGCGAGTTCGGCGCAGGCCTCGGCCGCGCGGGCGTGGCCCTGGGGCGGGTCGCAGAGCAGGAGCGTGCCGCGGATGCTGCTGGCGTGGGCGTCACCGGTGGTGAGGGTGAGGTAGAGCCAGTTGCCGGGGATCGTCTGGTGGGACGTCGCCTGGGCCGGGGTCGCGCCCAGGGTGAGCAGGGCGACGGTCGCGAGGAGGGCGTTGCGTACCGCGTGGATGTTTCTCGTCATTCCCGGTGCATCGGCAGCGCGGCCTGCGCGCCCCACCCCGTCTCACCCGAATGGGAGCGCACGGGCGCGTACCGCCCGGCGAGTTCGAACGCGGCGATCACCACGCGCGCCTGGTACTCGACCTGGCGGGCGACCGGGATCCAGCGCGCCCCGCAGCCCTCGCGGTAGTCGGCGCACCATGCGTCGATCAGCCGGTCGAGCTCCGGCAGCGCCCCGCTCGGGTCGCGCCCGGAGCCGGTCACGAGCTGGTGCAGCA
>LRTP01000895.1 GCA_001550305.1 Streptomyces diastatochromogenes
GCAGGGCGACCCGGCGTCCGGCGAGGCGCAGGGCGGTCAGGCGGGCCGTGTCGAGCGGTGGCAGGGGGCGCGCCCCGGCGTCGTGCACGTCGGGGTCCCAGGAGTTGGCGAGGCCCGGGCCGACGAGTAAATAGTCGTCGACGGGTGCGAGGAGGCAGGCCGCGTCCGCGGAGGTGTCGAGGCCGGGCCGGATCCGCCCGAGGATGCCTTCCAGGAGCCGTGTGTCGTGGCGCAGCGTGTGACTGACGGAGCGCAGCACGGCGTCGGCGTCGGTGGGCCGGGTGGCGTCCTCCACGGCCGCCACGCCCCACATGGGAGCCTCGACGACGGCGGTGACGGTGCCGTAGCGGTGCGGGTGGAACCAGGTGGACTCGACGGCGGCCTCGGTGATGGCGGCGGCCAGGTCGCCGGGGTGCGGCGGCGGGATGCGGTAGACGGCGGGGCCGAGCCTCGGCCAGTACAGCGTGTCGTAGGGCCCGAGTTCGCGCGGGATGCCGAGGCGGGCCGCGGTGTGGGCGACGCGCTGGGAGAGGCCGGGCAGTTCGCGGGTCAGTTCGACGAAGGCGCCGCCGACGTCGACGCCGTGCAGGGAGCACTGGAAGACCGGCCGCAGTTCGTCCTGGAGGTCGAGGAGGGCGCGGGTCTCGGGGAGGGTGACGCCCGCCGCGCCCTCGGGCAGCCACTCGGGCTGTTCGAGGAAGCCGGGGCGAAAGAAGTTCCGGAAGTAGTGGCCGAGGGTGTACGGGCCGGACAGCCAGGCCTCGTTGCGGCGGGCACCGTCGGGGTCGAGGCAGAGCAGCAGGTTCCAGGTGGCGTCGGCGCCCTCGCGGAGCCGGGGGTCGGCGAGCACCCGTTCGGCCAGGCGCAGGGCCGTGGCACCGCCCACGGGTTCGTTGGCGTGGGGTCCGGCGACGACGAGGACCTGGCGGCCGCCGTGTCCGACGGACAGCAGCCACAGCGGGGTGCCCGCCCGTGACGTGCCCACGCGGCGCAGTCGGGCGTCGCGCGGCCGACGGGCGACGAGCGCGGCCGCACGGGCGCCCAGCTCGTCCACGGTCGGGTAGCGGAGGAGTGGCGGCAGGGCACACCTCCACAAATGTGGTGCCGTCGATTCACCTGATGTACATGGTGTACGCACAGTCAGTCACGGCTGTGGAGGTACGTCAACACCGTCGAACGTAAGGGAATTTAAGGAAATCACTGAGTGAAACCGAGGCCAAGGCTCATGCGGGCGCGGGTCGGTCGCTCAGGAGGAGGAGAGGCGGAAGGACATGCGCCCGAAGCTGATCTGGTCGCCCTCTTTGACGACGGCGGCGCTGATCACCCGCCGTCCGTTGACGGTCGTCCCGTTGGTCGAGCCGAGGTCGCGCAGCACCCACAGGCCGCCCTGGCGGCTCAGTTCGGCGTGGACGCGGGAGACCGTCTCGTGGTTGAGCCGCAGTCCGCTCGCGGGGTCGCGGCCGATCCGCAGGGGGTAGTTGTTGCCCGGGTGGGGCAGCAGCAGTTTGGGGAGCCGCTCGGCCTGCCAGGCCCTGCGCAGCCGTACGGTGAAGCCGGAGATCGCCTCGACGGTGCCGAACACCAGTTTCGACCAGCGTCCCTCGGTGGGCAGGTCGGCGATGAGCACGGCGAGTTCGTCGGAGCGGCGGGCGGCGAGCGCCAGTTCCATCCGGCGGACGAACGTGTCGTGCGAGAGGCGCCCGAGGGCGACGCCGTCACTGAGCGCCTTCAGCGCCCGGTCGCGCTCCGCGTCGGACAGCCGCGCGGGGTACGTGTGGAACTCGAAAGACGACGTCACGGAGGTGATTGTCGGTCAGTAGGAGCGGGGTGTCCAGAAGACCCGGAAAAGGCCGCTGCCGCCGACAGGTGGGTTCCACGCGTCCATCACGTGGCAAACACGCGGCAAAAGGGTGGATTCGAAAGCGAATTGATCTCGTGTGAAGCACCATGGACGTGCTACGTCACAACATGTTGCGTCACTCAGGTCGCGCTCTGTCACGAAGAGCGGACAACGGACAACCGGCAACGGACAGCGGACAACAGAGAGCGGACAAGGGGGAACCGTCTGTGCGGTTCGAGGTGTGGGCACCGGAGGCCGACCGGATGACGCTCCACTGCGCGGGCGCCACGCACGCGCTGGAGCGCGATCCGGAGCGCGCCGGATGGTGGACGGGCGACACGGACGCGCGGGACGGCACGCGGTACGGCTTCGCGGTGGACGACGGCCCCGTGCTGCCCGATCCTCGTTCGCGGCGGCAGCCGGACGGCCCGGACGGACTGAGCGCGGTGGTCGACCAGGCCCGGTACGCGTGGCGCACGGAGTGGGCGGGGCGCCCGCTGCCGGGCGCGGTCCTCTACGAGCTGCACGTGGGGACGTACACCCCCGAAGGAACGCTCGACGCGGCCGCCGGACGGCTGGAGCACCTCGCGGAACTGGGCGTAACCCACGTCGAGTTGATGCCGCTATGTCCGTTCCCCGGGCGGCACGGCTGGGGGTACGAGGGGGTCTCCCTGTGGGCCGTGCACGAGCCCTACGGGGGCCCGGAGGCGCTGAAGCGTTTTGTCGACCGGGCGCACGAACTCGGCCTGGGGGTGGTCCTCGACGTCGTGCACAACCACCTCGGCCCGTCCGGGAACCACCTCCCCGCGTTCGGGCCGTACTTCACGGACACCCATCAGACGCCCTGGGGCTCCGCGGTGAACCTGGACGCACCGGGTTCGGACGAGGTGCGCGCGTATCTCGTCGACAGCGCCCTGGCCTGGCTGCGGGACTTCCGGCTGGACGGGCTGCGACTGGACGCGGTGCACGCGTTGCGGGACACACGCGCGATGCACTTCCTGGAGGAGTTGTCGACGGCCGTGGACGCCCTCGCCGACGACCTGGGCCGGCCGCTGTTCCTGATCGCGGAGTCGGATCTGAACGACCCGCGGCTCGTCACCGCGCGCGCGGAGGGCGGTCTGGGACTGCACGCGCAGTGGAACGACGACTTCCACCACGCGCTGCACACCGCGCTGACCGGTGAGGGGCAGGCCTACTACGCGGACTTCGCGCGGTCCCCGTTCGCGGCGCTCGCGAAGACGCTGACATCCGGCTTCTTCCACGACGGTACGTACTCGAGCTTCCGCGGCCGCCGCCACGGCCGCCCCCTGGAGCGTACGCGCGTCTCGGCGCACCGGCTGCTCGGCTACTCCCAGACCCACGACCAGATCGGCAACCGTGCCCAGGGCGACCGACTGTCGGCGTCCCTCTCCCCCGGGCTGCTGGCCTGCGCGGCCGCGCTGACGCTCACCGGGCCCTTCACCCCGATGCTGTTCATGGGCGAGGAGTGGGCGGCGGGCACCCCGTGGCAGTTCTTCACCGACCACACCGATCCCGAGCTCGCACAGGCCGTACGGCGGGGCAGGCGGCGGGAGTTCGCGGCCCACGGCTGGGCCGAGGAGGACGTCCCCGACCCGCAGGACCCGGCGACCCGCGACCGCTCCTGCCTGGACTGGTCGGAACCCGAAAAGGCACTCCACGCGCGTGTGCTGGCCTGGTACCGCGACCTGATCGCCCTGCGCCGGCATCAGCCCGACCTCGCGGACCCCGACCTCGCCGCCGTCAAGGTCGCCTACGACGACCAGGCCCGCTGGCTGGCCTTGCGGCGCGGGGACGTACGGGTGGCCGTGAACCTCGACAAGGAGGCCGCCGCGATCCCGCTGGGGCTGCGCCACGCGCGTGTGCTGGCCGCCTGGGAACCGGTCGAGGCGCCGGACGCGAACGGGGTGTTGAGCGTGCCCGGCGAGTCGTGTGTGGTGCTGACGCAGGCGTGAGCGCCTGGCGGCTTCGCGCGGCCGGGCTCAGCCGTCGCCCGGCAGTTCCGTGACCCGTTCGAGGAGGATCGGCTCCCAGGCGCGTCCCAGTTGGGTCCGCAGCAGCGGGAGCGGGCCTCCGCCGCGGCCCCGCAGGCGCTCGGCGAGGCGGATCACCGTGTCGCAGCGGGACAGCCACAGGCCGCGCAGACAGGGGCGGGCCCCGTAGTCGGCGAGGGTGGCGGCGCGTACGGCGGCGGGGGCTCCGACGGCGATCGCGAGCCCGGCGATGTCCTCGGCGGGGTCCCCGAGGACCGCGTCGGCCCAGCCGAGGACGCCGCGCACCCGCCCGTCGGCGCTCACCACCAGGTGTTCACCCTTGAGGTCGTGGTGGACGAGGACGGCGGCCGCGGTCTGCGCGGCCAGCTGGCCGGCGGCGGGCTGGGTGAGCTGGGCGAGGCGTCCGGGGTCGAACTCGTCGGCGGCGGCGA
>LRTP01000896.1 GCA_001550305.1 Streptomyces diastatochromogenes
CAGCTCGCGCCGCCGGCGCACGGCGGTCTCGCGGTCCGGGGCGAGCCGCAGCACATGACGGGTGCCGACCCACCAGGTGGAGTGTTCACCGCCCTCGGTGACGGGCCGGACGTCGGGTCCCGCGCCCGCCACCTGGCTGTCGGCGAGCAGCGAACGGACCAGTCGGCGGACGGTGTCCGCGGTCGGTGTCGGTGCCTGGGTCATGGTCGCGCCGTTGCCGTCGGGGGCCTTGGACTGCCGGGAGGCCCTGGGGAGTACTCCTGGTGACCGGTCAGTCGACGATCGCCATCTCGCGGGACGTGGTGTTGAGGCGCCATCCGCCCTCCTCGGTCACCGTGACGATGTCCTCGATGCGTACCCCGAAGCGGCCGGGCAGATAGATGCCGGGCTCCACGGAGAAGCACATCCCGGGCACGAGGGGCAGTTCCTCGCCCTCGATCATGTACGGCGGTTCGTGGGTGGTGACGCCGATGCCGTGCCCGGTGCGGTGGATGAAGAACTCGCCGTATCCCGCCTCGGTGATGACGGCGCGGGCCGCCCGGTCGACGTCCTGGCAGGCGGCCCCCGGCCGGACCGCCGCGACACCCGCCTCCTGGGCGGCGCGCACGACGTCGTGCACCCGGCGCTCCTCGAGGTCCGGCTCGCCGACGTGGACCGTGCGGGAGGTGTCGGAGCCGTAGCCGTGCTTGAGACCGCCGAAGTCGAGGACGACCATGTCGCCGCGCTCGATGACGCGCTCGCCCGCCTCATGGTGCGGGTTGGCGCCGTTCGGGCCCGAGGCGACGATGGTGAAGTCGACCTGGGAGTGCCCGAAATGCCGCAGCAGCTCGGCGAGGTCGGCGGCGACGTCCGCCTCCCTGCGCCCCGCGAAGGGCACCTTCCGGATCTCCTCGTACGCGGCGTCCGCGGCCGCCCCGGCCTCCGCCAACCGCGCCACCTCCGCCGCGTCCTTGACCGCCCGCAACATCGGCAGGGCTTCGGTGAGTGCCACGTACCGCGTGTCCGGCAGCCGCCGCTGGAGGCCGAGCAGATGCAGGGCCCAGGAGTTGTCGCTGACGCCGAAGCGGCCCTCGCTCCCGACCAGGGACGCGGCCGCCTCGTACGGGTCCTTGCCGTCGGCCCAGTCGCGCAGGGTCAGCATGGGGGCCGCCGCTGCCGCGTCCGGGGCCTCCAGGGTCGGCACGACCAGCACGGGGTCCTGCCCGGCCCTGAGCACCAGCAGGGTGAGGCGTTCGGTCTCCACGGGCCGGTAGCCGGTCAGCCACACCAGATCGGGCCCGGGAGCGATCAGGACGCCGTCGAGTCCCGCGTCCACGGCGGCCTCGGCCGCGCGCCGCATACGGGCCCCGTAGTCACCCGCGGTGAAGGGCGCGGGGTCACCGGCGGTGAAGGGCGCGGGGTCACCGGCGGTGAAGGGCGCGGGCGTGCCGGTCATCCATGCCTCCGTCTGTCCGGAGTTTCCCCAGGGGCTACGGGCAGCATCCTGCCCGTTCGCCGATGCGGACGCGAGCCGGTTGCGGCCGTGGCGTCGATCCGAGAGCTCAACTAACGGTTGATCGTTGCCAGTCCATTAGCGCTAATGGTTTGATGCGGATGTTCCATTAACTTCCAGGGGGAGGCCTCAGGCCATGCTCGTACTGGCACACATCAGCGATCTGCATCTCGACGGCACCCGGCGCGCGACGGAGCGGGCCGAGCGGGTGCGGGAGCGGCTGTGGGAGCTGCCGGGGCGGGTGGACGCCCTGCTGGTGACCGGCGACATCGCGGACCACGGCACGGAGGCGGAGTACGAGGAGGCGGCCCGTCTGCTCGGGCTGCGCGACGGGGAGCCCCCCTTCCCCGTACTCACCTGCCCGGGCAACCACGACAGCCGAGCGCCCTACCGCAAGGCCCTGCTCGGGCAGCCCGCGTCCGAGGGGCCGGTCAACAGCGTCCACGTCTTCGACGACGCCGCCGTCCTGATGTGCGACTCCAGCATCCCGGGCCAGGACGAAGGGGAGCTGGACGAGGAGACGTACGCCTGGATCGGGACGACGCTCGACGAACTCGACGGCACCGTCCCGGCGTTGCTCGCCTTCCACCATCCGCCGGTGGCACTGCACCATCCCCTCCCGGACGCCTACCAACTGCGCCGGCCGGCTTCCCTGGCCGCGCTGTTGGAGCGCAGGCCCGAGGTCGTCGGGCTGATCACCGGGCACGCGCACACGCCCGCCGCGACCGCCTTCGCCGGGCGGCCGCTCGTCGTCGGTCCCGGGGTGACCTGGACATTGCGGCTGCCCTGGGAGGGCGAGGGGGCCGCCGACCGGGACGCACCCCCTGGCTTCGCGTTTCATGTACTGGCCGACGACGGGCGGCTCACCAGCCACTTCAGGACCGCCTGACCGACTCGTCGGCGTCAGGTCACGATGCGCGGGACCGTGGACAGTTGCTGCTGGTTGCCGTTCGCGTGGCGCACGTCGAGCGTGACCCTCGTCCCAGGGGCCGCGGTCGAGACCGCCCGCGCGAGGTCGGCGGCCGAGCCGAGCCGTGCCCCGGCGAAGGCGATCAGGGTGTCACCGCGGACCAGGCCCGCCGTGTAGCCGGAGCCGGAGACGTGCACACCGACGACGAGCGCGCCCCCGCCATGGGGGGCGTCGACCGCCTCGATGCCGAGCGTGGCCTTCCCGGGCGCGGGCTCCGGTGCCGTCGAAACGACCGGAATCCCGCCGCCGGGCGCCGACTT
>LRTP01000897.1 GCA_001550305.1 Streptomyces diastatochromogenes
CCCTCCGCGCCGCCGGTGCAGCCCGCCGACGGCGTCGTCGTCACGTCGAGTCCGTCGCCCGCGCCGCCGGGGCAGGTCAACACCGCCCGGCCGGAGCCCTCGGATCCGGACAAGGTACTGCGGTAGCCGGTGGGCCGCCTCGGGACGCCGGCGGAACCTCAAATGTTGCTCTGAACGTCCGGCGACTTGGGTTCGGCCCCGCTTCCCGGGGCCATGACTCCGTCACGCCGGAACAGGGGTCCGTCGTGAGGAGACAGCGGCCGGGGTCGTAGCAGCCAGGGTTCGAGCGGTGACGGAGGAGGCGACATGACACAGCCGAGGCGGCTGGGGACGGGCATCGGGTGGCGGCCGGAGATCGCCGAGGCCGTGGAGCGCATGCCCGGCATCGACTGGGTCGAGGCCGTGGCGGAGAACCTGTGCCCCGGGCATCTTCCCGAGTCGCTGCTGCGGCTGCGCGAGCGGGGCGTCACGGTGGTGCCGCACGGGGTCTCGCTCGGCCTCGGCGGCGCGGACCGGCCCGAGGAGTCCCGGCTCACCGCCCTCGCGGAGCGGGCCGAGGCGCTGGGCTCGCCGCTCGTCACGGAGCACATCGCGTTCGTACGGGCCGGGGGCGCGCTCACCGCGTCGCCCTCCCTGGAGGCCGGGCACCTGCTGCCGGTCCCCCGCACCCGGGACGCCCTCGACGTGCTGTGCGAGAACGTCCGTATCGCGCAGGAGGCCCTTCCCGTCCCGCTCGCGGTCGAGAACATCGCCGCGCTGATCTCCTGGCCCGGCGAGGAGATGACCGAGGGGCAGTTCCTGTACGACCTGGTGGACCGCACCGGCGTACGCCTCCTCATCGACGTGGCCAACCTCCACACGAACCACGTCAACCGGGCCGAGGACCCTTCGAAGGCCCTCGACGAACTCCCCGTCGAGGCCATCGCCTACGTCCACGTCGCCGGCGGCTTCGAACGGGACGGCGTCTGGCACGACAGCCATGCCCACCCCGTCCCCCGGCAGGTCCTCGACATCCTGGCCGACCTCGCCTCCCGCGTGACCCCACCGGGGGTCCTCCTGGAGCGCGACGAGAACTTCCCGGACCCGGGCGAACTGGAGAGGGAGCTCGGGGCGATCAGAGTCACCCTGACGAAGGCGCGGGCACGGGTCGTGAGGCCGTCCGAAACCCCGGCGGGCCCGCACTCCGGTGCGGCCGCCGCCCCTGCGAGCGGCATCCCCGGGGCAGCCGGGAGCC
>LRTP01000898.1 GCA_001550305.1 Streptomyces diastatochromogenes
CGGCCGCCCTCGAGGCGCGCGGCACCGTGGTCGCCGCCGCCCGTGCCGCGAAGGCCGGCATCCACTGGGGCGCGTGCCCCAAGGGGGACGACTTCCCGGTCGCGATGCGCTGCGGCACGGTCACCGTGCCGCTGGACTACGCGCAACCGGACGGCAAGAAGATCAAACTGACCGTCAGCCGCGCCGGCGCCACCGGCAAGGACCTGCGCAACTCCAAGCACAAGGTGCCGCGTCAGGGCTCCCTCGTGTACAACCCGGGCGGTCCGGGCGCGTCCGGCATGTACTTCCCCCTGATCGGCTTCCTCCCCGAGTGGAAACGCATCGCGGCCGCGTACGACCTCGTGGGCTACGCCCCGCGCGGCGTGGACCGCTCGGCCCCGTTGTCCTGCGAGGACCCGAAGCGCTTCCTGAAGGGGCCCGGGCAGTCGCCGACGAACCCCTCGGAGACGTACAAGAAGGAGCGCATCGCGGAGGCACAGGCGTACGCCCGCGGCTGCCTCAAGCGCTCCGGGCAGGGCATCCGTCACTACACCTCGCTCAACAACGCCCGCGACCTCGATGTGCTGCGCGCCGCGCTGGGCGAGCGGAAGCTGACGTTCATGGGGGCGTCGTACGGCACGTACTTCGGCGCTCTGTACGCGACGCTCTTCCCCTCGCACGTACGCCGGATGGTGTTCGACTCGGCGGTGAACCCCGCCCCCCGGCAGATCTGGTACCGGAACAACCTCGACCAGTCGGTCGCGTTCGAGGCCCGTTGGGCGGACTTCCGCGCGTGGATCGCCAGGCACGACAAGGAGTACGCGCTCGGCACCACGCCCGAAGCGGTGCTGCACAACTACGAGAAGGCGCGGGCACGGCTCGCCGCGGCGCCCGCGGGCGGCAAGGTGGGGCCGCGTCAGTTGCAGGGCGCGTTCCTGGCGGCGGGGTACTTCGACGACTACTGGCCGCAGCGCGCCCTGGCGCTGTCCGCCTATCTGAAGGGCGACCCGAAGCCGCTGATCGAGCAGGCCGGGCCGCATCCGGAGGCGTCGGCCGAGGCGGAGAACGGCAACGCGGTGTACACGGCCGTGGAGTGCAACGACGCGTCCTGGCCGACGGACTGGCGTACCTGGGACCGGGACAACACCCGGCTCGCGCGCGTGGCACCGTTCGAGACCTGGGACAACGTGTGGATGAACCTGCCGTGCGCCTACTGGCCGGTGCCGCGGCAGAAGCCCCTCGATGTGCGGACGCTGCCCGGGGCGCTGGCGCCGGTCCTGATCCTGGCGGCCGAGCGGGACGCGGCGACGCCCTACGAGGGGGCGGTGGAGCTCCAGCGGCGGCTGTCCGGCTCGGTCCTGGTGACCGAGAGCGGCGCCGGGACGCACGGGATCGCGGGCGGCCCCAACCACTGCGTCAACGGCTACCTGGACGCGTACCTCCTGGAGGGCCGCCTCCCGGAGCGGCGCGCGGCGTGCGCCCCGCACGCGGAGCCGGAGCCGGCGGCGCCGGACGGTGACAAGACCGCCCGGCACGACGCACAGGCCCGTGAGGACGCGAAGACGACCCGCCAGGCTCCCTGATCAGGCGAGCCCGGCAACCAGCTCGGCCACGGACTTACGGCGGCCGGTGTAGAACGGGACCTCCTCGCGGACGTGCATGCGGGCCTCGGAGGCGCGCAGGTGGCGCATGAGGTCGACGATGCGGTACAGCTCGTCGGCCTCGAACGCGAGCATCCACTCGTAGTCGCCGAGGGAGAACGAGGCGACCGTGTTGGCGCGCACGTCCGGGTAGCCGCGGGCCATCTTGCCGTGGTCGGCGAGCATGCGGCGGCGGTCCTCGTCGGGCAGCAGGTACCAGTCGTAGGAGCGCACGAAGGGGTAGACGCTCACATAGTTGCGCGGCGTCTCGTCGGCGAGGAACGCCGGGATGTGCGAGCGGTTGAACTCGGCGGGGCGGTGCAGCGCCATGTTCGACCAGACCGGCTCCAGGGCGCGACCCAGCCTGGTGCGGCGGAAGAGGTTGTACGCCTCCTGGAGCTGGTCGCTGGTCTCGGCGTGCCACCAGATCATCAGGTCGGCGTCGGCGCGCAGCCCCGACACGTCGTACGTCCCGCGGACGGTGACGTCCTTCGCGGCGAGCTGGTCGAAGAGCTCCTGGACCTCGTCGGCGAAGCCGGCGCGGTCCTCGGGCAGCACGTCCTTCAGCTTGAACACGGACCACAGGGTGTAGCGGATGACCTCGTTGAGGTCCTTGGCCAGCTTGCCCTTGTTCGGGACCCTGCCGGACTCGGTGGTGGGGGCGTCGTCACTCATGAGGCTATTCTCCCGCTCCGCCGTGCAGGCTCTGCACCGGGTTCACCCTCAGCGCCTCCAGTCCGGCGCGGTCGCCGCCGAGCTGGTCCACGGCGGCGTACGCGCTCGCGACACACGCGGGGATGCCGACCCCGTCGTACGCCGCGCCGCAGACGGCGAGCCCCGGGAGCTCGGCCACGTGCTCGCGGACGCGGGCCACGCGCGTGTGGTGCCCGACCGGGTACTGCGGCAGGCCGTCGTCCCACCGGGTCACCCGGGTCGCCACGGGCTCGGCGGCCAGGCCGGTGGCCTCCCGCAGGTCGTGCCGGGAGACGTCCACGAGGTCGGCGTCGTCGCGGCCCAGCACCTCCGTCTCGCCGTACCGCCCGACGGAGGTGCGCAGGACGAGCAGGTCGGGGTTCTCCTCGGCGATCCAGCCCCACTTCCGGGAGGCGAAGGTGGATGCCTTGATGGTGTGGCCGTCCACCGGTGGCACCAGGAAACCGCTCCCTTCGGGGAGGGTGATGTCCGCGCGCCGGTAGGCCAGCGTCACCAGCGCCATGGAGGCGTACTCGACACCGGCCAGCTCGGTGGCCGCCGCGGGCGCCTCGGCCCTCAGCAGGGCGGCGGCCGGGCCCGCG
>LRTP01000009.1 GCA_001550305.1 Streptomyces diastatochromogenes
CGGCTCCCCATACATGCCTGAGCCGGAGGCGCCCACGCGGTCGCGTGGGCGCCTCCGGCTCAGGCAGGGACCCCGTTATTGCCCAGCAGGGGGCGCCGCGTGTCCCGACGGCGCCTTCTCCTTGCCGGGTACACGCACCAGGTCCACGTCGCTCGCGCGGACGTAGGCGATCCGGTGGCCGAACTGGATCTCGTAGTACTCCTCGCGCCCCGTCACCACCAGGCTCGGTGTGTCGCTGAAGGTCGACCTGTCGATGTAGGAACCGACGGGCCGGGACTGTGCCACGTACCGCTGACCCGCGAGGAGGCTGTAGGGGAGAGGGGAATCGGACTGCTGTTCCACTCCCTCCGGGTAGGCCTCCTCCTCCGGGAGGGCGCGTCCGAACACCGGGATCTCACTCAGGCCCTCCTTCGGAGTCACGAACCGGCCGCTCGCTCCGACGGCCGTCGGATGGTTCTTCGGGTTCTTGAACCACGCCTTGTGGCCCAGGTACCAGATCGCCGTCCAGTCGCCACTGCGTCCGGCGACCGCGTAGGTCTGGCCGGCGGAGACCCGCGACCCCAGGTCGTTGACGTCCTTGGTGGAGTCCTCGCCGTCGGGGCGCCGGCCCGGGTCCTGGATCAGTGGCGCGTGCTCGTCCGGCTGGGTGTACAGGCGGACGGCGCTGGAGCCGTGCGGCGCGCACTTCACACCGCTCTTGGTGCACCCCGTGAACAGCGGCTTGTGGGTGGTGAAGTCCGGCAGCACGGTCACCAGGTCGCTGTCGGGCCCGGCCGTGGCACGCAGGGGCGCGCCGAGGAGATCGAAGTAGTGCCGCCAGTCCCAGAAGGGGCCGGGGTCGTCGTGCATGTCGGGGATGCTCGAGGTGGTCGGCGACGCCACGTTGTCATGCCCGAAGATGTGCTGCCGGTCGAGCGGGATGTCGTACTTCTTCGCCAGGTAACGCACCAGTTTGGCCGAGGACTGGTACATCTGTTCCGTGTACCAGGCGTCGGGCTGTCTGAGGAACCCCTCGTGCTCGATGCCGATCGAACGGGCGTTCACGAACTGGTTCCCGGAGTGCCAGGCCACGTCCTTGGTCCTGATGTGCTGGGTGACGTGGCCGTCCTTGGAGCGGATCGAGTAGTGCCAGGACGCCTCCGTCGGATCCTGCACGGTCTGACGCATGGACGGCAGGTCCGCCTCCGTGTCGTGGATGACGATGTACTCGATCTTCTGGTCCCTGGGCCGGTCGGCCAGGTCGTGATTGCCGTAGTCGCCGTTGTCGTTGTATTCGACGTACGGCGCGGCGAGCCAGTCGCAGGTCAGCGCCGCGGGACACTCGACCTCCTTGGGCCGCCGTGCCGCCTGGGGGTGAGGGGTGCGGGGATGTACGCCCGGGCTGGCGGGGAGGGTGACCTGCTGGCCGGAGTCGGTGGTGCGGTGCGCGCCCTTGCGGATCAACGCGAAGACGTTGTTCGCGTACTCCGCCGCCGACGCGGTGTCGCCCGTCCCCGGGAAGCGTGCCACCGCCTCCCACCAGTCCGCCGGGTTGGCGCTGAGCGGCTTGCCGAGCTGCCGTTGTGTCTCCGCGAGGAGCGCCGCACCTCCGCGTACGTTGGCGGCGGCGTCGGTGCGTAGCCGTGCCACCGGGGCTCCGATCAGGCCGGCGGCCCGGCGCAGGTCCGCGGGCTGCGCGGAGTGTCCGCCCGGGGAGCACGCCGCCCCGGGCGAGGCCGACG
>LRTP01000090.1 GCA_001550305.1 Streptomyces diastatochromogenes
GGCCTGGACGCCGACT
Organism: Streptomyces diastatochromogenes; assembly: GCA_001550305.1. Lineage (GTDB taxonomy): Bacteria > Actinomycetota > Actinomycetes > Streptomycetales > Streptomycetaceae > Streptomyces > Streptomyces mirabilis_D. Next base: position 17 of record LRTP01000090.1, read on the forward strand.
CGGTCGTCCTGCTGGTGGGCGGCGCCCGGGGGATCACCGCACGGTTCGCCGCGACCCTGGCCGCCGCGAGCCGCTGCCGGATCGAACTGTTCGGCCGCACCGCCCTGCCCGAGGGCGCGGAGGACCCCGCGCTCGCCGCCGCGGGCACCGCCGGTGAACTGCGGAGCGCGCTCATCGCGGGCGGGCTGCGCGTCCCCGCCGAGATCGAGCGGGCGATCGGCCGGATCCAGGCCGAACGCGAGGTGCGCGCCACCCTGCGCACACTCGCCGCGCTCGGCTCCGAGGTCCGCTACCGCACCGTGGACGCGCTGGACGGCGACGCCGTGCGCCGGGCGGTGAAGGAGATCCACGCCGAGCACGGGGGGATCGACGGCGTCGTGTACGCGGCGGGCGTGATCGAGGACAAGCTGATCGCCGAGAAGAGACCGCGGTCCTACGACCGGGTGTTCCGTACGAAGGTCGACGGGGCGCGCGAACTGCTGTCCGCGCTGGGCGAGTTGCCGGACGGGGAAGGCCCCCGGTTCGCCGTGCTGTTCGGCAGCATCGCCGCGGCCCTCGGCAACCGCGGTCAGTCCGACTACGCCGCCGCCAACGACGCCCTGGAGACCCTCGGCGCCCGCTGGGCGGGCTCCGGTACCGGCCGCCGCGGACTGACCGTCCACTGGGGTCCGTGGGCGCCGACCGGCGACGGCAACCACGGCATGGTCACCCCTGAGCTGATGCGGCACTACGCGGGCCGCGGTATCCAGCTCATCGACCCCGACGAGGGCACCATGAGCCTGCTGCGCGAGCTGGCCTGGGGACCCGAGGGCGACACCGCCGTCGTCTACACCGCGTCGGGCTGGTGACCGAGGTGACCGGCCCCCGCGCCGAACCCATCGCCATCGTCGGCATGTCGGTGCTCTTCCCGGGCGCCCCCGACCTCGCCACGTACTGGCACAACCTGGTCTCCGGTGTCGACGCCATCACCGAGGTGCCGCCCGGCCGCTGGGACGCCGAGGAGTACTACGCGCCCGGCGCCGAGGCCCGCGCCGACCGGGTCTACTGCCGGCGCGGCGGTTTCGTGGACGAGCTGGCCGAGGTGGACGTCACCGAGTTCGGGATCATGCCGGCCGCGGTCCCGGCCACCGAGCCCGACCAGCTGATCGCGCTGCGGGTGGCCGCGGCGGCCCTC
>LRTP01000899.1 GCA_001550305.1 Streptomyces diastatochromogenes
GCCAGCCGCCGTCCCCGGCGCGGCGCAGCTCCGTCACCGTGGCGCCGGTGAGGATCTCGCCGCCCCGCTCGCGCACCGACCGCGCGACCGCGAGCGGGAGTTGGCCCACTCCGCCCTCGATGCCCATGAACACCGGTCCGGTCTGCTGGGCCGCGGCCGCCTTCGCCTGGATCTCACGGACCGCCTCGGTCAGGGAGACATGGGTGCGGAGGGCGGCGAACAGCTGGGGGACGGCCAGCCGCATCGAGATGCGGTACGCGTCGCCCGCGTAGACGCCGCCCAGGAGGGGCTCGACCAGGCGGTCGACGACCTCGCGGCCGAGGCGTGCCGCCACGTACTCCCCCACGGCCACGTCGTCGCCGACCTCCGTGCGGGGCAGCTCGGCGTCGCGCTCGATGCGGGCCAGGCCCTCGTCGGAGAGGACTCCGGAGAGGGCGGCGGCCGTGCCGGGCACGCCCATGACGTGGCCCTTGGGCATGGGGCGCAGCGCGCCGCGCGTCCACAGGGAGGCGGTCGCGGTGGCGGGCGGCTGGAGCCGGTCGGCGAGGCCCACCTCGCGGGCGAGCGCGACCGCTTCCGGGCGGCGGGCGAGCATCGACTCGGCGCCGAGGTCGACCCGTGCTCCCGCGATCTCGCCGGGCAGGAGCTTGCCGCCGACGCGGTCCGACGCCTCCAGGACGGTCACCCGCGCGCCGCGGTCCAGCAGGCGGTGGGCGGCGGCCAGACCGGCGATGCCGCCCCCGATGACGACGACCTGTCCCGTACCCGTACGACTGTCCTGTGCGCGCATGGCTCCACCTTCTCAGACCCCGTCGGCGGGCCCGCCGGGACCCGGAGCCGTCGTCCGGTACGGCGGTGCCCCGCGCGAGTCCCGACCGTGACCGCATCGGGATCGGATCCGGCAAACGTCGCGCCCGGCCCCGGCGTCGAAGGAAGGTCAGCAGTCACCAGCCACGGGGGTACGCCCACATGCACACACGACGTTCCGCACGAACGGGCCCGGTTCTCGCCGGGATGGTCCTCGCCGCCGCCCTCGCGGTGACGGGCTGCGGCGCCGCCGACGGTGGCTCCGCCTCCAGCGCCGACAAGGCGGCCGCGCCGGGCGCCGGGAACGCCCGCCCGGGCGCGGCGGACAGTGTCGCCTCGGGCGCGGGCGGCGCAAAGTCCACCCACCCGTCCAAGGCCACCGGCACATCCGTGCCGGCCGGCAGCCACATCATCCGCACCGCCTCGCTGACCCTGCAGGTCAAGGACGTACCCAAGGCACTGGACTCCGCCCGCACCGCGGCCGTCGACGCGGGTGGCTACGTCGGCGACGAGACGACCACCCGGGACGGCGGGGGCCGCGAGCGCACCCGAGCCGTACTGCGTGTGCCCACCGACCACTACGACGCGGTGCTCTCCTCCCTGGAGGGCACCGGGAAGGTCGTCGAGCGGACGGCGAAGGCGGAGGACGTCACCGACCAGGTCGTCGACGTGGAGAGCCGCGTCAAGTCGCAGCGCGTCAGCGTGGCGCGGGTCCGCGAGCTGATGGACCAGGCCACCAAGCTCAGCGATGTGGTCGCCCTGGAAGGCGAGTTGAGCACCCGCGAGTCGGACCTCGACGCCCTGCTCGCCCAGCAGGCGTCCCTGAAGGACCGCACCAGCCTGGCCACCATCACGCTCTCCCTCTCCGAGACCCCGCTGAAGCAAGCCGCGAAGAAGTCCGGCACGCCGGGCTTCGTGGACGCGCTGACGGGCGGCTGGGACGCGTTCGTCACGATGCTGCGCTGGATCGCCGTGATGTTCGGCGTAGTGCTCCCGTTCCTGCTGAGCGCCGGGCTCCTCCTGGCGCTGTGGCTGCGGCTCGCCCGCACGGGGCAGCCGCGCCGGCCCGGGGCC
>LRTP01000900.1 GCA_001550305.1 Streptomyces diastatochromogenes
CCGCGCCGGCCCGGGGCCGCAGCGGCTCCCGCGGGCACGGGTTCGCTGCCGGTGGCACCGCCGGTGCGCGAAGAGGGTGGCGACGAGGACTGAAATGCCCGGTCCCCGTAGCGTGTTCGCATGAGCATGAGCCGTACGGAGCGACTGGTCGTGATCGGGGGTGACGCGGCGGGCATGTCCGCCGCGTCACAGGCACGCCGGATGCGCGGGCCCGACGAGCTGGAGATCGTGGCGTTCGAACGCGGTCACTTCAGCTCCTACTCGGCCTGCGGCATCCCGTACTGGGTGGGCGGCGACGTCCCCGAGCGGGACCGGCTGATCGCCCGGAGCCCGGCGGAACACCGGGAGCGCGCGATCGACCTGCGGATGCGCACCGAGGTCACGGAGATCGATGTCGCCGGGGGCCGCGTCCGCTCGCTCGACCTCGAGACCGGGGCCGAGGAGTGGACCTCGTACGACAAACTCGTGATCGCGACCGGTGCCCGTCCCATCCGCCCCGACCTGCCGGGCGTCGACGCTCCGGGCGTGCACGGCGTGCAGACCCTGGACGACGGCCAGGCCCTCCTGGACACACTGGCGACGACCGAGGGGCGTCGCGCGGTGGTCGTCGGCGCGGGCTACATCGGCGTGGAGATGGCCGAGGCGCTCATCAACCGCGGGTACGAGGTGACGGTCGTCAACCGCGGCAAGGAGCCGATGTCCACCCTCGACCCCGACATGGGCCGCCTGGTGCACACGGCCATGGAGAACCTCGGCGTCACCATGGTCAACGACGCCGAGATCACCAAACTCCTCACCGGGGACGCGGGCCGGGTCCGCGCGGTGGCCACCGAGGACGCGGAGTACCCGGCGGACGTGGTCGTGCTCGGCATCGGCGTACGCCCCGAGACCACGCTCGCACGGGCCGCAGGACTCCCCCTCGGCGAGCACGGCGGGCTGCTCACCGACCTGGCGATGCGGGTGCGCGGGCACGAGAACATCTGGGCCGGCGGCGACTGCGTCGAGGTGCTCGACCTGATCTCGGGACGCGAACGGCACATCGCGCTGGGCACGCACGCCAACAAGCACGGGCAGGTCATCGGCTCCAACGTGGGCGGCGGGTACGCGACCTTCCCCGGTGTCGTCGGTACGGCCGTGAGCAAGGTCTGCGATCTGGAGATCGCCCGCACCGGGCTGCGCGAGAAGGACGCGCACCGGGCGGGCCTGCGGTTCGAGGCCGTCACCATCGAGTCGACCAGCCGCGCGGGCTACTACCCGGACGCGGACCTCATGACGGTGAAGATGCTCGCCGAGCGCCGCACGGGGCGGCTGCTCGGCGTGCAGATCGTCGGCGGGGAAGGCGCGGCGAAGCGGGTCGACATCGCCGCGGTGGCGCTGACCGCGGGCATGACGGTGGAACAGATGACATCCCTGGACCTGGGCTACGCACCCCCGTTCTCACCGGTGTGGGACCCCATCCTGGTGGCGGCGCGCAAGGCGGTGACGGCGGTACGGCGAAGCGCCCCGTAGGGGCGCGGGGCTGTGACGGCTCCGCCGCGTGGGCGCGACCAGCCGACGACAACCCGCGGTCAACGCCCGACCGCAGCCCCCCACGGCGCCTCTACGCCGATTCGTGCCCCGCGTTCCCGTTGATCCGGTCTATCGCCTGCCGCGCCTGCTCGGCCGGCGGCCGCGCCGGAAGCGAGGACACCGACGCCGACGCGGTGACGGCCGCGGGCTGCGTGGTGGGCGGCT
>LRTP01000901.1 GCA_001550305.1 Streptomyces diastatochromogenes
GGCCGACCGCGCGGAGCGCAGTCGGTGGCTGACGGCCTCGTCGAGGGTCACCGGCCGCTGCATGCGCGCCGCGAGCCGTCCGGCCTCCTGGCCGAGCGCGGCGACGTCCTCCCAGGGGAGGTGCAGCACCAGGGCGATTTCCGCCTCGCCGTCGGGCAGGGCATGCATCGGAGGAGTAACTCGGTCGTTCATCGCCTGTGTCCTCACGTCTCTCGCGTCGCGTCTTCGTCGCGGCGCGGGCGGTTGAGGAGACATACGGATGCGGGGGCGGGGCCGTTCACGGATTCACCCGGCGTATCCCGGGCACTAGTTCCTCGTGGTCATCCCCGTCCATGACGTGAACCCGGTGCGCCGCACGCCCTATGTGACGTACGCGCTGATCGCCGCCAATGTTCTGGTGTTCCTCTACACGCCCGGCCTCGCGGGATCGGTGGCGGGTGACAGCGGGCTCTCCCAGCTGTGCCATCTGCACGCGTTCCTGGAGCACTACGCCGCGGTGCCGCAGGAGTTGGTCCACCACCAACTGCCCCGCCTGGTCCCGACCGGCGACGTCGGCGTCGGGGCAGGCGGCCCCGGGTGTCTGGTGGGGCCGCCGACGTACGAAAAGTCGCCGCCGCTCTCGGTCCTCACCGCGATGTTCCTGCACGGCAGCTGGCTGCATCTGCTCGGCAACATGCTCTTTCTGCTGATCTTCGGCAACAACATCGAGGACCGCCTCGGACATGTGCGGTTCGCGGTGTTCTACGTGGCGTGCGGTTACGCGGCCGCGTACGGCTTCGCGTACCTCAACGCCGACTCGGCCGACCCGCTGATCGGCGCCTCCGGAGCGATCGCCGGAGTCCTCGGCGCCTATCTGGTGCTCTATCCGAGGGCCAGGGTCTGGGTGCTCGTCCCGTTCCTGGTCTTCCTGCCGCTGCGACTGCCCGCGTGGCTGGTACTGGGCTTCTGGTTCGCGTTGCAGGCGGTGTACTCGTCCGGCGGCGGCGTCTCCACCGCCGGAACCGTGGCGTACGAGGCCCACGTGGTCGGCTTCCTCGTGGGGATGCTGCTGGCCTGGCCGCTGCGCCCGGGCACCCCGCCACCGCCGGAACCGCGCAGCCTGCTGTTCGGCAGACAGGCGCGGCACAGCTGGTGAGGCGGGTGGCGTCGAGGCGTGCGTCGTCCCCCGTAGGACATCCCCCGCAGGAGGTCAGCGCGCGGTCTGCTGGTGGACGTGCTCCACGAGGCGGGTCAGCGCGTCCGGGTCGGTGTTCGGCGGGACGCCGTGGCCGAGGTTGAAGACGTGGCCCTCGAGACCGGCGGCGGCGTCCAGCACCTCGCGGGTCTTGGCCTCCACGGCCTCGGTGGTGGAGAAGAGGACGGCGGGGTCGAGGTTGCCCTGGAGCGCCTTGCCGGGGCCGACGCGGCGGGCGGCCTCGTCGAGCGGGACGCGCCAGTCGACGCCGACGACGTCCGCGCCCGCCTCGCCCATCAGGCCGAGCAGCTCACCGGTGCCGACGCCGAAGTGGATGCGGGGCACGCCGTACCCGGCCACGGACTCGAAGACCTTGGTGGACGCGGGCATCACCGAACGCCGGTAGTCGGCGGGTGCCAGGGCGCCGACCCAGGAGTCGAAGAGCTGGACGGCGCTGGCGCCCGCCTCGATCTGCACCTTCAGGAAGGCGGAGGTGATCTCGGCGAGACGGTCGAGCAGGTCGGCCCACAGCTGCGGGTCGCCGTACATGAGCGCCTTGGTGTGCTCGTGGTTCTTGGACGGACCGCCCTCCACGAGGTAACTCGCGAGAGTGAAAGGCGCGCCCGCGAAACCGATGAGCGGGGTCTCGCCGAGCTCGGCCGTCAGAAGCTTGATCGCCTCGGTGACGTACCAGACGTCCTCGGGGGTCAGGTCGCGCAGCTGGGCCAGGTCGGCGCGGGTGCGGATCGGGTTCTCGACGACCGGGCCGACGCCCGGCTTGATGTCGAGGTCGATGCCGATGGCCTTCAGCGGGACGACGATGTCGCTGAAGTAGATCGCCGCGTCCACGTTGTGGCGGCGCACCGGCTGGAGGGTGATCTCGGCGACCAGCTCCGGCCGCATGCAGGACTCCAGCATGGGAATGCCCTCGCGCACCTTGAGGTACTCGGGCAGCGAGCGACCGGCCTGCCGCATGAACCACACGGGCGTGTGCGGCACGGGCTCGCGCCTGCACGCCTTGAGGAAGGCGGACTCGTACGTGGCTGTCGGCGGCTGGCCCGCGGCGGGGCGGTCATTGGCACTCACGACGGAAAGTCTCGCACGCCCCGCCGACCCGCAAGTCCCGGGCTCCGGCGCCCGGAGCGGTCCGCTCCCGCCTGCGCTTTCGCGCGGCACGATCCGGACAGTGGTCCGGCGCACGGGTGTCTCTCCCTGCGCGCGGGCTCCGTTCCCCTTAATCTTCCCCGCATGGCTGCGGCTCAGGGACGACTGTCGGACGGCGCTGGCGAAATGGACGATGCCAAGGAGGGGGACCGGGATACGAGGGAGACGGCTCCGCCGCCCTTCCGGGCTGCCGTCGACGCACTGAGGGCCGCGCGGTTGCGGCCCGAGATCGAGATCGACCCGACGCGCCCACCACAGCGCCTGGCCCCCTACGCGTACGCGCTGGAGGCAGCGGTCGTCGCCGACGACGAGGACCTGGCGGACGGCCGGCTCATTCTGCTGCACGACCCGGCGGGGCACGACGCCTGGCAGGGCTCCTTCCGGCTGGTGACGCTGGTCCGCGCGGAGCTGGAGCCGGAGATGGCGGCCGACCCACTGCTCCCCGACGTCTCCTGGTCGTGGCTGACCGGCGCGTTGCAGGCCCGCGGTCTGTCGTACGGCGAACCGAGCGGCACCGTCACCCGGGCGAGCTCGCACTACTTCGGGGGGCTGTCCGAGCGCCCCGCCGCGTCCCAGATCGAGATCCGGGCCTCCTGGACGCCCCGCGAGGGCCTGGGCGGCGTACCGGACACGGCCGCGCACCTCGCCGCCTGGTGCGATCTGCTCTGTCAGATCGCGGGCCTGCCCCCGGCGGGGCCGGGCGACGGCTCGGTGGTGACCCTTCCGCAGCGCCGGGGTCCGCAGTCCCGCTGAACGCCCTTCTTTCGCTTCTCCGTCTTCCGGGGCGCCCGTGTCATGTCGAACGGGCGCCCTTTTCGACCTCGCGGAACGCCGCGCCCTTTGCCGAGTTCCTTGCCGAGGTTTTGTCGATACGGCCACTTTCAGCCGTGTCGTGACATGGAACGACTCGGTTCGATCTTCGGATGATCGATCGCGTGTCCGAATTGCACGGATTGTTACTCACCAAATCGTGATCATTCTCTAAAGGCGGACGGGTTTGATGCCGAAGACGTCTGTGACCTTGAAAACACGGTTCGCCCCGGCTTCATCCCCACAGCCGGTTCCCGTCCCGCACCCCCAGGAGGCCTGGTGTCCGTTCTCCTCGAGCAGCCCGCAAGCCTGGTCGCCTACCGCCCGAACAAGCCGACCGCCATGGTGGTCGTGGCCGACCCACGGGTCCGATCCACCGTCACCCGCCACCTCTGGGCGCTCGGAGTGCGCGACGTCATCGAGGCGTCGTCCGTCGCGGAGGCCCGTCCCCGAATCGGCAACCCGCGCGACATCTGTGTCGCCGACGTCCACCTGCCCGACGGCAGCGGGCTCACCCTGCTGTCCGAGACCCGAGCCGCGGGCTGGCCCAACGGCCTCGCCCTCTCCGCCGCCGACGACATCGGCGCCGTGCGCAACGCCCTCGCGGGCGGCGTCAAGGGCTATGTCGTCACCGGCACCCGTACGAACGTCGGGCTCCCCACCCGACCCGGTGTCGCGCCCATCGGTTCGGCCGCCGCCCGTATGCACCGCCGCCCCCCGGGTGCCCCGAACCACCCGGGCGGCTATCGCGAGCTCTCCGGCCGAGAGGTCGAGGTGCTCCGGCTCGTCGCCGAGGGCCAGTCGAACAAGGCCATCGGCGTCTCCATGGGCCTGTCCGCGCTGACCGTCAAGAGCCACCTCGCCCGCATCGCCCGCAAGCTCGGCACGGGCGACCGCGCCGGGATGGTGGCGGTCGCCCTGCGGACGGGGATCATCCACTGAAACAGGGGCACACCCCCCACCGGACCGGAACTTTCACCGACCTGACTGGTTTACGACCCTCCTGCGCCCGTCGACGGAACGTTCCGTCGGCGGGCGCAGTCCATACACAGATACCCTTGACAGGTGACCGACGCCCAAGAGACCGCAGAAGACAGCTCACTGCGAACCACCGGAGGCGGCCCTCCGGACGACGTCGAATCGGCGCCGATCCCTTTGCTTGAGCCCCGAGAGGGCATTCCGCCCGTCGTCGCCGACGAGACCTCGCTCGCCGAGGTGATCGCGGCCTTCGCCGCCGGCTCCGGCCCCGTGGCCGTGGACGCCGAACGCGCGTCCGGGTACCGATACGGCCAGCGCGCCTATCTGGTGCAGCTGCGCCGCGAGGGCGCGGGCACCGCGCTGATCGACCCCGTCGCCTGTCCCGACCTCTCCGGGCTCGGCGAGGCCATCTCCGGCGTCGAGTGGGTGCTGCACGCCGCCACCCAGGACCTGCCGTGTCTGCGGGAGATAGGCATGGTGCCGACGCGGCTCTTCGACACCGAGCTGGCCGGACGCCTGGCCGGGTTCCCCCGAGTGGGCCTGGGCGCGATGGTCGAGAGCGTGCTCGGCTTCGTACTGGAGAAGGGGCACTCCGCGGTCGACTGGTCCACGCGCCCGCTCCCGGAGCCGTGGCTGCGCTACGCCGCGCTCGACGTGGAACTGCTCGTCGATCTGCGCGACGCCCTGGAGAAGGAGCTCGACCGGCAGGGCAAGCTGGACTGGGCCCGACAGGAGTTCGACGCGATCGCGCAGGCCGAGCCCGCGCCGCCGCGCAAGGACCCCTGGCGCCGCACGTCCGGGATGCACAAGGTGCGCCGCCGTCGGCAGATGGCGGTCGTGCGTGAGCTGTGGGAGGCCCGGGACCGGATCGCCCAGCGCCGGGACATCTCGCCGGGCAAGGTGCTGGGGGACGGGGCCATCGTGGAGGCCGCGCTCTCCCTTCCGGCCAACGTGCACGCGCTTGCCGCGCTGAACGGGTTCGGGCACCGGATGGGGCGGCGCCAGCTGGAGCAGTGGCAGGCCGCCGTGGACCGCGCGAAGGCGGTGCCGGACGCCGAGCTGCCGCAGCCCGGGCAGCCCGTCACGGGGCCTCCGCC
>LRTP01000902.1 GCA_001550305.1 Streptomyces diastatochromogenes
CCGCGCGGGAGGTCGGCGAGGCGCGGGCCGCGGCGCAGGCCGCCTGGCTGCGGGTCCACGGAGACGTGGACGTCGCCACCCTGCACGCCCTGACGGGCACGCGGCTCGCGGAGAATCTGCCGCGCATCGACAGTCTGACGGTGTCGCCGGACGTCCTGACGGGCCTGCTCGCACGGCTGGGCAACGGGGCCGTCGGGCGGCCGGAGCAGTGAGCCTCGCGCCCCGGGTCGTCCTCGTCCATCGCACCACGGAGTACGAGGAGTTGGTGGCCCGGCACGGGACGCACGGGCAGGCGGCGTTCTTCCTCTCCTCCCGGGGGCGCGACATCGAGGAGGTGGCCGAGCGGCACCGGCGGGCGCGGGAGGCGCTGGCGGAGGTGGTCGCGTCTGTTCCGCTGACCTGGCGTCAGGCGCGGGTCGAGCGGCGCGATTTGGACCGTTTCCTCTTCGCCCCGGAGGACGTGGTGGTCGTTGTCGGGCAGGACGGGCTGGTGGCGAACGTGGCCAAGTACCTGACCGGACAGCCGGTGGTGGGGATCGACACCGACCCCGGACGGAACCCGGGGGTGCTCGTGCGGCACCGGCCGCGCGACGCGGCCGCGCTGCTCGCCTCGGCG
>LRTP01000903.1 GCA_001550305.1 Streptomyces diastatochromogenes
CTGCTCGCCTCGGCGCGCGGGGGCCGGGCCGACGAGCTGACCATGGTCGAGGCGGTCGCGGACGACACGCAGCGGCTGGTCGCCCTCAACGAGATCTATCTCGGAACCGCGAGCCATCAGACGGCCCGCTATCGGCTGGGGCTCGACGAGTACGGGGGTGCCGTCGAGCCCCAGGCCTCCTCCGGGGTCCTGGTGGGTACCGGGACGGGCGCCAGCGGGTGGCTCCGCTCGGTGTGGCAGGAGCGGGGCGGTGAGCTGCCGCTGCCCGGCCCCGCGGAGGAACGCCTTCTCTGGTTCGTCCGCGAGGCCTGGCCGTCGCCGGCCACCGGCACGTCCCTCGTCGCCGGCTCCCTCACCGCCTCCGCCCACCTCTCCCTCACCGTCGAGTCCGACCGCCTCATCGCCTTCGGAGACGGCATGGAGAGCGACGCGGTGGAGCTGGTGTGGGGACAGACGGTACGGGTGGGGGTGGCGGGGGTGAGGCTGCGCCTGGTGAGCTGACAAACGCCGGACGACCCCAGGCTTTTAGGGGCGCGGGGAACTGCGCGCCCAGCCCCCACACACCCGCAGCCGAAGAAGGCACCCCGGGGTCTGGGGGCGGAGCCCCCAGGTTCGGGATGGGACGGGTAAGGGCGGCGGGGGCGAAGAACGCTACAGACGTGGGTCCACCGGCTCCGACTCCAGCGCCAGCACCCCGAACACCGCCTCATGCACCCGCCACAACGGCTCCCCCTCCGCCAGCCGATCCAACGCCTCCAGCCCGAGCGCGTACTCCCGCAGCGCAAGCGACCGCTTGTGGTTCAGGAAACGCCCCCGCAGCCGGGCGAGGTTCTCAGGACGCGTGTACTCAGGACCGTAGATGATCCGCAGATACTCACGGCCCCGGCACTTGATGCCGGGCTGGACAAGACGCCCCTGCCCGCTCCGCACCACCGCCCCGACCGGCTTGACGACCATGCCCTCGCCCCCACGCCCGGTCATCTCCAGCCACCAGTCCACCCCGCCCCGCACGGACTCCGCGTCCCCGGTGTCCACGAACAACCGCCGAGTCGTCTGCAGCAGCCCACTCCCGTCGTGCTCGACCAGCCGGTCGATGAGCGCGAGCTGCTCGTCGTGCGGCACCGCGGCGAGACTGCGGCCCTGGACGGCGAGGATCTGGAAGGGAGCGAGCCGCACGCCCTCCAGCCCCTGCGTCGGCCAGCAGTAGCGCCGGTACGCCTCGGTGAACGCCGCCGCGTCGGCGGCCCGCTCCCGCTGCTTGCCGAGCAGCTCCCGGGCGTCGACCCCACGCTCCGCGGCCCCTTCGAGCGCGGCCAGCACCCCGGGGAACGCCGCCCCGGCCGCGGCGCCGACCGCCGCGTACTGGCTGCGCAGCAACCCGGACGCCTTGAGCGACCACGGCATCAGCTCGGCGTCGAGCAGCAGCCAGTCCGTACGCAGTTCCTCCCACAGACCGGCCGCCGTCACCGCGCCCCGCAGTCGCCCGAGGATCTCCTCGGTGACGGCGGAGTCGGCGAAGAAGGGCCGGCCGGTACGGGTGTACAGCGCCCCCGTGGGCCCCTCCGCGACGCCGAACCGCTCCCGCGCCACCCCCGCATCCCGGCAGACCAGCGCCACCGCCCGCGACCCCATGTGCTTCTCCTCGCACACGACGCGGGCGACGCCGTCCTCCTTGTACTGGGCGAAGGCCTCGGCGGGGTGTTCGAGGTAGCCCTCCACCTGGGAGGTCGCCGTGGGCGCCATCGTCGGCGGAAGGTAGGGCAGCAGGCGCGGGTCGACCGCGAACCGGCTCATCACCTCGAGGGCCGCCGCCGCGTTCTCCTCCCGTACCGACACCCGCCCGGCGTACCGCGTCTCGACGACCCGCCGCCCGTGCACGTCGGCGAGGTCGAGCGGCCGCCCCTCGTGTCCGCCGGGAGCCTCGGAGGCCAGCGGCTTCGTCGGCTCGTACCAGACCCGCTCGGCCGGTACGTCGACGAGCTCGCGCTCCGGCCAGCGCAGCGCGGTGAGCTTGCCGCCGAACACGGCGCCGGTGTCGAGGCAGATGGTGTTGTTCAGCCAGGTGGCCGTGGGGACCGGGGTGTGACCGTAGACGACGGCCGCCCGGCCCCGGTAGTCCTCCGCCCATGGATAGCGCACCGGCAGGCCGAACTCGTCCGTCTCCCCGGTCGTGTCGCCGTACAGCGCGTGCGAGCGCACCCGGCCCGACGTACGGCCGTGGTACTTCTCGGGCAGTCCGGCGTGGCAGACGACGAGCCGCCCGCCGTCCAGGACGTAGTGGCTGACCAGCCCGTCGACGAACTCCCGGACCCGCGCGCGGAACTCCTCGCTCTCGCCGTCCAGCTGCTCGATGGTCTCGGCCAGTCCGTGGGAGTGCTGGACCTTGCGGCCCTTGAGGTAGCGGCCGAGCTTGTTCTCGTGGTTGCCCGGCACGCACAGCGCGTCGCCGGCCGCGACCATGGACATCACGCGGCGCAGAACTCCGGGCGTGTCCGGGCCGCGGTCGACGAGGTCGCCGACGAAGACGGCCGTCCGGCCCTCCGGGTGCGCGCCGTCGACGTAACCGAGCTTGCCGAGCAGGGTCTCCAGCTCCGAGGCGCAGCCGTGGATGTCGCCGATGATGTCGAAGGGGCCGGTGAGGTGGGTCAGGTCGTTGAACCGCTTCTCCGTCCGCACCTCGGCGCTCTCGATCTCCACCACGCCGCGCAGGACGTGCACCTTGCGGAAGCCCTCGCGCTCCAAGTGCCTGAGGGACCGGCGGAGTTCGCGGATGTGGCGCTGGATGACACGGCGCGGCATGTCGGCGCGGTCGGTGCGGGAGGCGTTGCGTTCGGCGCACACCTCCTCCGGCACGTCGAGCACGATCGCGATGGGCAGCACGTCGTGCTTCTTGGCGATTTCGATCAGCTGGCGGCGGCTCTCCTGCTGGACGTTCGTGGCGTCCACGACGGTGCGCCGGCCGCCCGCGAGCCGCTTGCCCGCGATGTAGTGGAGGACGTCGAAGGCGTCGCCGCTGGCGCTCTGGTCGTTCTCGTCGTCGGCGACCAGGCCGCGGCAGAAGTCGCTGGAGATGACCTCGGTCGGCTTGAAGTGCCGGCGGGCGAAGGTGGACTTGCCGGAGCCGGACGCGCCGATCAGGACGACGAGGGAGAGGTCGGTGACGGGCAGGGTGCGCCCCTGGGTGGTGTCGTTGCCGGTCATGCGGCCTTCTCCTCCTTCGTGGTGGTCGGGGTGGCGGTGGTGGCGAGGGTGAAGACGGCCATCTGGGTCGGCGGACCGACCTCCGGGTCGTCGGGGCCGACGGGCGTGAACTCCACCTCGTATCCGTGCCGCCCCGCCACCTGGTGGGCCCAGGTCCGGAACTCCTCCCGGGTCCACTCGAACCGGTGGTCGCCATGGCGGGAGTGGCCGGCCGGGAGGGTCTCCCAGCGGACGTTGTACTCGACGTTCGGCGTCGTCACCAGGACCGTACGGGGGCGGGCCGAGCCGAAGACGGCGTACTCCAGGGCGGGCAGCCGGGGCAGGTCGAGGTGCTCGACGACCTCGCTGAGCACGGCGGCGTCGTACCCCTTGAGGCGGTTGTCGGTGTACGCGAGCGAGCCCTGGAAGAGCCGCACGCGCGCGGCCTGCCGCTCGCCCATCCGGTCCAGCTTGAGCCGCCGCGAGGCGATGGTGAGCGCGCGTATCGACACATCGACACCGACGATCTCGGTGAACCGGACGTCCTTGAGCAGCGCCTGCACCAGCTGCCCCTGACCGCAGCCGAGGTCGAGCACGCGGGCCGCGCCCGACGCGTGCAGCGCGGCGAGGATCGCGTCCCGGCGCTGGACAGCGAGCGGGATCGGCTTCTCCTCCGTGTCCGCCTCCTCGTCGACCGCGTTGTCGATCTCCTCGACCTCGGTGTCGTCGGTCTCGGCGAGCCGTACGAGCTCCAGCCGCTCCATCGCCTCCCGCGTCAGCGACCAGCGGCGCGAGAGGTACCGGTCGGCGATCAGCTTCTGCTCGGGGTGGTCCGACAGCCAGCCCTCGCCCGCCCGCAGCAGCTTGTCGACCTCGTCGGACGACACCCAGTAGTGCTTGGCGTCGTCGAGCACCGGAAGCAGGACGTAGAGGTGGCGCAGGGCTTCGGCGACGGTCAGACCCGACGCCTCCAGTTCCAGGCGTACGTAGCGGGAGTCGCCCCATTCGGGGAACTCGGCGTCCAGCGCCACGGCCTCGACCGCCACCGTCCACCCGAGCGGCTCGAACAGCTTGCGTACGAGGTCGGCGCCGCCCCTGGCGGGAAGCGCGGGCACCTCGATCCGGAGGGGCAGCGGCCGCGCCGGCAGGTCCGGCCTCGCGGCGCACTGGCCCTTCATCGCGCTGGAGAACACCGCGCTCAGCGCCACGGCGAGCAGGGACGAGGCGGCGTACGGGCGGTCGTTGACGTACTGCGCGAGCGCGGCGTCGGGGGCTCCGCCGCGGCCCTTGCCCTTGCCGCGCCGGACCAGCGCCACCGCGTCGACCTCCAGCAACAGTGCGGCCGTGCACCGCTCGACGGACGCCTCGGGGTAGAGGACGTGCGCCGTGCCGTAGGAGGTCGAGAACGCCTGCGCCTTGTCGGGATGCTTGTGCAGCAGGAAGCCGAGGTCGGTGGCGGGGCGCTCCGGGGTACCGGTGGTACTGATCGTCAGGAACACTGGAATCTGCCTCGAAACGTCTTCTGAGCTGTGCATACCTCACCTGCGCCGAGCGCCGGTGAACCACAGCGGGGGGAGAGCGCGCCGGGGGATCACTGCTCCCGGCCTGTCGTCGGCGCGCACGCCCCAACGTATAGCGAACGCCCCTGGCGGACCCGGGAATTTTCCCGCCGCGCTCCGTGGCAGCGGTTCCAGCTGGGGCGGCTGATGTGACCGGTGCATGATGGATGCATGGATCTTCGAGTCTTCACAGAACCGCAGCAGGGAGCGACCTACGAGACGCTGCTCCGCGTCGCCAAGGCCGCCGAAGACCTCAACTACGGAGCCTTCTTCCGATCTGACCACTACCTGCACATGGGATCCGTCGACGGGCTTCCCGGACCCACCGACGCCTGGATCACGCTGGCCGGCCTCGCCCGTGAGACGAGCCGGATCCGCCTCGGCACGCTCATGACGGCCGGGACCTTCCGTCTCCCCGGCGTCCTCGCCATCCAGGTCGCGCAGGTCGACCAGATGTCGGGCGGGCGGGTGGAACTCGGGCTGGGCTCCGGTTGGTACGAGGCCGAGCACGAGGCGTACGGGATTCCGTTCCCCAAGGAGAAGTTCGGGCGGCTGGAGGAGCAACTCGCCATCGTCACGGGTCTGTGGGAGACGCCCGTCGGTGAACGGTTCGACTACGAGGGGAAGTACTACCGGCTCAAGGACTCCCCCGCGCTTCCCAAGCCCGCGCAGCCGAAGGTGCCGGTCCTGATCGGCGGCCACGGTGCCAAGCGGACGCCCGAACTGACGGCGCGGTACGCCGACGAGTTCAACATCCCCTTCGCCTCCCTCGCGGACACGGAGCAGCAGTTCCAGCGGGTGCGGGCGGCGGCCGAGCGGGCCGGGCGCAAGGGTGACGACCTCGTGTACTCGAACGCGCTCGTCGCCTGTGTCGGCAGGAACGACAGCGAGGTGAAGCGGCGCGCAGACGCCATCGGGCGCGATGTCGACGAGCTCAAGGCGAACGGGCTCGCGGGCTCTCCGGCGGAGGTCGTCGAGAGGATCGCCCAGTATCAGGCCGTCGGGTCGCAGCGGATGTACATGCAGATGCTGGACCTCGATGACCTGGACCACCTGGAGTTGATCGCCGCGGAGGTCATGCCGCAGCTCGGCTGAGGTCGCGTTCCTCGGACCCTCGGCGGATGCAATCCGTCAACTCCTCGTGCGGCGCGGGTTCGTGGCAGTGACCCGGGTCGGTGGTGATCGTCGGGCTCGGGCGGAGCCTGAACGGCCTCGTCCTCAAACGCCGGACGGGCGAGGCTTTCAGGGGCGCGGGGAACTGCGCGACCAGCCCCCACCGACCCGCAGTCGAAGCACCACCCCGCGGGGTCTGGGGCGGAGCCCCAGGAGGATGATGGGGGTCCCCCCTGCTCGAGCGAAGCCGAGAGCTTGGGGGAGGGTAGGGGCGGCGGGGGCGAGGGAAGGCCCCGTCTACCCGGTCGCCCGCCCCCGCTCCACCACCCCCTGATCCCGCGCCGCCAACCGTCTCAGCATCTCCAGGACCCGGTCCCGGGACTCGTCCGCCGCGTCGATCGCCTCCATGCACTGCCAGTACGTCCCCTGATCGTCCGCCGCGCAGGCGATACCGACGAGGGCGATGCCGACCTCGCCGAGGAGACCCCCGAGACACAGCAGGGACTCTCGCGCATCGCCCAACTCGGTGAGCTGAGCGGCGCGCAGGTCGGCCATGTCGAGGGGCGGCGCGTTCAGCACACCGCAGCCCCGGCCCGCCAGCTCCGTCAGTCCGAGCGCCTCGCCCCGCAGTTCCGGCGGCCCCGAGACGGCGAAACGACTCCCTATGGCCTGCGCCAGGGCCTGCGCCTGCCACGCCTCCGCCACCACCTCGATCGTGTCCCCGCTCCCCGCGAGGGCGCGTCTGCTCGCCCCGATGAGCCGCACCGCGTCCATGCGCTGCCCCCGTCTGTCCCGACGCGCTCGTCGCACGTCCGCCCGAACTCCCCTGTCCACTACCCAGAGTGAGAGCCCGTGAGCCGAAAAGCCAGAGGAAGACCGAAATCTGTGGACACAGAGTTGAATGTGGACAACTCAACGAATCCGGAGAGTGACAACCGGACCCGCCGCTTCCCCGGCACCCTCACCACGGCCCCTCCTCGAGGCACCGCACACCCTCACCACGGCCCCTCCGCAACGGCACCGCACCCCTACGCCCCCTCCCCCACCGGAAACCTCCGCTCGTTCCGGTCGATCTTCGCGTCGAGCGCCGCCAGCGCGTCGATGCCGAGCACCTCGCACAGCTGGAGCAGATACGCCAGCACGTCCGCCACCTCGTCCGTGACACGGTGCGCGGTGTCCGCGTCGTCCATGATCCGTGCCGACTCCTCGGGCGTCAGCCACTGGAAGATCTCGACCAGCTCGGACGCCTCCACGCTGAGCGCGGCCACCAGGTTCTTCGGCGTGTGGTACTGCTGCCAGTTCCGCGCGGCGGCGAACTCGGCCAGCCTGCGCTGCAACTTCGCCACATCCAGTTCACGTTCACTCACGGCGTCAGGTCTACCACCGTGACCCCCGGCTCCTCGCACACCGGGACGGCATCGCCCACCGCACCCACCAGCCGGATGTGCCCCCGCTCGCACATCCGCGCCGACAGCCGCACCAACTCCCCGGCCTGCCGCACGTCCAGCCCCCGGTCGAGGCCGTCGGCCAGCACCGTCAGCGTCTGCAGCGCGGCCGGGACCTCCCCCGCCGGGTCGACCTCCAGCACGCCGGGCCCGGTGAGCAGCACCAGGGCCAGCGCCAGATACCTCAACTCGCCGTCCCCGAGCAGCCCCAGGTGCGTACGGACACCGTCCCCGCGGTCGAGGAACGCGCGGACCGTGCCGTCGCCGAGCGGCTCGGCCAGGACGTCCGTGACGGGGCCCGCGCAGCCGGCCCGTACCGCCGTGACCAGGTGCGCGTAGCGATGGCCGCACTCCGATCGGGTACGCCACAGCACCTCGGCGAGGTTGTCGCAGCCCCGGAGCAGCCGCCCCGCGCCGAGCGGGGTGGCGGCGCGCATCCGTCGGGGGCTCGGGTCGCAGGCGTACACGGACCGCAGGGCGACGACCATCTGCTCGGCCGCGGCGAGGACCCGCCGTTCGCC
>LRTP01000904.1 GCA_001550305.1 Streptomyces diastatochromogenes
CCGCCACGAGCAGCCAGCCGCGGTCGGCGACGGCCAGCCGACCGGCGCCGGTCGCGATCACCGGCCAGTGGCGCAGGCCCAGACAGACCGCGCCCACCACCACGGCGAGGGTCACCGCGGCATGCAGGGAGACCCGCCTCCGCACGGATGTCACGGCTGTCACGGCTGTCGTCGGGGTGCCGGGCGGAAGGAGGGTCATGTGGCCCCGCCTCTCTGGACGGCGGGGGCGACGTACACCATCAGATGACCGACGCGGTGCGTTTCCCACGTGCGGGCGTACGCGGGTGGCTTCTCGCCCGGTGCGATGAGCACGCCGACCGGGATCCGCTGTCCGGCCCGCACTATGGCGCCGGCGGTGGTGTTGGCGTTGTGGCCGTCGGTGTCGACGGAGGAGCAGCCGGCGTAGAAGGCGATCGGGACGCCCTCGTAGCCGGTCAGCATGCAGGGCGGTTTCACCCCCAGCCGGTGCAGCTCCGTCGCGGTGTCGGCCCAGTCCTGGTGGGAGACCGTGGTGCCGTGCACGGTGCGCTCCAGCACCACGAACTGCACCGCGAGATGCCCGGCCAGGCCGAGCGTCACCAGGGTGACGGCCACCGGTCGCCAGGCGCCGCGGGGCGCGGTCAGCAGGTGGATCAGGCCGTCGGCGACCGGGATGGCCAACAGGATGTACACGGGCAGCAGGAAGCGCGGTGCCGCGTATCCGATCATGAAGAGGTACGGGAAGGCCGCCGTCGCGGCGCAGGCCAGGAGCAGCAGGCTGTTCACCCCGCGCCGGGCCTTGACGGCGATCACCGCTCCGAGAACGGCCACGACGGGCAGCGCGAACCACCACAGCATCACAGGTGGGGCGGGCATGGCCCCGGTGCAGGGGCGGCACAGGACGCGCCCGCCGAGGCTGCGCATCTGGTCGCCGACGGCGATGTTCCAGCCCAGGCCGCCCTGGATCTTGGAACCGTCGGAGAGCCGCTGGGCGAGGCCGCCGTAACTGACGTACGCCTCGACGACCCACTCGCCCGCACCGGCGACCAGGCCCGCGACGAGCGCCACCAGCAGCCTCGGGCGCCACCAGCGGCGTACGCACACGACGAGGAAGAGCAGCGGCAGGGTCACGTAGACCGCGTCGGTGGGCCGCATCCACGCCATCAGCGCGGCGCTCAGGCCCACGCCCCACAGCGCCGCCCGGTCGAAGCGGTCGGCCTGGGCGCGCAGGAAGCATCCGGCGCAGGCCAGGGCGCCGATCGCGACCCAGTAGTTGGGCATGGCCTGCGGGCCGTAGAAGAGGGTCACCCAGAGCGTGGCGAACAGAGCGCCCGCCACCGCCAGTACCCGCATGGGGAACAGTCCGCGCCAGACGCGCAGCGCCACGAACAGGCCGACTCCGGAGAGCACCGCGAGATAGACGCGCAGCAGGGCGGTGGACGAGGACCAGGACGCGATCGGTGCCACCAGCAGGGGCACTCCGCGGGCGCGCGGGGCGCTGAAGAAGGCGGCGGGGGCGTGTGAGCCGACCTGGCTGACGTAGACGGTCTCGTCCCAGCCGAGCCCCATGCCGGGCCGTACGAGGAGCAGTTGGGCCAGGGTGAAGGCGCCCGCGACCAGGGCCAGCCACTGCTGACCGTGCGGACGTCTGGAGATGCGCCCCGTCGAGGGCGGGTTGTGGCGATCGGCGCCGACGAACGGAGGGTTCACAGTCTTGGCCATCATCCACCCTTCGCCCTACATTCTGTAGGGTCCTTCACCCTACAAGACGTAGGGTGAAGGAGGAAGTTGCGCAAAACACGGTCAAATTACCGTGGATCGAGCGGGGACGCAGTCGGGGCGCGCAATCTCGGACCGCCCCAGGGCGCACTCGCACGCCCTCACCACCCCCCGCACCCCTACACGCTGTAAGGTGACGGACATGGCTCGCACAGGCCCCCATGGCAGAGCGGAACGACGCAGCGCCGGTGAGCTGGAGAGCGAGGTCCTCGCCACCCTCTGGGCCACCGACGAGGCCCTCACCCCCGCCGACATCCAGGGCGAGATCGGCGGCAACCTCGCCTACAACACCGTGCACACCATCCTCAAACGCCTGTACGACAAGGGTCTGGTCCTGCGCGACGTCGACGGCCGGCGCGGCGCGTACCGGCCCGCGAAGAACGCCGCCGAACTGACCGCCGAGGCCATGCACGAGGCGCTCGACCGGGGACCCGACCCGATCGCGGCCCTCCAGCAGTTCGTCACCGGCCTGAGCCCCCAGGAGGAAGAGGCCCTGCGGGTTCTCCTCGGGGGGAGCGGGATGTGAGGATCGATGTCTACATCCCCCTTGTCCTGCCACTGCTGCTGACGGCAATCGCACCGCAAGTGGGCCTCAGGGTCTCCCCCGCTCTGGCCGCCCGGGTCCTCACCATCGCCGCCGTACTGGCCGCCGCCGCCTCCACCTGGGCGCTGCTCCTGCTCGCCACCACCCTGGTCAACGAGGCGCCGCACGTGGCCACGGAGGCCGGCGAGGACGGGCGGCGGCTGCCCGAACCGGTCCCGGTGGCGATCGCCGTCGTCGCGATCATGCTCCTGTGGCTGATCGGCTTCCGGCTCGTTCGCGCCCTGCGCGCCCACTACGCGACCCGCCGCATCCTCGAGCGGCTGTGCGAGGGACACCCGCCCGACAGTGAACTCATCGTCGCCGCCTCCTCGACGCCCCGGGCCTTCGCGATCCCCGGCTCGCCGGGCCGGATCCTGGTCACGGCCGCCATGCTGGGCGCGCTGGAACCGGCGGAGCGGCGCGTACTGCTGGCCCACGAGCGCGCCCATCTCGCCCACCGCCACTCGGTGCTGTCGACCGCGGTGACCCTGGCCGCCGCCGCCAACCCGGTGCTCGCACCCGTGCGTACCACCGTCGCCTTCCTGGTGGAGCGCTGGGCCGACGAGGAGGCCGCGCGGCGCGTCGGGGACCGCCGTACCACCGCCCGCGCCCTCGCCCGGGCCGCCCTTGTCGCCCAACGCGCCCGGCCGGGCTGCGCCCTGAGCTTCTCCGAACACGCGGTCACCCGCCGGATCGCCGCCCTGCAGACGGCCCCGCCGCCGAACCTGTGGTCCATCGGCGTGGCCGTCCTCGCCCTCGGCGCCCTGCCCGCTTTCGGCGCGCTGGACGCCACCGGCGATCTGCTGCGCATGCTCGGCGAGAGCCTGCCGGGGTAGGGGCTCTCGGGGCCTGCCTTTCGGTTCGGGCCCGGCTCGCCGGTCTCAGGTGGCGAGCGTCCTGCGCTCCCGCAGGTGGGCGTAGCCCATGAGACCGACGAGCACCGCGAACAGCACGGCCGACGAACCCGCCGTACCGAGGTCGAGCCCGCCCTTGGCGGTCGGCTTGGTGAGGAAGTCGCCCGCGGTCGCGCCGAGCGGACGGGTGAGGACGAAGGCGATCCAGAACAGCACCACGTTCGGCACCGCGGGGACGCGCATCAGCGCGACGAGGACCGCGAGCAGTCCGGTGACGAGCAGCGCGCCGCCCGCGTAACCGAGCCCGGAGCTGTCCGACAGGAAGTCGCCCATCGAGGTGCCGAGGGTGTTCGACACGAGGATCGCCGACCAGAAGAGGACCTCGGCCCGGAAGGTCACGATGTCGCGGATGACGAAGGTCATCCCGGTGAACTTCCAGACGGTGAAGATCACGACCAGCAGCGAGATCAGGATCGCGGCGCCCGCGGGGTACCCGAGTCCCAGGCCCTGCGGACCCCAACCCAGCGAGGTGGCCCCGTCGGAGAGGTACTTGGAGCTGGCGTCACGGTTCATGAAGTCGGACATCGTGGTGCCCGCCATGCTGGTGGAAAGGATCACCGTCCAGTAGAAGAAGGGGTTGTACCGGCGCGACCTGAGCTGCACGACCAGCGTGACCACGAAGATCAGGAACAGCAGGATCGTGGTGAGGAAGTAGCCCAGTTTGAGGGTCTGCGCGAAGAGGTCGCCCGCGGTCTCGCCGAGTGTCGTCGCGGCGATCTTCATGATCCAGAAGGCCAGGGTCACCTCTGGCAGCTTCTTCATCACGGAGGCGCCGGGGTCGGCGAGTCGGTGATCGGCGACGAGTTCCGTCTTGTCCAACGTTCACTCCTGGGGGGTGCATCGACGTCCCCCCAGGGCCACGGCCGAAGGAGGGCGCGTGTCCATTGGCTCAGTGTTGCGCATGCCTGCGCGCCACGCCGATCAACGTGGCGGTCGCAGCCGGAACGCATCCTGAACGCGCGATCATGCTTTCGGGAGGTCGTCCCGCACAGGCGCCCTTCTCGGGCTCCTGGATGATCCGTTACGGCTCAGTGCGCCGGCCGGGTGAGGAGCGCCAGGGCGCGGACGTGGGCGACCTGGGCGGTGGCGGGCAGACGGGTGAGGAGTGCGCGGGCCCTGCGGGCGTACTCGTCGGCCATCGCGTGCGCGGTGTCCAGGGCTCCGGTCCGCTCCAGCACGGCGCGGATCCGGCACAGGGCGAGCTCCGGTTCGGTCTCGTCCAGCAGGGCATGGCGCAGCGCCGCGCGGCTCTTGGGGTCCGCGCGGCGGTGGGCGATCAGCACGGGCAGGGTGGGGCGGCGGTTGCGGACGTCGCTGTCGGAGGGCTTGCCCATGGTGCGTGCGGCGATCGGGTCGTACGGCAGCACGTCGTCGCGGATCTGGAAGCAGATCCCGAGGTGGTCGCCGAAGTCGCCGAGCAGTTCCGTCGTCGGGGCGTCACCGCCGCCGAGAATGGCGCCCACGCGGCAGGCGGCCGCGAGCAGCACGGCGGTCTTCGCCCGGGCCATCGCCACGTACGCGCCCACGCCCAGTTCCAGGTCGCCGCGCATCGCCAGTTCGTCGAAGGCGCCCCGGCAGATCGCCACCCCGGCCTCGGCCTGCACGGCCATGGCGCGTTCGACACGGTCGGCGGGCACCCCCAGGCGACGGCACTCGGAGAGCGCCGCGAACCAGGAGAAGAACAGGGCGTTGCCCGCGACGACGGCCTGGGCGGGTCCGAACTCCGTGTGGACGGCCGCGCGGCCGCGCCGCTGGGTGTCACGGTCGATGATGTCGTCGTGCAGGAGGCTGCCGACGTGCGCCCCCTCGACACCGACCGCGGCGGGCAGTACCGCGCCCAGTTCCCCACCCACCGCGAGCGCCGCGTGCAGCACCAGCGAGGGCCGCAGGAGCTTGCCCGGCGGAATCATCGCGTACCGGTGCACGGCATCCAGCCCCACCGAACGCCCCGGCCACCGCCGAACCAACTCCGCCTCCAGAAGCTCCGCGAACTCGACGCGGGGCGAGGGGGGATCGGGTGGGGTGTCCTCGTTGGGCTGTGCGGTCATGGAGGCTCCCCCGTCACCCGCTTGCGTGAGCGTGGCGATGCACCCACCCCAACAGACCCACCACCCCACCGGAACGGCTCACGCGCGCCCTGTGGTGGCACGCCCTCGCCCCGCTGCCGGAGCTCGTGCTCCCACACCACCCGATCAGACGGTTTCACCGCACGGACGCGACCACAGTCAGAGATAGTCGACCGGTCGTACAATTGCGTCATGGGACGAACCAGCGACGCCAGGGAAAAGATCCTCAGCGCCGCGCAGTCGCTCATCGAGCTGCGCGGTTACTCGGCGCTGGGGGTGGCCGAGATCTGCAAGGCGGCCGGCGTGCCCAAGGGCAGCTTCTACTACTTCTTCGAGTCCAAGGAAGCCCTCGCCCTGGCCGTGCTCGACGAACACTGGGACGCCCAGAAGAGCGCCTGGGCACGCGTCCTGAACAGCGACGAGGAACCCCTGCGGCGGCTGTACCGGCTGTTCGAGGAGACGGAGGCCGGCCAGCGCGCCGGCCAGCAGAGCTGCGGCACCGTGTCCGGCTGCCTGTTCGGGAACCTCAGTCTGGAGATGAGCAACCACACCGAGCTCATCCGCACCCGCCTGCAGGAGATCTTCGACGCGCAGGTCGAGATGGTCGAGTCGGTCATCACCGAGGCTCGTGCGCGCGAGGAGGTCACCACCCCCGACACCCGGGAAGCGGCACGGGCGGTGGTCGCTCAGCTGGAGGGCCAGGTGCTGTTCGCCAAGCTCTACAACAACACCCGCCGGCTCAGCCCCCTGTGGGCGAACTGCCTGGCCCTGCTCGGTGCCCGCGCCCCGCAGGAGGCCGTGGCGGGCGCCTGACGTCCACCGTGACACCGTTCAGAGGGCTCAGAGGGTTCGGAGGATTTCAGAGGGCGTTGACGTCGACGACCGCCGCAGCGAATGCCTCGGGTGCTTCCTGCGGCACGTTGTGACCGATGCCCTTCAGCGCCCGGTGGTCGTACGCGCCCATGAAGTGATCGCGATAAGAGGCACCGTTTCCCGGCGGCGTGAAGGGATCCAGTTCGCCGTCGAGGGTGATCGTCGGCTGCGAGACGGCGGGACTCTGGGCAAGCCGCTTTTCCAGGCGATCGAATCGCGGGTCGCCCTTGGCCAGACTCAGTCGCCACCGGTAGTTGTGGATCACGATGGGAACCCAGTCCGGATTGTCGAAGGCGGTCGCGGTCCGGTCGAATGTGGCGTCACTGAAGTGCCATGTCGGGGAGACGTTCCTCCAGATGAGTTTCGCGAAATCATGCTTGTACTGTGCGAGGCCGAGCCGTCCCCTTTCGGTGGCGAAATAGTATTGATACCACCACGCCCATTCGGCCTTTGGCGGCAACGGCGCCTTTTGGCTTTCACGGTTGGTGATGAGATAACCGCTCACGGAGACCAGGGCCTTGCAGCGCTCCGGCCAGAGCACCGCGATGATGTCGGCCGTCCGCGCTCCCCAGTCGAACCCGGCGAGGATCGCCTTCTCGATCTTCAGCGCGTCCATGAGCGCGATGATGTCGAGCGCGATCACCGACTGCTGGGCGTTGCGGAACGTCTTGTCCGACCGGAACCGTGTGGTGCCGTGACCGCGCAGGTACGGCACGATCACCCGGTAGCCCGCCGCGGCGAGCCTGGGAGCCACATCGACATAGCTGTGAATGTCGTAGGGCCAGCCGTGCAGCAGGACGACCGCGGGGCCGTGCGCGGGGCCGGCCTCCGCGTATCCCATGTTCAGCTCACCGGCACGGATCTGCTTCAGCGGGCCGAAAGAGGTGTGCGTTCCGGGCCCGGACGCGCCGGGCGACGGGGAAGCCGAGGCGGAGGCCGATATCACCGGGAGCGTCGGCAGCGAGGCACCGGCTGTTCCGATGCCGAGAATCCGGGAAAACGTGCGCCTGTCTATGACATTCACCTCTCTTGACCGATGCGTGGAGAGCGGGGGAATCGACAAGGCCGACACGTCATGGATGACTTCGTGAATGACGTGATGAATTAGGTCATGAATGACGTGATGCATGACGTCAGGTGCCGTCTCCGCCTCGCCAGATGTTGTCGAAGGCCGCGTCTTCGATGCTTCGCCGTTGCCGTACCGCCTCCAGTTCCGTCACCGCGCCGTTGACGGCGGCCAGTACGGCCAGGACCGAGTCGTCGACGAGACCCGCGGCCTCCTCGGTCGGCTCGTCGTGGATGCCCACGGCGGCCGCGAGGACGGTGAGGATGGGCTCGCCCGAGGTCCAGCGTTCGTCCGCGTGGCTGCGGTCCGGGGAGTCGGCCGCTTCCGTACGGCCGCCACCGAAGGGAATCCAGCGGTGGCGTGGCCGGGCGAGCCGTCCCTCCGCCTCCAGGTCCGCGCGATAGGCCGCGGACAGCCCACGGCCGCGGCGCCACAGCCAGTCGTCCACGGACTCGTACGGTCTCTGCCGGACCAGCGACGCCACGGCCCCGTCCAACAGACGGTCGCCCATGGTCCACTGCGCGCCGGGCACGATGCGGTCGTCCTCCAGCGTGATGGCCTGGGCCTCGATGAGGTCGACCAGTTCGGCTCCCGCGAGGGCCAGCGACAGGTCGCCCTGCTCGACGGGTCGGCTGGACGGGACGTCCATGGCGATCATCAACAGGTCCCGCGGTGTGGTCATGACGGACTCCACGTCTGAGTCATCGGTGGCTGCCCGCGTCCGCGGCGGATTCCGTCGGTGCGGGCTGTCGTACCGGGGCGGTGGCTCGCACTACCACCATGTGGTGCGGGAAGCCGATGCGCAGCACGGCGGCGGCCACGGCCGCCACGAGAACCACGGAAGCGGCCAGGACCAGGGCCTGCTGATAGCCGTGGTGAAGCAGGGGCGCGACCACCAGCGGGCCGAGGATCTGGCCGACGGAGTATCCGGCGGTCAGGAGCGCGACGGAGCGGGGGAACTCCAGGTGGGCCCCGGTGGCGAGGGCGAGGGTGCTGACCCCGATGAACGTCGCACCGAACAGCACCGCGGAGACCAGGGCGGCCGGTGCTCCGCCGATCAGCGCGGGCAGGGCGATGCCCACCGCCTGGACGACGAGCGCCGCGAGCAGCAGGTCGGGGCGGGACCAACGGCGCCCGAGCCGGGCCCACAGCGCGGAGGAGGGCACGGCAGCCAGACCCACCAGCACCCAGGCGCCGCCGCCGAGCGGTCCCGGGGAGCTCTGCTCGATCGCGGCGACCAGGAACGTGCCCGCGATGATGTAGCCGACGCCTTCCAGCGTGTAGGAGCCGAACAGAGCGGTGAACCAGCGGTGCGTGCGCGGCGCGTGGCTGGAATCCGCGGCGGCGGCAGTGACTGTGGTGGCCTCATGGGCGTGGTCGGCATTGGCCTGGATGGCCTGCGTGGCCTGCGTGGCCTGCGTTGTCGTGGGACGCGCTTCGGGGCGGAGGTTCCACGAGGCGACGGCGAGCACCGCGGCGAGTGCGGCCGAGGCCCACCAGGCGGCCCGCCAGTCGGCGACGGGGCGCAGTACCAGGACGAGCAGACCCGACAGGGCGATGCCGGCGCCGACCCCGCCGAACGCCCATCCGGGCAGATGAGCCGGGTACTCCCGAAGGTGGCTGAGGAGCGAGCTGACCGCGATGACGAAGATCAGAGCGCTGGTAACCCCGGCCAGTAGCCGCAGCGCGAACCACACGGCGGTGTCGTGGGTGGCGGGCATCGCGGCCAGGGTGCCGGTCAGCACGACGAGGGAGATGCGCAGCAGGGCCCGCGAGCGGACCAGCGCGGGGACCAGGATGCCGACGAGCGCGCCGAGGAGATAGCCGATGTAGTTGGCGGTGGCCAGGTTCGCGCCGGCACCCGCGGACAGCCCCGCCCCGGCGTGCATCAGCGGGAGGATCGGGGTGTAGACGAACCGGCCGACCCCCATGCCCGCGGCGAGTGCCGCGGCGGCCTGGGCCACGTGGCGCCAGGGCGAGGGCGGCACGCCGACACTTCCGGCCGGGGAGGCGTGCAGGGGTCGTACGCTCATGACGAAGTCCATGTCGCACCGGTCCCCGCCGTCAGCGCGCGGCGTCGGTCCGGCCCGGGTCGTTGGGGTGGGACTCGAGCGCGGTGACGGTGAGGCTCATCCACGGGCGCAGCGGCAGCGTGCCGAGCACCTTCTCGTGGAGTTCGTCCTCGTCACCGGCACACCAGATGCCGATGCTGCGCAGCTCGCCGACCGGGCGCCACAGCCGTGCCAGGTTGCCGGTGGCGGCCAGTTCCCGGGCGCGGACAGCCTCGGCGGCGCGCCGCCGGTCGACCTCGTCCTGAGTGGTGCCCTCGGGGATCGTGGTGGTGATCTCGACCAGGAACTCTCGCATGGTCCTGCTCCGCTCGATGGGACGTCCGGCGGGCACCGGAACGCCGCGTGGGGTGATGGTGGCCGCCCGGAGGACCGCTGAGGTCGTCCGCCGTCAGGTGTCCCACCGGGCCGCCCTCGGTCGGGCTTCCCTGGGCTCCATCGTCCGCCCGCCACCGGGGCGATGCCACGACAGGCTTCCTCCCTGCTGAGAGGCACGGCCTCGCACCGACGTAGCATGACCAGCGTGGAGTTGCGCCAACTGCGGTATTTCGTCGCTGTCGCCGAGGAGCTGAACTTCGGCCGGGCCGCCGAACGCCTGCTGATCGCGGGCCCCTCTCTGTCGCAGCAGATCAAGGCGCTCGAACGCGACCTGGGCGTGCGGTTGTTCGATCGCGATCGTCGCTCGGTGTCCCTCACCGCGGCCGGTTCGGCCCTGCTCCCCCACACCCGCGCCCTGCTCGAGCGGGCCGACGACCTCCAGCGGCGGGCCGGTCGGCTGTCCGGATCGGAACCGGTACGACTCGGCTACGTCAACTGGCTCCCGTCGGACCTCACCGCCCGCACCGCCGCCGTGGCCCAACTCCACCTCGACGCATGGGTAGCGCCCTCGCACACCCAGGCCGCCCGGGTCGCCGCGGGCGGTCTGGACCTCGCGGTGTGCTGGGTGCGGACCGAGGACCTGGAAGAACGCGGCCTGCGCGCCCGGCTCATCGGCGCCGACCGGCTCTACGCCGTCGCCGGCGGTGCCGACACGAGCGACGTGGCCGCCCGGGACACCGCCGTCCTCCTCGACGACGACACCACCTCCTGGTCGTCCTGGAACGTCTACGCCGAAGAGCTGGCCCAGGACACCGGGGCCCGCGCGGTACGCATCTCCAACGGCGGCATCACCGGGCCGGCGTTCTTCGATCACGTCCGTCGCTGCAGTCGCCCGGTGGTCAACTCCCCCAAGGGTCAGACCACCCCGCTGCCGCCCGATCTGGTCCAGCGCCCGGTCACCGCACCGGAGATCTACTGGACCTGGTCGCTGGTCTGGCGCGAGAACGAGGACCGCCCGGCCGTCCTCGCCGTCGTCGACGCCCTCTGCGACGGCGTGGGCGACCTCGGCATCCGCGCCCCGGGCGCCTGGCTGCCGGACGGGGATCCGTACCGATAGGGGCACCGGCCCACTGACCTGGACTGGGAGGCTGCGCCTACCAGCAGGGAGGAATTCGGTCCCGGCCAGAACTCTGTTGACCTTTGACTTCTCCCCTTCACCCCGCCTAGCTTCCAGATAGTCGACCGGTCGGCTAGTAACCAGCGAGATCGGCGGCCAGTCAAGAAGCCCCCGCTTCATCGCGGAATCACGGAACCCGGAGAAGATCAGCATGAGCTCTCAGAACCAGAAGGTCGCCGTCGTCACCGGAGCCTCGCAGGGCCTCGGCGCGGGCATTGCCGAGGCCTACCGCAAGCTCGGGTACGCCGTCGTCGCCACCTCGCGCACGATCGCCCCCGCCGACGACGCGGGCGTCGTGACCGTCCAGGGTGACATCGCCGACCCCGCCACCGCCGAACGCGTCATCGCCACCGCGGTCGAGCGGTTCGGCCGTGTGGACACCCTGGTCAACAACGCGGGCATCTTCCTCGCCAAGCCCTTCCACGAGTACACCCAGGACGACTACGCCGCGGCGACCGGCGTGAACCTCACCGGCTTCTTCCGCATCACCCAACTGGCCGTGGAGCACATGCTCGCCCAGGGCGGCGGCCACATCGTCAACATCACCACCAGCCTGGTCGACAACGCCGACTCCAACGTGCCCTCCGTACTCGCCTCGTTGACCAAGGGCGGCCTCCAGTCCGCCACCAAGTCCCTCGCCATCGAGTACGCCACGCGCGGCATCCGCGCCAACGCCGTTTCGCCGGGCACCATAAAGACCCCGATGCACGCCGAGGAGACCCACGAGGCCCTCGCCGGACTGCACCCGGTCGGCCGGATGGGCGAGACGAGCGACATCGTCGACGCCGTGATCTACCTGGAGAACGCCCCGTTCGTCACCGGCGAGATCCTCCACGTCGACGGCGGCATGAGCGCCGGTCACTGACGGAACACGACAAGGGGACAACCCTGATGAACAGCACGACGGACAGCGACACGGAAGCGATCCTGCGCGGCGTCCTCGACCAGTGGAAGGCCGCCGTCGACCGGCACGAGCCGGAGGAGGTCGCCGCCCGGTTCACCGAGGACGCGATCTTCCAGGGGCTGCACCCCTACAGCGTCGGAAGGCCGGGCGTCGCGGCCTACTACGCCTCCCAGCCCCTCGGCATGGCCGCCGCGTACCGGATTCTCGAGACCAGACGCCTCACCGACGACCTCGTACTCGGCTATCTGAGCGTCGACTTCTCCTTCATCGACCGCCCCACCCTCAACGTCAAACTGGGCGTACTGGTGCGACGCGTGGGGGAAGCCTGGTTCATCAGCCACTACCAGGTGTCACGGCTCGAGTAGTCCAGCTCCCTTGCAGGGACTTCACCTACAGGGACTTCACCCAGGCCGCGGTGTCGCCGGGGCGGCCGAAGCGAAGGGTGTCGAGGGGAGCGAAGCGCGGGTCGCCGGTGCGGCGGGTGATCTCGCGGCGCCGGTTCGCGTGCTGGGACCAGGCCCACCAGAGGGGGTGTTCCCGGCTCAGCCAGCCGGTCCAGGTCTCCCTGTTGCCACCGAACAGCGGCTCGCGTGTGACGGTGCGGCGGACGGAACGGCGCAGGACGCGGGGCAGGACGACCCGTTTGGGATAGTCCAGCCATATCACCGTGTCGGCCCGGTCCCACATCAGGTCACGGACCTCGGGATAGCCGAGGGAGTCGATGACCCAGCGGGGTTCGGCGGTGATCCGCAGTACGTCCTCGCGCAGCTTCTCGTTCACGGCCCACCCGGCGCCGGTGAAGTACAGCGCGTCCATCTCGTGGTACGGCAGGCCGAGGCGACCGCTCAGGCCCCGGGCGAGCGTGGACTTGCCCGCACCGGTACTGCCCACCACCAAGATCCGCCGCATTCCCGCACCCTAACCGAGCCGGACCCGTCCACGAGAAAGGGGGAGCCGGCGGACCTGCGCCGCGAACGCCTCGTACGTCGGCCCGTCGAAGAGGACGAACGTGACCTCCTCGACGGCCGTCCGCGTGGCCCGTACCGTCTCCACCGCGATCCGGGCGGCGGCGGTCGACGGGGAGGTGGAACTTCGATCTGCGGTGATCGAGAAGGGGTGCTGCCGGCCCGCTCAGACCCGGATTGGCAGCCCCCTTCTCACGCCTGACAACCAATCAGAACGTGCGTCAGGCAACGAGGCGCACGACTTGATCGTGTCGGTGTCCGCGGCATGTCCGAGTCCGGGTCGATCGCCCCGCCCCCCTCGGGCACCCGGAGCCGCTGGAGCGCGCGGTGACCTCAAGGCACCCGTAGGCGGTCATCAATCGGTGAATCCATCCTCACAGCTCGACCACAAATTACATACATCCCTCTCTTCATACCGGCCCCGATGGTCTAGATTGACCATGCTTCAGCTGTTCGGACACGAGGCGACCAATAATGATCTATAGGTCCGGCGCTACGGGAAGACGGCAGTCTCGTCCCCGGCGCCAGACGTGGGGGTGATCAATTCTTGGAGCCCGACCGGGGCCTTGGGTGCAGGGAGCGCCAGAGGTTTCGACGGGTGCCACGCCTCGAGAGGCCGGCAGGACGTACAAGTCCGCTGCCGGCAGGGTGGGTTGTTCACGTAACTCCTGAATAACCGGGATGTCATGCTCAGGGCAAGACTTCCGGTGCGGAGGAACGGTGCGTCGCGATGCAGGGGGCGGGGGCCTCCTGCGGGGAGCAACAGTGCTAGGCGAACACGTCGAACCACTGGGGACCTGGGGGGTTCTGTGCGGCAAGGGGGACTAGTCGGCCCGTTTCCGTCGGCGCGCGAGCGTCTGGCGAACGACGCAATCAGACAGCCCACGATCGAATGGGAGCAGCGGTACCGCCGTGCCGTGATCACCAGCGACACCGTGGCCACCGCCTTCGTGGTGGCGGCGATCGGCAACTTCTTCGGGGCCCGGGACGCGGCCAACTGGCACGAGAAGTGGGGGATTCTCGCCTTCGGCACCGAGCTGCTGGTGCTGGGGACGCTTGCGCTGAGCCGGTCGTGGGCTCCGGCCGTGCTCGGCCAGGGGGCCGAGGAATTCCGCCGGCTCGGCCGCTCACTGTTCACGGCGACCGTCGTACTGGCACTCGGCGGGATCGCCCTCACCTCGCGCAACATCAAGCTCTGGATCTTCGTCGCGATCCCCGCGATCGCGCTCGTCACCATGCCCGCGCGGTATCTGCTGCGCCTCTGGCTGCACAAACAGCGGAAGGAAGGGCGCTGCCTGAGACCGGTGCTCGCTGCCGGAAGCCCGGCCACCGTGTGCGACCTGATCACCCGGACCCGCAAGTTCCCGCACATCGGCTGGCGAGTGGAGGCGGTGTGCACGACGGACGGCCGCGGGCTCGACGGTGACGAACTGGACGGAGTGCCCGTCGTCGGCCGACTGACGGACGTCGCCAAGCACGTCCGCCACGACGGCTTCCGTGTCGTCGCGGTCACACCGGACCCGCACTGGTCACCGGACCGGCTGCAGCGGCTGGCCTGGAACCTCGAAGGCAGCGACGCCGAGATGGTCGTGGCCCCCGTGCTGATGGAGGTGGCCGGCCCGCGGCTGCACATCGACGCGGTGCTCGGGATCCCGCTGCTGCGGGTCAGCATGCCGACCTTCACCGGGGGCCGCCGGGCGATCAAAGGGGTCGTCGACCGGATGGGCGCGGCGATCCTGCTGATGCTGTTCGCGCCGCTGATGGTGTTCGTCGGGCTGCTCGTGCTGGTGGACAGTCGGGGTGGGGCGTTCTACCGCCAGCGCAGGGTCGGCAAGGACGGCCGCGAGTTCACCATTCTCAAGTTCCGCACCATGGTCGCCGGGGCTGACGGGGCACGTGCCGAGCTGGCCGACCGCAACGAGGGCGCCGGCCTGCTGTTCAAGCTCCGCCGGGATCCACGGGTGACCCGGGTGGGAGCGGTGCTGCGCCGGTACTCGATCGACGAGCTCCCGCAGCTTTTCAACGTGCTCACCGGATCGATGTCGCTCGTCGGTCCGCGGCCTCCGTTGCCGGAGGAGTCCGCTGCGTACGACCCGGACATCCGGCGGCGACTGCTGGTCAAGCCCGGACTCACCGGCCTGTGGCAGATCAGCGGACGCAGTGACCTGTCGTGGGAGGAGGCGGTTCGGCTGGACCTGCGGTACGTGGAGGACTGGTCGCTCGCCCTGGACACAGTGATCTTGTGGAAGACGCTGCGTGCGGTGCTCTATGGGCAGGGGGCCTACTGATGCGCGGGGGACTGCGGCGGGGCGGTCCCGCCGGCGCTCGGACCGCAGGCCGTCAAGGCCTGCCTGGGGGGAGGAACGGGTCATGAGAGTCAGCGTTTTCGGGCTCGGCTACGTGGGCTGCGTGTCGGCCGCGTGCCTGGCCAGCATGGGTCACGAGGTCATCGGGGTGGACGTGAACCAGGTGAAGGTCGACCTGGTCAACGACGGCAAGGCCCCGGTGGTGGAGGAACGTATCGGCGAGCTCATCGCCGAGGTCGTGCGGACCGGAGCGTTGCGCGCCACCGGTGACGTCCGCGAGGCGATCATGGACAGTGAGGTGTCGCTGGTCTGCGTGGGCACGCCGTCGGAGCCCAACGGCAGCCTGTGCACCACGTACTTGGAGCGGGTCACCGAGCAGATCGGCGCCGCGCTGGCCGAGCGGGGTGGGCGGCACACCGTCGTGTTCCGCAGCACCATGCTCCCGGGCACCTGTCTGAACCTGCTGGTACCGATCCTGGAGAAGTACGTCGGCGGCACGGCCGGGGTGGACATCGGGGTCGCGGTCAACCCGGAGTTCCTGCGCGAGGGCACGAGCGTGCAGGACTTCTTCGACCCGCCCAAGACCGTCATCGGCGAGCTCGACCCGGCAAGCGGCGATGCGGTGACGGCGCTGTACGACGGCTTGCCCGGCGAGGTGTTCCGGGTGCCGATCCCGACGGCCGAGGCGATCAAATACGCGGACAACGCGTTCCACGGCCTCAAGATCGGCTTCGCGAACGAGCTGGGCGCGGTGTGCCAGGCGCTCGGGGTGGACTCGCACCAGGTGATGGACGTGTTCCTGGCCGACCGCAAGCTGAACATCAGCCCCGCCTACCTGCGGCCCGGCTTCGCCTTCGGCGGCTCCTGCCTGCCCAAGGACCTGCGCAGCCTGGTCCACGCGGCACAGCGGGCCGACGTCTCGGTGCCCATCCTCGCCCACGTGCTGCCCTCCAACTCCGATCATCTGCAGCGCGCGGTGGAGCTGGTCGAGCGCACCGGCAAACGCCGGGTGGGCCTGTTCGGGCTGTCCTTCAAACCCGGCACCGACGACCTCCGCGAGAGCCCGCTCGTCGAGCTGGCGGAGAGGCTCTTCGGCAAGGGTTACGACCTGCGGATCTACGACGCCAACGTGAGCCTCTCCCGGCTGCTCGGCGCGAACCGCGAGTACATCGAGACCCGGCTGCCGCACCTCGCGCAGCTGCTCGCGGATTCCGTCGACGAGGTGCTCGGGCACGCCGAGGTGCTCCTGGTCGGGACCAGGGATCCGGCCGTGCTGTCGTCGCTGCCCCAAGGCGGCGACGGCCCGGTGATTGTCGACCTCATCCACCTTCCCGATGCCGAAGCGCGCCGGGCCGAACCGGGGTACGTGGGCCTTGCTTGGTGATTCGACCAGTGGCGACCGGCCGGACCGGCGCGCGCTGATCCTGGTGGAGAACCTGTCGGTGCCGTTCGACCGGCGGGTGTGGCAGGAGTGCACGACGCTGCGCGACGCGGGCTGGAAAGTGCACGTCATCTGTCCGCAGGGGAGCAAGCGGGACACGGAACCGGAGGCGGAGATCGACGGGGTGCGGATCCACCGCTACCCGTTGCGCGCGGCCACCGGAGGACCGGCCGGCTACCTGCGGGAGTACGGATCGGCGTTGTGGCACACGGTCCGGCTGGCCCGGAAGGTCGGCCCGGTCGACGTGGTCCACGCCTGCAACCCGCCCGACCTACTGTTCCTGCCGGCACGATGGATGAAGCGGCGCGGAGCGCGGTTCGTCTTCGACCAGCACGACCTGGTGCCCGAGCTGTACCTCTCCCGGTTCGACCGCGGCGAGGATCTGCTCTACCGCGCCGTGTGCGCGCTGGAACGGCTGACCTACCGGGCCGCGGACGTCGTGCTCGCCACGAACGAGAGCTACCGGGACGTCGCGGTACGCCGTGGCGGCCGACGGCCGGAGGACGTCTTCGTGGTACGCAGCGCGCCCGACATCGACCGCTTCCACCCCGTACCGCCCGAGCCGGAGCTGAAGCGCGGCAAGCCTCATCTGCTGTGCTACCTCGGCGTCATGGGCCCGCAGGACGGCGTCGACTACGCCTTGCGGGCCCTCGCGAAGCTGCGCGACGAACTCGGGCGCACCGACTGGCACGCGGTGTTCGTCGGCGCCGGCGACACCTTCGACGCGATGGTGGAGCTGTCCCGGCAGCTCGGGCTCTCGGAGCAGGTGCAGTTCACCGGGCGCATTCCGGACGACGACCTGGTGCGCTACCTGTCCACCGCGGACGTGTGCCTCTCCCCCGACCCGCACAACCCGCTCAACGACGTGTCGACCATGAACAAGGTCCTGGAGTACATGGTGATGGGCCGGCCGATCGTCTCGTTCGACCTCCGGGAGGCGCGAGTCTCCGCCGGCGACGCCGCCGTCTACGCGCCCGCCAACGACGAGGCCCAGTTCGCCAAGCTCATCGCGCTGTTGCTGGACGATCCGGAGAAGCGGGCCCGGATGGGCAAGATCGGCCAGGAGCGGATCAGCGGGTCGCTCTCCTGGCGGAACTCCCAGCGATCGCTGCTCGCCGCCTACGCCGCCGCCTGCCGCGACCAGACTCCGGCGTCGGCGGGCGACCCGGACCGTGCACAGGGTGGAGGCCGCACCGTTGAACGATGACACGATACGCCTGGTCACGATCGGGCGGATCATCCGTCGGCGCTGGCGGCTTCTCACCATCCTCGCCGTGGTGGGTGCGCTCGTCGGCTACGGCACCTCTTTGCTGTTCCCGCCGCGCTACACGACGTCGGCATCGGTACTGCTGCCGGGGGCGTGGGAGGAGCGCGAGCTGCTGACTCAGCAGGAAGTCGCGACCAGTTCGGTGGTGGTCGACCGCGCGGCCGCCACGCTCAACTGGCCCGGGGTCAGCGGCAACAAGCTGCGGGATCAGGTGAGCGCCACGGCAGCCAACGGGAACATCATCAAGATCTCGGGCACGGCCGACACCCCGAAACGCGCACAGCAACTCTCCGACCAGGTGGCCCAGCAGTTCGTCACCTTCGCCGCGCGGGTCGTGGACGACAACACCGACCCCGAAGCGACGGCGCAGCTCGAGGCACTGCGGCAGATGGTGGTGCAGACCAACCGCCGCATCACCGACCTGGCCGACGCGGCCGATCCGGGGCGGACCGTGGAGAGCGTGCAGTCCCGCACCGAGCTCGAGAAGCTGCGCACCACGCTGCAGGAGGCCATCACCAAGCTGGACCAGGCCGACCCGGCCGCCAAAAAGACCAACATGGTCGTCATGGGGCCGGCGGCCCGGCCGGCCGGCGAGACACCGCCGACGAGGATGCAGCTCATCGTCGCCGGAGCGCTGCTGTTCTTCCTGCTCGCGGTCATCGGCCATCTCACCGCCGCACGGATGAGCCGCCGACTGCGCACCCCACCGGAGATCATCGCGGCGCTGGGCTCGACGCTGCTGGGCACCGTCGACGTACCTGGTCAACGGTCCACGCACCGGCCGGGAGGCCGTGGCCCGCGGGCCCGGATCCGCCGCCTGCTGGGCGTCGACATCCGGTGGGACCTGCCCAGCCCGCAGACGTCCGGCGACGAGGCCGGCCGACAGATCCGCTACCGGCGGGTGTGCGCCCGCCTCCGGGACCAACTGCCCACCCCCCGGCGGCTGCTGGTCGTCGTCCCGGAAGGCGACGAGATCGCCCGCCGGGCCGCCGGGCAGCTCGTCGCCGAGGCCGAGAGCGATCCGCTGCTACGGGTGGTGGGGGTCTCGGTGTCCCAGCCACTGGTGCCGGACCGCGACAACGAGTCCGGTGCCCTGGTCGTGCTCAGCGCGGGCGTTTGGACCGCAGTTGAGCTCGCCGGCATCGCCGAGGCGTGTGCGGACGCCAAGCACGAGGTCGTCGGCATCGTCCTCGCCGGCACGGTCCGGGTCCGTTCGACGCGGTCCGCCGGCCGTGCTCGGGATGCCGCCACGCCGGTGCTCGCGGTGGGCGACAACGCGAAGGGAAGTTCAGGGTGACGACGAGTACGACTGCGGAGTCGTCGGCCGCCGCTCCGCTGCTGGACCTGCAGGCGCTGGTGGTGGCGGTGCGGAGGCGGCGCCGCCTCTGGTGCTCCGCGGCTCTGCTGGGGCTGCTCGTCGGCGGGGCGGTGTCGGTCCTGATGCCACCGCCGCCGACCGCGGTGACCAAGGTGCTGGTCGCGCATCAGGAGGACCAGCCGAACGACCCCGGAACGCTGATCCGCACCGACGTCGGACTGCTGCAGACCACGCGGATCGCCGGCAAAGCCCTGCAGTCCCTCGGGTCCCCGGAAAGACCGGAGGACTTCATGAAGAACTACGGGGCTGTCGGTCTGACCAACAACCTGCTGCAGATCACTGTGACGGCTGACAGCGACGCGGAGGCGGTGGCCCGCGCCAAGGCGCTGGCCGACGCGTTCGTCGCGGACCATGTGCGGCGGATCAAGGACGCCGCCAACTCCGAGGCCAAGGCCCTGCTCGACCAGCGTGACCGGATGCAGGGCGAACTCGCCCAGGTCAACAAGGCGATCGGAGACGGATCGTCGCAGGGCGGGCCGAAGGCGTCGGCGAACCTGGAGTCGCTCTTCGCCAGTCGGGCCGAACTCACCTCGCGGATCACCGACTTCAGTCAGCGGGCCGCGGAGGCGCGCATCGGCACGCCCAAGCTCATCGCCGGCACGCAGGTCGTGGACACCCCGCGCGCGGTGCGGAACTCCCTGCCCAGGGCCGCTGCCACCAACGCCGCGATCGGGCTCGTCCTCGGGCTCGTCCTCGGGCTCGCGGTGGCCGCGGTCGGCACGGTGGTGGCGGACCGCCCCGTGCTGCGCCGGGACATCGCGGCGAACCTCGGCGCCTCGGTCATCGCGGAGCTGCCCCGCCGGTCGGCCAGGCGGTGGCGGCGCCGACGGATCCGGGCGGCACACGAACGGCTCACCACGTCCCTGGCCCGCACCGTGCGCGGCTCCGCGGACCCGGTCTCGCTGCTGGAACTGGGCTGTGCGCGCAGCGCGAGCGTGATCGCCCTCGACGTGGCCAGGGCACTGGCGGCGGACGGGCCGGTGGTCGTCATCGACGGTCTGCCCGGCCCGCAGCTCGCCAAGCACCGCCCGAAGCCGGGAGACCCGACCGTGGTCAGCGGCGAGCGTGTCGCGGACGTGTCGCCTCAGGAGCGCCGGCTCGGCGTCGGCTCGGTGGCGCCCGGCACGGCGTGGACCGACCTCCAGTACCTCGGCACGCAGACCGTGCTCGTCGTGCGGGCCGGGCACGGCAGCGCCGCATGGCTGCACACCGTGGCGCGGCAGCTCGCGGACCAGCGCATTCCGGTGATCGGTGTGGTGCTGATCGACCCCGATCCGCGTGACCGGACCGACGGCACGCTGTGGGACGGGCTGGCCAACGCGCTGCGCGGCCGGACCGAGCGGCCGACCTGGCAGAACGCGACCGGCCGGCGGCTCACCGAACGCCAGCCGATACGGGCCGCACGGATCCCGGACAACGACCAGGAGGTGCGGTAGGACGTGTGTGGCATCGCAGGCACTTACCGATGGCCGGACGGAAAGGCAGTGACCGACCGGCTCACCGACACCCTCGCCCACCGCGGCCCGGACGGCTCGGGCCGCTACGGCCACCCCCTGGGCGACGGCGAGGTGCAGCTCGGGCACCGCAGGCTGGCCATCGTCGACCTGTCGGAGACCGGCGCCCAGCCGATGGTCTCGGACGGCCTCGCCCTGACGTACAACGGCGAGCTGTACAACGCGCCCGAACTCCGGGCGGAGTTGGAGGCCACCGGGGTGCGCTTCCGCGGCACCTCCGACACCGAGGTGGTCCTGGAGGCCTGGCGGCGCTGGGGCACCGACTGCCTGCCCAGGCTGCGCGGCATGTTCGCGTTCGGCATCTTCGACGAGCGCACCGGTGACCTGGTGCTCGTCCGCGACCAGCTCGGCATCAAGCCGCTGTTCCTGCTCCGGCGCGGCGAGGGCCTGATGTTCGCCTCCGAGCTCAAGGCGCTCGCCGCCGTGACCGGCAAGTCACTGGAGGTGGATCAGGCGGCGCTCGTGGCGTCCCTCCTCTACTACTGGGTGCCGGACTCGCGCTGCGCGTTCCGCGAGGCGGAGAAGCTGCCGCCGGGCAGCTGGCTGCGCTGCCGGCCCGACGGCCGGGTGGAGCGCGGCAGCTTCTGGAACCTGAAGGACGTCGCCGCCGAGGGCCGGGACCGCGCCCTGGCCGGTGAACAGCCGGACCTCGCCGCCATCGTCGAGGAGTCGACCCGCCGCCACCTGATCTCCGACGTACCCGTGGCGACCTTCCTCTCCGGCGGCCTCGACTCCAGCTATCTGACCGCGCTGGCGGCCCGCCACCAGCCCGGGATTTCCGCCTACACCATCGGATTCCGCGCCGAGGACGCCAAGTTCGAGGCGATGCCCGACGACCTGCGCTACGCCCGACAGGTCGCCGAACGGTACGGCGTCGACCTGCACGAGATCGAGATCGCCCCCAACGTGCTCGACCTGCTGCCCCGGATGACGTACAGCCTGGACGAGCCGATCGGCGACCCCGCCGCGATCAACACGTACCTGATCTGCATGGCCGCCCGGGAGGCCGGGGTCAAGGTGATGCTCTCGGGGATGGGCGCCGACGAGCTGTTCGCGGGGTACCGCAAGCACTTTGCCAACCTGCTCGCGCTGCGCTACCAGCGCGTCCCGCGGCCCCTTCGGCGCGGGGTGTCCGGGGTCGTGGACCGGCTGCCGGTCGCCTCGGCCCGCCGCGGTTACCGGTCGGTGCGTTTCGCGAAGCGGTTCCTCTCCTTCGCCGATCTGCCCGAGGAGACCGCGTTCCGGCGCAGCTACACCATGTACGACCAGGACGAGTTGCTCGCCCTGCTCAACCCGGATCTGGCCGGGACGGTCGACGACGTGGTCACCGAACACACGGACGTCTACCAGGACAACGACCTCGACGACTTCGTCAACCGCATGTGCCTGACCGATGCCCGCATGTTCCTGCCGGGCCTGAACCTCGCCTACACGGACCGGTCGAGCATGGCCGCCTCCACCGAGGTCCGGGTGCCGTACGTCGACATCGAGGTGGTCAAGGCGGCGTTCGCCGTGCCCGGGAATCGCAAGATCGTCGGACGACAGGGCAAGGCCGTCCTCAAGGAGGCGGCCACCTCGATCCTGCCCCGGGAGATCGTGTACCGGCCCAAGGGCCTGTTCAGCGCCCCGCTGCGCGCCTGGATGAGCCGGGACCTGGCACCGCTGGTGCGCGAGGTGGTCAACGACGGCGAACTCGTCCGGTCCGGGCTGCTGCGCCGCGACGCGCTGGCCCGGATGGTCGCCGAGGACGCCGCCGGACAGGCGGACTACTCCAAGCATCTGTGGCACGTACTGACCCTCGAGTACTGGTATCGCGACGCGACCTCTGGCTCCGCCCAGAGCACTCGGTCGACGGCTTAGGAATCAGGAGTTCTGGTGAAGCAGGTTGTACAGAACTACAAGAGCGGCGAGCTGGCGGTGCTCGACGTGCCGGTGCCGGGGTGCAAGCCGGGCGGTGTGCTGGTCCGCAGCGCCTTCTCGCTGATATCCACCGGAACCGAGCTCATGAAGGTGTCCGAGGCCGGCATGTCGATGCTGGGCAAGGCCCGCTCCCGGCCGGACCAGGTGGCCAAGGTCATGCAGAGCGTGGCCACCAACGGGGTGCCCGCCACCTACCGCAAGGTGATGGGCAAGCTGGACTCCTACACGCCGCTGGGCTACTCACTGTGCGGGGTGGTCGAGCAGGTCGGCACCGGGATCGACGACGTGAAGGTCGGCGACCTCGTGGCCTGCGCCGGCAATGAGCACGCGCTGCACGCCGAGCTGAACTGGGTGCCGAAGAACCTCTACGCCCCGGTGCCGGACGGCCTCGCTCCGCGCCACGCGGCCTTCGGTACCGTCGGGTCGATCGCGATGCAGGGCGTCCGCCAGGGCGAGCCGCAGCTCGGCGAGGTGGCGCTGGTCATCGGCCTCGGGCTGATCGGGCAGCTGGTGGTACAGCTGCTCGCCGCCGCGGGAGTCCGCGTGGTCGGAGCGGACCCCGACCCGGTGCGCTGCGAACTCGCCGAGCGCCTGGGCGCCGCGGCCTGCGGCGATCCCGCGTCCGCGGCCGTGGAAGCCGCCGTCGCCGAACTCACCGACGGTCACGGCGTGGACCAGGTGTACCTGGCCGCCGGCGGCGGCAGCAACCAGCCCGTCGAGCTGGCCGCCCGGCTCTGCCGGGACCGTGGCCGGGTCGTCGACATCGGCAAGTGCCGCCTGGACCTGCCGTGGAACGCGTACTACGAGAAGGAGCTCGACGTCCGCTTCTCGCGCTCGTACGGCCCCGGGCGCTACGACCCGGAGTACGAGCTCGAGGGGCGGGACTACCCGATCGGTTACGTGCGCTGGACCGAGCGCCGCAACCTGGCGTGCTTCCTCGACCTCGTGGCCCGCGGCAGCGTCGACGTGGAGCCTCTGGTCTCCCACATCGCCGACTTCGATGACGCCGTCGAGACGTACCAGCGCCTGAAGGACGGCGAGCTCAAGGCCGTGGCCGTGCTGTTCCGGTACCCCGAGCAGAAGGAGGAAGCGGGGGAAGCGCAGGCCCCGGCCGTTGCCGTGCCCGCGGTGAAGCGACCCACCGGCGGAGCACCCACCCCGGCCCGGCCCGCCAAGACGCCGGTGCGCCTCGCGTTCGTCGGCGCGGGAAACTACGCGACGTCGATGCTGCTGCCGCACCTGGCACAGCGCGACGGCGTCGAGCTGTCCACGGTCGTCACCACGACGGCGCTGTCCGCGGCCAACGCGCAGCGGAAGTTCGGCTTCGCCGAGGCGACCACCGATCTCGACGCCGTGCTCGGCGACACGTCCATCGACGCGGTGTTCGTCGTCACCCGGCACAGCTCGCACGCCGAACTGACCCGGAAGGCGCTGCTGGCCGGCAAGACGGTGTTCGTGGAGAAGCCGTTGGCGCTCACCGAGGACGAGTTGGCCGGCGTGCTCGCGGCGGTGGAGGAGTCCGGCAACGACCGGCTGCAGGTGGGCTTCAACCGCCGGTTCGCGCCGCTGCTGCAGGAGGCCAGGAAGCGGTTCGGCGCCCGGACCGGTCCGGCGAGCCTCCGCTACCTGGTCAACGCGGGCCGGCTTGGACACGGCAGCTGGTACCTCCAACAGGGCACCGAGGGCTCGCGGTTCGCCGGCGAGGGTGGACACTTCGTCGACACGGCGAGCTGGCTGCTCGAGGCCGACCCGGTCTCGGTGTACGCGGTCGCCACGTCCGGCAACGAGGACCTGCAGGTCGTGCTGCGCTACCCGGACGGGTCCACCGCCACCATCAGCTACGTCACCACCGGTGCGGCCGGCTTCCCCAAGGAGACGCTGGACCTCATCGCGGACGGCAAGGTGCTGCGGCTCGACGACTTCGTCCGTGCCTCGGTGTTCGTAGACGGAGGGGTCGGCCGTAAGCGGTGGGTCAGTTCACGGC
This sequence comes from Streptomyces diastatochromogenes, assembly GCA_001550305.1. Taxonomy (GTDB): domain Bacteria; phylum Actinomycetota; class Actinomycetes; order Streptomycetales; family Streptomycetaceae; genus Streptomyces; species Streptomyces mirabilis_D. The sequence continues at coordinate 24,504 of LRTP01000904.1, forward strand.
TGCCCAAGGCCCGGGACAAGGGCCAGTCCGCCGAGCTGGCCGCGTTCATCAAGGCCGTGCGGACCGGTGGGCCGATGCCGGTGCCGCTGGAGTCGCTCGTCGCCACCACGTCGGCCACCCTCGCCGTGCAGGCCGGCCTGGTCGGCGGCGCGCCGGTGACACTGGCGAGGGCGCGATGACGGTGAACTCGGGGAGTCCGGGCTGGTACCTGCGGCGGCTGTCCCGGATGGGACCGCGGGAGGTCGGCGGCCGGGCGGGCGACGCGGTGCGCAGACGGCGGTGGCGGTCGGCGCGGCCCGACTGCCCGAGCGTGACCGGCGCCCGGTTCACCGCGGTGCTGCCCGCCGGGACGATCGCCGCCATACCTCCGGACGCCGCGAAACGTCTCATCGCCGAGGCGGACCGGCTGATGTACGGGCACGTCGAGTATTTCGGGGTGGTCCGCGACGACCTGACCGACCCGGACTGGTGGTACGACCCGAAGACCGGGCGCCGGGCTCCCTGGGGCTACGCCTTCGACGTGCCGTACCGGAACGAGGACGCGGTCGGGGACATCAAGCAGATCTGGGAGCTGTCCCGGCATCAGTACCTCACCGTGCTCGCCGCCGCCTACGCGATCACCGGGAACGAGCGGTACGCCGAGCGAGTGGCCGAGCACCTGCGGTCGTGGTGGGCGGCCAACCCACCGCTGCGCGGCGTGCACTGGATCAGCGGCATCGAGCTGGGCATCCGGCTGCTGTCCTGGGTGTGGATCCGCAGGCTGCTCGACGGCTGGCCGGGCGCGGCCGAGCTGTTCGAGGGCAACCCGGTGGCGCTGAACCAGATCTGGCACCACCAGCGCTGGCTGGCCGCCTTCCCCAGCCGGGGGTCCTCGGCGAACAACCACGTCATCGCCGAGGCCGCCGGGCAGTTCGCCGCGGCCTGCGCGTTCGGATGGTTCCCCTCCTCGGAGCGTTGGCGAGCCGACGCGCTGAGGTCGCTGGAGCGCCAGCTGCACGGCAACACCTTCGACTCCGGCCTCAACCGCGAGCTGGCCACCGAGTATCACGGACTCGTGCTGGAGCTCGGCCTGGCCGCGGTGGCCGAGGCGGATGCCGCAGGCAGGCCGGTGCCCGCGTCGATCCGGCTGGTGCTGCTGCGGATGACCGACGCGCTCGCGGCCGTCGTGGACGGCCGGCT
>LRTP01000905.1 GCA_001550305.1 Streptomyces diastatochromogenes
GGACGCGGACGACGGGCACGGTCTGATCGTGGACGGCGCGGGCACCGACCGCTGGGCCTCGCTGCTGGCCACCGGGGACGCCGTGTTCGGCCGGCTCGCCTGGTGGCCGGCGGTGACCGGCTCCGATGTGCGCACCCCGCTGCTGGCCGCGCTCATCCGGCCGTACGCGAAGAACGGAACGGCGCCGACCGTGACCCGTCCGGCAAGCCGACCGGCCCATTTCGCCGACGCGGGCATGACCATCCTGCGCGGTCCGGCGGAGATCTGGTGCCGCTGCGACGGTGGTCCGCACGGGTTCCTGTCCATCGCCGCGCATGCCCACGCGGACGCGCTGTCCGTGGAGGTCCGGCAAGACGGGGTCGACGTGCTCGCCGACCCGGGGACGTTCTGCTACCACGGCCAGCCCGCGTGGCGGCAGTACTTCCGGTCGACCCTCGGCCACAACACCCTGCAACTGGACGGCGGTGACCAGTCCGTCTCCGGCGGCCCGTTCCTGTGGACCCGGCATGCCCGCACCCGCGTCCTGGCCGCGGACACAGCCGGCGAGGGCGTGGCTCGCTGGTGTGCCGAGCACGACGGGTACCAGGGCTCCGTGCACCGCCGCCAGGTGGAGCTGACGGCCGCGAGCCAGGAACTGAGAGTGGTCGACGAGGTGCGCGGCCCGCGCCGGACCGTGCGGCTGGCGTTCCACCTCGGCCCGGCGATCGCCGCGGACCTGGCGGGCAACCGGGCCGTGCTCACCTGGACCCGGGACGGCGAGGACCGCTCCGCGGTGCTCGACCTGCCCGGGCAGCTGAGCTGGCGGGCGCATCGCGGCGAGAGCGACCCGCCGCTGGGCTGGTACTCCGCCGGCTTCGGGCGCAAGGAACCCACCACAACCCTGGTCGGCACCGGCTTCGCCGACGGCGCGGAGGGCTTCACCACCGTACTCAGGTTCCGCGGCTAGGGGGGGCGCGTGGGGATCAAGAGGCGGCACTGGGCGTTGGCGGCGGCACCGCTGGCGCTGGCCCTGCTGGCGACGACCGGCTGTGAGAGCACGCCGCGCGCCCGGGCAAAGCCGGC
>LRTP01000906.1 GCA_001550305.1 Streptomyces diastatochromogenes
CACGCCCGTGGCCGGGGTGTGCGCCAAGCCCGCGGCCGGGCCGGCGAAGGCACCGGCGGGCGCGGTGAGCGTCGACCCCGCGGTGGTCGGTGACCTGGCGGCGAAGACCAAGAACAGCCCCCCGAACACCACGTTCTGGCTTCGGCCGGGCAAGCACCGGCTCGACCCGGACCGCTACGCCCAGGTCATCCCCAAGAAGGGGGACAACTACCTCGGTGCGCCGGGCGCGGTGCTCGACGGCCGGAAGAAGAACCAGTACGCGTTCGGCGGCACCGACGGCGACGTCACCATCCGTTACCTGACCGTGCAGGGATTCGTCGCGCCGCGCGACGAGGGCGTGGTCAACCATGACTCGGCCGACGGGTGGGTGATCGAGCACACGACGATCCAGAACAACTCCGGCGCCGGGCTGATGGCCGGTGCCCGCCAGCGGGTCCGCGCCAGTTGCCTGCGCGACAACGGCCAGTACGGCATGAACGCGTACAAGGCCACCGGCCGTATCAGCGGCCTGGTGGTCGAGGGCAACGAGATCGTGGGCAACAACACCGACGACTGGGAACGGCGGCAAGAAGGCTGCGGCTGCACCGGAGGCATCAAGTTCTGGGCCGTCAACGGCGCCGACGTACGCGGCAACTGGGTGCACGACAACCGCGGAGCCGGGTTGTGGGCGGACACCAACAACAACGACTTCCGCATCGAGGACAACGTGCTCGAGGCCAACGACGGTGCCGCGCTGATCTACGAGACCAGCTACAACGCGGTCATCCGGGGGAACACGATCCGGCGGAACAACTGGGTCGAGGGCCGCAGGTACGCCGACCGCGGCGACACCTTCCCGTTCGCGACCGTCTACCTGTCCGAGTCCGGCGGCGAACCACGGATCCGAGCCCGCACGGACAAGATCGAGATCTATCGGAACGTACTGGAGAACAACTGGTCCGGGATCACCCTGTGGGAAAACGCCGACCGGTTCTGCAACAGCCCGGCCAACACCTCGTCCGGTGACTGCACGTTGCTGGTGAAGAACACCCACCGCTGCGCACAGCCGGCGATCGCCACCGCGCCGCTCTACGCCGACTGCCGGTGGAAGACCCAGCGGGTGGACATCCACGGCAACCGCTTCGTCCTGGACAAGTCCGTCGTCGACTGCACGGTGAAGTGCGACCGCATGGCGGTGCTCGCCAACTACGGCACCTATCCGGACTGGTCGCCGTACCAGGGCGAGCGGGTGGCCGAGGCCATCACCGGCAAGCAGCACAACCGCTGGCACGACAACGTCTACGTCGGACCATGGAAATTCATCGCCCACGACCCGAGCCGAATCCTCGACTTCGAACAGTGGCAGGGCACGCCGTACCAGCAGGACGCGGGCAGCACCTTCCGCGCACAGGACGGTGGTTGAGATGGGCGCGGACCACACGCCGAAGATCGTCGGGACAGTCTGGGGGCTGCTGGTCCTCAACACGCTCGGCTCCGCCGGGGCGAAGACCATCATCCCGCTGCCCCGCTCCCTCATCCAGATGGTCACCATGGGCGCGCTGGTGGCCGCGTTCGCGCTGGCGCTCGCGGTCAATCTCCGGCTGCGCATCCGAGCCAGCTCCTTCGTGTTCCTGCTCACCCTGCTGCTGGTGGAGAGCGTGATCTCCAGCGCGAACCTGGAGTCCGGGTTCGGCGCACTGTTCCGCTGCTTCCGGCTGGCTCTGTTCGTCGGCACGCTGTGGCTGCTCAGCCGCTGGTGGAACGGCGGCCTGACGTTCGTCCGGTACCACATCCGGATGTACTTCGCGGTGCTCGGATCGGTGGCCACCGGCCTGGTCGTCTCACCGGGCGCGGCCCTGCCCGACCTCTACGGCGGACGCCTGGTCGGCGCGTTGTGGCCGCTCACCCCGCCGCAGATCGGGCAGTACGCAGCGGTGATCATCGGGCTCACCGTGCTGCTCGTCCTGGGCCGCCGGACCGACAAGGCCAGCGCCGTGGTGGTCATCGTGCCGTCCTTCGTGCTGCTCGCGCTGACCCATACCCGGACGGCCACTCTCGGCCTGTTCATCGGGCTGGCGTTGGCGATCGGCTCGCTCATCCTGACCAGCGCCGCGGCCCGCCGGTTCTTCACCTGGGCGGTGCTGTGCGCCGTGGTGGCCGCGGTGGGGTTCGCCTCCGCGCTGCAGGCGTGGTTCCTGCGCGGACAGAGCAAGGAGAACTTCTCCAACCTCACCGGTCGGGCCAAGGTCTGGGACGCCCTGCTGGCTGCGCCCCGGTCGACCTCGGAGCAGTTGTTCGGCGTGGGCCTGGGCGACAAGTCGTTCGGCGGGCTGCCGATCGACAACAGCTGGCTGGCCGTCTACAACGAGCAGGGTCTGATCGGCGTCACCCTCGTCGCGGCGGTCATCATCGTGTTGGGCGGCGTCGCGTTGCTGCGGCCACCGTCGCTGCAGAGGGCCTGCGCGATCTTCCTGATCAGCTACTGCGCGATCGCGTCGTACACCGAGGCCGGTCTTGGCGACGCCTCCCCGTATCTGCTGCATCTGGCCCTGGCCGCCTCGCTGTTGGCGGCGCCCGCCCCGCCCGCTCCCCTCTCGACGCCCGAAGTCCCTCGACGACACATCCCGCGCTGGGCCCAGAGATCGGAGGTGACCTGAGCATGCACGGCGTTCACGTCCTAGTAGTGCACAACCGCTACGCCTCGGCGCAGCCGAGCGGGGAGAACAAGGTCGTCGACCAGGAGGTGGAGCTGCTGCGGGCGGCCGGCCACCGGGTCGAGGTGTTCGAGCGGCGCAGCGACGACATCGCCGCCCGCTCCCTCCTGGGCAAGGTCGCGGTGCCGCTCCTTGTGCCGTGGAACCCGGCGGTGCGCGCGGAGCTCGCCGCGCGGCTGCGCACCGAGCGGCCGGACGTGGTGCACGTCCACAATGTCTTCCCGCTCCTGTCGCCGGCGGTGCTGGCCGCCTGCGCCGACGCCGGCGTGCCCGCCGTCGCCACGCTGCACAACTACACACAGATCTGCCCGCCCGGCACGCTGCAGCGGGACGGCCGGCCGTGCACCGAGTGCGTCGGGTCCGCGCCGCTGCCCGCCGTCCGGCACGGCTGCTACCGCAGCTCCCGCCTTGCGACGGTGCCGCTCGCGGTCAGCATGTCGGTCAACCGACGGCGGTGGTGGTCCGGCGTGGAGCGGTTCTTCTGCATCTCCGCGGCGCAGCGCGACGTCCTGGTGCGGGCCGGCATGCCGGCCGAGCGACTGGCGGTGAAGCACAACTTCGTGCCCGAACCGGGCGCCCACCGAGCGGGCGCCGGCGAGCATCTGCTCTATCTCGGCCGGCTCGCGGAGGCCAAGGGCGTGCGGCTTCTCATGGCCGCGTGGGACGAGATCGCCGCCGGCGGCGGTGTGGGCGTCCCGCTCGTGATCGCCGGTACGGGGCCGCTGGAACCGGAGGTGACCGCCTGGGCGGCGGGCCGGGACGACGTCCGGTACGTCGGCCTCTATGACACGGCGGAGTGCCGGCAGGCCATCGCGCGGTCGGTCGCCGTGGTGGCTCCCTCGACGTGGCTGGAGGCGTTCGGCCTGGTGGTCGTGGAGGCGATGGCGGCGGGAGTCCCGGTCGTCGCCGCCGGTCACGGCGCCTTCGTCGAACTCGTCGAGGACGGGGTGACCGGGCTGCTGCACCGACCGGGCGAGTCCGCGTCGCTCGCGTCCCGCATACGCCGGATCGCGTCCGAACAGGACCGGAACCGGGAGATGGGCCAGGCGGCCCGACGCCGTTACGAGCAGGGGTTCAGCCCGGCCGTCGGCCTTGAGCGCCTGGTGGAGGGGTACCGCACCGCGATCGCGGGTCGGTCCGGCGGCGGGGACAGCCCGTCGTCGATGGGGAACGGAAACGCTGACTCGCGGTGGGGGACCCGCGCGAGCAGGGATGGGGGCAGTAGATGACACGATGCCGACTCTGCGGCTCGGCGACGCTCACGAGCGTCGTCGATCTGGGGGCGACCCCGCCGTGCGAGAGCTTTCTCGCCGCGGACCGACTGGACCAGCCGGAGCCGACGTACCCACTGCACCTGCGAGTCTGCACCGACTGCTGGCTCGCGCAGATCCCTCCGCTGATCACGCCGGAGGAGACGTTCAGCGAGTACGCGTACTTCTCCTCCTTCTCGACCTCCTGGGTGGAGCACGCGCGCACGTTCGTCGCCGACGCCGTGCAGCGGGTGGGGCTCGGCCCCGACGCCTTCGTGGTCGAGGTCGCGAGCAACGACGGGTACCTGCTGAGGCACGTGGTGGACCACGGGATCCGCTGCCTCGGCATCGAGCCCTCGGTGAACGTCGGCGCAGCGGCTCGGGACGCGGGTGTGCCCACGCTCACGGAGTTCCTGTCCCCGGACACCGGCTCGGCCGTCCGCGCCGAGCACGGCCCGGCGGACCTGGTCGTGGCCAACAACGTGTACGCGCACATCCCCGACGTGGTCGGGTTCACCCGAGGGCTGCGCGCCCTGGTCGCCGACGACGGCTGGGTCTCCATCGAGGTGCAGCACCTGCTGACCCTGATCGAGGAGAACCAGTACGACACGATCTACCACGAGCACTTCCAGTACTACACGGTCGCGTCCGCGACCCGGGCGCTGGCGAGCGGCGGACTCGCGCTCGTGGACGTCGAGCTGCTGCCCACGCACGGCGGCTCCATCCGGCTGTGGGCCCGGCCGGCCGAGGTGGCCGGCGAGCCGACCCGGCAGGTGGCCGACGTGCTGGACCGGGAGAAGGCCGCCGGGCTGCAGGAGCTGTCCGGGTACACCGAGTTCTCCGCCCGGGTGGCCAAGGTGCGCCGGGACCTGCTGCGGTTCCTCATCGAGGCGGCCGAGCGCGGCGAGACGGTCGTCGGCTACGGCGCCCCGGGCAAGGGCAACACCCTCCTCAACCACTGCGGCATCCGGCCCGACCTGCTCCCCTACACGGTCGACCGCAACCCCTACAAGCACGGCAGGTTCACCCCGGGCACCCGCATCCCGATCCTGCCGCCCGAGCAGATAGCCGCCGACAGACCGGACTACGTCCTCGTCCTGCCGTGGAACCTGCGGGCCGAGCTCGTCGAGCAGCTGTCCTTCGTCCACGACTGGGGCGGCCGACTGGTCTTTCCCATCCCGGAACTGAGCATTGTCGAGGTCAAGCCGTGAAGGTCGTACTGTTCTGCGGCGGTTATGGGCTGCGTATGCGCAGCGGAGCTTCCGACGACGTGCCCAAGCCGATGGCGATGGTCGGCCCGCGCCCGCTGATCTGGCACGTCATGCGCTACTACGCGCACTTCGGGCACACGGAGTTCATCCTGTGCCTCGGGTACGGGGCCCACCACATCAAGGACTTCTTCCTCAACTACGAGGAGACGACGTCCAACGACTTCGTGCTGCGGGGCGGGCGGACCGAGCTGCTGTCCACCGACATCGCCAACTGGACGATCACGTTCGCGCAGACCGGCATCGAGTCACCGATCGGGGAGCGGCTGCGCCGGGTGCGCCACCACCTGGACGGCGACGAGATGTTCCTCGCCAACTACGCCGACGTGCTCACCGACGCCCCGCTGCCGGAGATGATCGACCGGTTCGCCCGGCGCGACGCCGGAGCGTCGATGATGGTGGTGCCGCCGCAGTCCTCGTTCCACTGCGTGGAACTGGGCGAGGACGGCCTGGTGGGAGGCATCACCGCGGTGAGTGACATGCCGCTGTGGGAGAACGGCGGCTACTTCGTGCTCCGCCAGGAGGTCTTCGACCACATCCCGGAGAACGGGGACCTGGTCGCCGACGGCTGCGCCCAACTGGCCAAGCGAGGACGGCTGGTGGCGCACCAGCACCGTGGCTTCTGGAAGCCGACCGACACCGTGAAGGAGCGGGCCGCGCTCGACGACGCCTACGCCCGGGGCGACCGCCCGTGGGCCGTGTGGGATCACGACGGTGCGGGAACGGGCGCGACCGGAAACCGGGCCGGCGCCGCGGCGAGGACCTCGTGATCCGGCTCGGAGCCGGGCGGCTGGACCGGATCGTCGCGGTGGGCGCGCACTGCGACGACATCGCCATCGGCGCCGGCGGCACGCTGCTGACGCTGTGCCACGCACGGCCGGGTGTCCGGATCGACGTGCTGGTGCTCTCCGGCGGTGGCAGCGAGCGGGAGCAGGAGGAGCAGGCCGCGCTCACCGCCTTCTGCCCGGGCGCCGACCTGCGGCTGACCGTGCACAAGCTGCCGGACGGCCGGCTGCCCGCGCACTGGGACGAGGCCAAGGCCGCCGTCGAGGAGCTGCGCGCGGGGACGGAGCCGGATCTCGTCCTTGCCCCGCGCACCGATGACGCGCACCAGGATCACCGCGGTCTGGCGAAGCTGATGACGACCGCGTTCCGCGACCACCTGGTGCTCGGCTACGAGATCGTCAAGTGGGACGGCGATCTCGGCCGTCCGGCGGCGTACCAGCCGCTGTCGCCGGAGATCGCCGAACAAAAGGTGCGGCTGCTGCAGGAGCACTACCCCTCGCAGCGGCACCGGCCCTGGTACGACCGGGAGGCCTTCCTCGGGCTGGCCCGGATCCGCGGTATCGAAAGCCACGCGCGCTACGCCGAGGCGTTCGCCGTCACCAAACTCACTCTCGACCTGGGGGAATGAACCTTGCGCGTACTGCTGACCGGGCACCAGGGCTATCTGGGCACCGTCATGGCCCCGGTCCTCACGGCCGCCGGGCACGAGGTCGTCGGTCTTGACGCCGGCCTGTTCGCCGACTGCGTCCTCGGCCCGACGCCCGCGGACCCGCCAGGGGTGCGAGTGGACCTGCGCGACGTCACGGCCGAGCACGTGGCCGGGGTGGACGCCGTGATCCACCTGGCCGCGCTGTCCAACGACCCGCTGGGATCACTGGCGCCGGAGCTCACCTACGACATCAACCACCACGCGTCCGTACGGCTGGCCCGGCTGGCCCGCGACGCCGGGGTGCGGCGCTTCCTGTACGCGTCGACGTGTTCGGTCTACGGCGCCGCCGGCGGGGACGAGCTGGTGGCCGAGGACGCCCCGCTGCGGCCGGTGACGCCGTACGCGGAGTCCAAGGTGCGGGTGGAGGACGACCTGCACGCACTGGCCGACGACGACTTCAGCCCGGTGTTCATGCGCAACGCCACCGCCTTCGGCTTCTCGCCCCGGCTGCGCGCCGACATCGTGCTGAACAACCTGGTGGGGCACGCCCTGTTGTCCGGCGAAGTCCTTGTGCTCTCCGACGGCACCCCCTGGCGCCCGCTGGTGCACGCCGCCGACATCGCACGGGCCTTCACGGCCGCGCTGGCCGCGCCGCGGGAGTCGGTGCACGACCTGGCGTTCAACATCGGCAGCGAGATCAACAACGTCACGGTCGCCGAGATCGCCGAGCAGGTCGCCGAGGCGGTGTCCGGCGCGAAGGTGGTGATCACCGGGGAGAACGGCGCCGATCCGCGGTCGTACCGGGTGGACTTCTCCCGGTTCCGCGCCGCGATACCCGGCTTCGACTGCGAGTGGACGGTGAAGCAGGGCGCGCTCGAACTCGCCGACGCCTACCGCGAACACGGGCTGACCCGGGAGGACTTCGAGCGGCGCTTCACCCGCCTTGCCGTGCTGCGCGCGGCGACCGAAGCCGACGCCGTCGACGACACCCTGCGGTGGCGCCGATGACCACGGCAGGCGAGGAGATGCACACGCTGGTGGAGCGGTTGTACCCGCTGTGCCGGAGCATCACCGGCGACGGGGTGCGCGCCACCCTGGAGATCGTCGGCGAGTACCTCCCGCTGCAGACGCACGAGGTGCCGACCGGGACTCAGGTCCTCGACTGGACGGTGCCGCAGGAGTGGAACATCCGGGACGCGTACGTCGCCGACCCCGCCGGCAACCGGGTCGTCGACTTCACCGCGTCCAGCCTGCACGTGCTCGGCTACAGCGTGCCGGTGTCGGCGACCATGCCACTGGCCGAGCTGCGCGGGCACCTGCACACCCTGCCGGACCACCCGTCCTGGGTGCCGTACCGCACCAGCTACTACCAGCCGGAATGGGGGTTCTGCCTGGCCCAGGAGACCTTGGACGCGCTGCCGGACGGCGAGTACGAGGTGCGCATCGACTCCACACTCGCCGATGGCCACCTCACCTACGCCGAGCACGTGGTCCCCGGGCAGGTCGCCGACGAGGTGATCGTCTCCTGCCACGTCTGCCACCCGTCGCTGGCCAACGACAACCTGGCAGGCATCGCGGTGGCCACCTTCCTGGCCCGAGCGCTGGCGGAGCGGAAGCCTTACTACACCTACCGGTTCCTGTTCGCCCCCGGCACCATCGGGGCGATCACCTGGCTGGCCCGCAACGCGGAGCGGATCGAACGGGTCAAGCACGGGCTGGTGCTGGCCTGCGCCGGCGACTCGGGCCGGCTGACGTACAAGCAGAGCAGACGCGGTGACGCGGAGATCGACCGGGTGATGCGTCATGTGCTGGCCGCCTCCGAACGCCCGCACCACGTCGCCGAGTTCACTCCGTACGGCTACGACGAGCGGCAGTTCTGCTCGCCCGGGTTCGATCTCGGTGTGGGCTCGCTCAGCCGGACCCCGTACGCCGGCTACCCCGAGTACCACACCTCGGCGGACAACCTGGACTTCGTCTCCCCGGAGGCGATGGCGGACACGCTCGCCGTCTGCCGCGAGGCGTTCGCCGTCCTCGACCGCAACCGGCGGTACGTCAACCTCAGCCCCTACGGCGAACCACAGCTGGGCCGACGTGGGTTGTACGACTCGCTCGGCGGCCGCAGCGACGCGAAGCAGGCCCAGATGGCCATGCTCTGGGTGCTCAGCCTCTCCGACGGCGAGCACAGTCTGCTGGACGTCGCCGAGCGGTCCGGGCTGCCGTTCGACACCGTCGCCGCCGCGGCCGACGCCCTGTGCGGCGCCGAACTGATCAAGGCATGACGCCGATGACCACCGAGGGGGAGAAGACGACGGCACCGGCGGCCCCGGCCGGACCCGCCCGGCAGACCGCCAAGCGGGCCATGGTCGGCCGGCTGTCCTGGGGGCTGGCCGACCAGGCGGCCTCCAGCGTGAGCAACTTCGTGGTGGGCATCTACGTGGCCCGCTCGCTGGGGGTGACCGCGTTCGGTGTGTTCAGCCTCGCCTGGGTGACGTACGGCGTGGTGCTCAACGTCTCCCGCGGGCTGGCCACCGATCCCCTCGTGGTGCGCTTCAGCGGCGTGCCGGGCGCGTCCTGGCGCGGGGCGGTGAGCCGGTCGACGGGTACCGCACTCGTCGTCGGTGCCGCCCTCGGCGCGCTGTGTCTGATGGCCGGGATCGGCCTCGGCGGCCGCGTGGGGCCCGCGTTCGCCGCCCTCGGTGTCATGGTGCCGGGGCTGCTGCTCCAGGACGCCTGGCGGTTCTCGTTCTTCGCCGCCGGCGCCGGGCGGAAGGCGTTCGTCAACGACGTCGTGTGGGGTGTGGCACTCGTCCCGGCCATGGTGGTGGCGGCCCGTGCGGGCAGCGTGGCCGCCTTCGTGCTCGCCTGGGGCGCGTCCGCCACGGTGGCGGCGGGGTACGGCTACCTCCAGTCCGGCATCCGGCCCCGGATGACCGAGGCACGCGGGTGGCTTCGCGAGCAGCGCGATCTCGGCTACCGGTACCTGGTCGAGAACGTCAGCCTCAGTGGCGCGAGCCAGCTGCGGGCGTACGGGCTCGGCGCGATCGTCGGGGTCGGCGCGGTGGGTGCGGTGCGGGGCGCCGAGCTCCTGCTCGGCCCGTTCCTGGCGGTGCTCATGGGGCTTTCGCTGGTCACCGTCCCGGAGGCGGCACGGGTGCTGCGGCAGGCCCCGCATCAACTGGGCAGGTTCTGCCTCCTCCTTGGCGGGGGGCAGGCCGCCGGCGCGCTGCTCTGGGGCACGGCGCTGCTGCTGATGCCCGGCCGGTTCGGCGAGCTGGTGCTCGGCGGCGTCTGGCACTCCGCCTCGGAGCTCATCGTGCCGATCACCCTCGGCGTC
>LRTP01000907.1 GCA_001550305.1 Streptomyces diastatochromogenes
CGGCCGGCACGGTCGGCTCGGCCTGGGGCGTCGCCGCCGCGACCATCAGCGGCTCGGCCGTGTGGTGGCTGCAACTGCGGTCCGCCCTGCGCGAGCGCCACCGCGATCCCATCCCCGAAGTGAGGACCTCATGACGGACCGACCCAGGCTGAGCATCGGCCTGCCCGTGTACAACGGCGAGGAGTACCTGGCCGAGTCGCTCGACGCCCTGCTCGGCCAGACCTACGAGGACTTCGAGCTGGTCATCTCCGACAACGCCTCGACCGACGGGACCCAGGAGATCTGCCGCAAGTACGCCGCGCGGGACTCGCGCATCCGGTATCTCCGGCTGCCCCGGAACATCGGCGCCACTCCAAACCACAACCATGTGTTCACCGAGTCCCGCGGCGAGCTGTTCAAGTGGGCCTCGCACGACGACCTGTACGGCCGGGACCTGCTGCGGCGCTGCGTTCAGGCGCTGGACGAGCGGCCCGACATGATCCTCGCGCACACCGGCCAGGCGGTCATCGACGGCGACGGCCAGGTGAAGGTCCCCTACGAGTACACGCTCGCCACCGACTCCCCGCACGCGCCGGAGCGCTTCCGCAGTCTGTTGTTCGAGCCGGGTGGCGACGACTTCTACGGGGTGATGCGGGCCGACATGCTGCGCCGGGTGAAGCCGCTCGACAGCTACCACCACGCGGACCGCACGTTCGTCGCCGAGATCACCCTGCACGGGCCCTTCCACCAGGTGCCGGAGCTGCTGTACTTCCGCCGCGACCACCCCACGCGCGCCGAGCGGGCGAACCCTTCCAAGCGCTCCCGGTGCGCCAACCTGGACCCGCGCCGGGCGGGCCCGCTGCACCCGACGCCCCGGCTGCTCGCCGAGTACATGTGGGGCTTCGTCGCGGCGATCCGGCGGGCGCCGTTGTC
>LRTP01000908.1 GCA_001550305.1 Streptomyces diastatochromogenes
GCCGACCGGCGCGCGTGCTACCGCCACCTGGCCGCGTGGATGACCAGCCGGGTCCGGCCGGGCGCCGGCGAGCGGGTCGAGGACCGCGCCCCGGTCGACCCGGCCCTGCTCACCGTCTCCGTCGACGCCCTTGTCGCCGGCCGTGAGGGGAGGCAGGCATGACGCCCGCGAACCGGACACCGGTGCGCGTCGGAGTGTTCGGCCTGCTCGGCTCCGGCAACCTCGGCAACGACGGGTCGCTCGAGGCCGTGCTCGGGTACCTCCGCGCCGAACACCCGGAGGCGGTCGTGGACGCGCTGTGCGGCGGACCCGAGGCCGTGACGACCCGGTTCGGGATCCCCGCGACGCGGCTGCACTGGTACCGCGGGGAGTACCGGACCGCGTCACGTGCGGGCGCGATCGCGGCGAAGGGTCTGGGCAAACTCGTCGACGTCTTCCGCACGGCTGCCTGGGTGCGCCGGCACGACGTGGTGATCGTGCCGGGCATGGGCGTCCTGGAGGCCACGCTGCCGCTGCGGCCGTGGGGCTTCCCGTACTCGCTGTTCCTGCTCTGCGCGAGTGGCCGGCTGCTGCGCACCCGGGTGGCGCTGGTCAGCGTCGGCGCCGCGACGATCGGCAACCGGCCGACCCGGGCTCTGGTGCGCTGGTCGGGGCGGCTGGCCGCGTACCGCTCGTACCGGGACGCGCAGTCCCGTGACGCGATGCGGGCGATGGGCGTGGACACCGCGCGCGACGAGGTCTACCCGGACCTCGCGTTCGCCCTGCCGACGCCGCGGGCGAGCGGACCCGACAAGCTCTCAGTCCCGTCGGCTCCGCCGGGCCCGGTCTGCGTCGGCGTCATGGACTTCCACGGCGGCAACGACGATCGCGCCCGGGCCGAGGAGATATACCGGCGTTACCTCGACGGGACGATCCGGTTCGTCCGCACGCTGGCCGAGGAGGGCAGGCCGGTCCGGCTGCTCACCGGCGACCAGTGCGATGCGACGGTGGTCGCCGCGATCCTCGACGCGGTGGACTCGCCGCTGGTCACCGCAGCCGAACCGTCCTCACTGGCCGACCTGATGAAGGAGATGGCGGCTGCCGACACCGTGGTGGCGATCCGGTACCACAACCTGATCTGCGCGCTGAAGACCGGTACGCCGGTGCTCGCTCTCTGCTACGCGGCGAAGAGCGACTCGCTCATGGCGGAGATGGGCCTCGGCGCGTACTGCCACCCGGCGCGCGAGGTCGACGCCGACCGGCTGCTCGAGCAGTTCCGTGAGCTGGAGAAGCGTTCGGCCGAGCTGCGCCAGACCCTCACCGAGCGGAACCTGGCCGCGGCCCGGCGACTCGAGCACCAGTTCAACTCCTTGACCACGACCCTGTTCCCGGCGACCGACCACGCCCCCACCTTGCGGAAGGCTCCATGAAAGCGACCGAAGTCCCGGAGATCACCGGCGCGTACCTCTTCGAGCCGACGCCGTACGCCGACGAACGCGGCTTCTTCTGCCGCACCTTCGACGCCGACGTGGTCCGCTCGGTGGGCCTCGACCCGGACGCCTTCGTCCAGGACAGCCTGTCCCGCTCGGTCCGGGGCGTGCTGCGCGGCCTCCACCTGCGCTCCGGCGCAGGCGAGGCCAAGCTGGTGCGGTGCTCGTACGGGAGGATCTTCGACGTCGTCGTGGACCTGCGGCCGGACTCGCCGACGTACCGGAACCGGGCCTTCTTCGAGCTGTCCGGCGAGACACAGGTGACCTTGTACATCCCGGCGGGGTGCGCGCACGGCTTCCAGGCGCTGACCGAGACCGCCGACACCTCGTACCGGATCGACCGCCCGCACAATCCGGCCGAGGACGTGACGATCGCCTTCGACGACCCCGAGCTCGCCATCCCCTGGCCGCTGCCGGTCGCATCGATGTCCCAGCGGGACCGGGAGGCGCCGAGCCTCGCCGAGGTCCTCAAGCACCAAGAAGGTTGAGGTCGGCGTGCACACCGAAGACACCGAAGAGTTCCTCCTGCCCCGCTCGCGGCGGGCCAACGAGCGACTGCACGCCCTGATCCCCGGGGGCGCGCACACCTATGCCAAGGGCGACGACCAGTACCCCGAGGACCTGGCCCCGGTCATCAGCCACGGCCGCGGTGCCCACGTGTGGGACATCGACGGCAACCGCTACATCGAGTACGGCTCCGGCCTGCGGTCGGTCAGCCTCGGCCACGCCCACCCACGCGTGGTCGAGGCGGTGCGGCGGGAACTCGACCGCGGCAGCAACTTCGTCCGGCCGTCCATCCTGGAGGTCGAAGCCGCGGAACGCTTCCTGGCCACGGTGCCGACCGCCGAGATGGTGAAGTTCGCGAAGAACGGCTCCGACGCCACCACCGCCGCGGTGCGCCTCGCCCGCGCCGCCACCGGGCGCCCGCGGGTGGCCCTCTGCGCCGACCATCCGTTCTTCTCCGTCGACGACTGGTTCATCGGCACCACGCCGATGTCCGCCGGCATTCCGGCGGCGACCAACGAGCTCACCGTGGCGTTCCCTTACGGGGACCTGGCCGCCACGGAAGAGCTGCTCACCCGGTACCAGGACGAGGTCGCCTGCCTGATCCTGGAGCCCGCCACCCACACCGAGCCGCCGCCCGGGTACCTCGCCGGGCTGCGCGAGCTGGCCGACCGGCACGGCTGCGTACTGATCTTCGACGAGATGATCACCGGCTTCCGCTGGTCCGAGGCGGGCGCCCAGGGCCTCTACGGCGTCGTCCCCGACCTCTCCACGTTCGGCAAGGCGCTGGGCAACGGATTCGCCGTCTCCGCGCTGGCCGGGCGCCGCGATCTGATGGAGCGGGGCGGGCTGCGTCACTCCGGCGACCGGGTGTTCCTGCTGTCCACCACGCACGGTGCGGAAACACACTCCCTGGCAGCCGCGATGGCCGTGCAGACCACCTACGTCGAAGAGGGCGTCACCGCAAGGCTGCACGCCCTCGGCGAGCGGTTGGCCGCCGGTGTCCGCGAGGCCGCGGCCGGCATGGGCGTCGGCGACCACGTCGTCGTCCGGGGCCGGGCCAGCAACCTGGTCTTCGCCACCCTCGACGAGAACCTGCAGCCGTCGCAGGAGTACCGCACCCTGTTCCTGCGCCGACTCCTCGCGGGCGGGGTGCTGGCCCCGTCGTTCGTGGTGAGCAGCGCGCTCGACGACGCCGACATCGATCACACCGTGGACGTGGTGGCCCAGGCATGTGCGGTGTACCGGAAGGCACTGGACGCCGGGGACCCCACCCCCTGGCTGGCCGGACGACCCGTGAAGCCCGTATTCCGCCGCCTGGCGTGACGTGACGTCAGCGACGCTCCCGCTGACCGGCGTCGGCCATCCGGTCGACCGGCCGGTCAGCCATCCGGTCGACCAGCCACGCGGTCGCCGGTGTCACCGCCAGCGCGGTGCACCAGCCGCCGAGCACGTCGGTCGGGTAGTGCGCGCCCAGGGCGACCTGCGCCCAGCCCATGGCGGCGC
>LRTP01000091.1 GCA_001550305.1 Streptomyces diastatochromogenes
CGCCGCCCGGTCGACCGCGGCGCCCCGCGCGTGGACGGCGCCGACCGCCAGCAGCACCGTCTCGGTCTCGGTGCCGGTCTGCCGCGAGGCCGCGATCGTCACGATCTCGTCGTCGGCGGTCCGGTCAGCGGGCGCGCGGTCCGGCACCGTGTCGGCCAGGCACCCCGTGGCGAGCGCGGCCAGCGAACCGTTGGGGCCGACGTCCACGAGGGTGGCGACGGACTGGTCCCGCAACGTGCGGACTCCGTCGGCGAACCGCACCGCCTCGCGGACGTGCCGCACCCAGTACGCGGGCGAGCAGAGCTGGTCGGGAGGTGCGAGCATCCCCGTCACGTCGGATACGACCGGCACGGTCGGGCGCCGGTACGTCAACGACTCGGCGACCTCCCGGAAATCCTCCAGCACCGGCGTGACCAGGTCGGAGTGGAAGGCGTGGCTGACCCGCAACCGCGTGGCCTTGCGGCCGGCCGCCTTCCAGCGCGCGACGGTGGCCAGCACGTCCGCCTCCGGGCCGGAGACGACCACGGCCTGCGGACCGTTGACGGCGGCGACGCATGCCGCCGAGCCCCCGCGCTCCAGCTCCGCCAGCACCTCGGCCTCGGATGCCTGGAGCGCGGCCATCGCCCCGCCGGCCGGCAAGGCGTCCATCAGCCGGCCCCGGGCCGACACCAGCACCGCGGCATCCTCCAGGTTCCACACGCCCGCCACATATGCGGCGGCGAGTTCGCCGATCGAATGGCCGAGGAGCAGGTCCGGCCGCAGGCCCCAGGAGGCCAGCAGCCGGCACATGGCGACTTCGAACGCGAACAGCGCGGGCTGGGCGTGGAGGGTTCGTTCCAGCAGGCCGGCCGTGTGCGGGCCGGTGCCGAACATCACCTCCCGCAGCGGATGCGGCTGGTGGCGGTCGAACGCCGCGCAGACCTCGTCCAGCGCGTCCGCGAACGCGGGCTGGGCGGCGTGTAACTCCGTGCCCATGCCCACCCGGTGCGCGCCCTGCCCGGCGAACAGGAACGCCGTGCGGCCCCGGCGCACCTCGTCGGTCACCAACCTGTTGTGGGGCAGCCCGTCGGCGAGCGCCCGCAACACCTCGGACACCTCGCCGGTGGTGCGGGCGACCAGTGCCGCCTGGTGGCCGAACGCGGTGCGCGTGGTGGCCAGGGCGCTGGCC
>LRTP01000909.1 GCA_001550305.1 Streptomyces diastatochromogenes
GACGTGGTGGAAGGTGCCGCCCAGGTCCTCCACCAGCGTGCGCTGGACCGCCAGTTCCTTGGGCGAGGCGGAGGTCAGTCCGTCGCTGCGGGCTATGTAGACGGCCATGACCTCGCCGCCCGCGCCCTTCTCCGCGAGCCGCGCGGCCCGGCGGATCAGTGTGCGCCCCTCGGGACCACCGGTCAGCCCGACCACGATCCGCTCCCGCGAACCCCAGATCTTCGAGACCCGGTGCTCACTGCGGTACTCGGTCAGGTACTCGTCGACCCGGTCGGCCACCCACAGCAGCGCCAGCTCGCGCAGCGCGGTCAGGTTGCCGGGCCGGAAGTAGTTGGACAGCGCCGCGTCGACCTTGTCGGACTTGTAGATGTTGCCGTGCGCCATACGACGGCGCAGCGCCTGTGGCGACATGTCGACCAGTTCGATCTGGTCCGCCCGCCGTACGACCTCGTCCGGGACGGTCTCGCGCTGCCGTACGCCCGTGATGGACTCCACGACGTCGCCCAGTGACTCCAGGTGCTGGATGTTGACGGTCGAGACGACGTCGATCCCCGCGGCGAGCAGCTCTTCCACGTCCTGCCAGCGCTTGGCGTTGCGGGAGCCGGGGACATTGGTGTGCGCGAGTTCGTCCACCAGGGCGACGGCCGGGGCACGGAGCAGTACGGCGTCCACGTCCATCTCGGTGAAGGCGGAGCCGCGGTAGTCGAGATGCTTGCGCGGAACCTGCTCCAGGCCGTGCAGCATCACCTCGGTGCGCGGCCGATTGTGGTGCTCCACGAAGGCGACGACGCAGTCGGTGCCCCGCTCCACCCGGCGGTGCGCCTCGGAGAGCATCGCGTACGTCTTGCCGACGCCCGGTGCCGCACCGAGGTAGATCCGAAGCTTGCCGCGTCCCATGGCCCCATTGTCTTCCTGTCACCGCTGTATACGCAGCGTCGACCTTACGGCCAACAATCTCGACAAATGGGGTGGGGAGTCGGCGGACGGCCGTCTTTGACGCAACCCTGATGCGTCGCTCGACGCCACCCGGATGCGCTGGTCGACACCGCCTTGATGCGCTGGTCCGGGCCCTGCTCGGCCCCGCACTCGGCTCAGTGCTCGGCTCAGTGCTCGACGATCTCTCCGTCGCAGAGCTCCAGGACCCGATCGGCCAGGTCGAGCGGGGTCGCCCGGTAGGGGGCGACCAGCGCCGTCACCTGTTCGCCGTGGACGAGTGTGTGCAGCAGCTCCATCAGGGCACGGCCGGCCGTCGCGTCGAGTCCGGCCGCGAACTCGTCGGCGACGAGGAGCACGGGGTCGCTCGCGAGGGCGCGCGCGATCGCCACGCGCTGTTGCTGCCCGCCGGTGAGCTCCCCGGGTCGGCGCGCCGCGTGGTCGGTGAGTCCGACGAGGGAGAGCAGTCGCGTGATCCGCTCCTCGCGCGCGTGCTCCGCGACCCCGCGCAGCCGCAGCGGCACACCGATGTTCTCGGCGACGGTGAGCAGCGGGATGAGCCCGAGGGGCTGGAAGACGAAGCCGATCCGGTCCCGGCGCAGTTCCAGCAGTCCGTCCTCGCCGAGCCCCTCCAGTGCGAGCCCGTCGACGGTGATCCGCCCCGCGTCCGGTTCGTCGAGCCCGCCGACCAGGTTGAGGAGTGTGGTCCTGCCGGACCCGGGGCGGCCGGTGAGGGCGACGAGTTCGCCGCGTGGCACGTCGAAGGAGACTCCGCGCAGGGCGGGTACGACGTCGGCTCCACCGCCGTACCAGCGATGCACGTTCTCGACGCGCACCATGGTCTTCGTGGCGACCTCGACCTGGCTCATGTCCCTCCCCGGTCAGCCGGGCGATTGCCTCCCCCGCCGTGCGGGCGCCCGGGTGACGGCACCGGGGCGCCCGGCCGGAGAGGGCGTCAGTTGGGGTTGTCCCCGTCGGTGAGAGTCTCCCAGGCGACGAAGAGGTTGTTGCTGCCGGACGGCCGGTTCTGCTCGGTCAGCTTCTGGGTGTTGGTCATGGCGATGCCCAGGCGGTTGTGCAGGGCGTTGTAGCCGGTCTCGGTCACCGGACCCAGCCCGAGGGTGAGGGAACCGCCACACAGCCAACTCGGCACCGCCTCGCCCAGCTGGTACTTCGACTGGAATCCGAGCGCCTGCCGCAGCCGCTCGCCGACATCGGTGCCGTACAGGTCCTCCCCCTGAATCCGGCTGGTCTCGGCGATGTGCGAGATGGCCGAGATGCCGTACCCGGTGTGCGTGAAGTCGCGGCAGGTCTCCTGGGTGAGGCCGGTGACGAAGGTGGACTGCCCCTGCCAGTAGTTGACGATCTTCGCGGTGGTGTCGAGGTTCTGGCTCGGCACGGTCTTGGGCAGCGCGCCGTCGGAGGAGAGGTAGACGTACGCGGCCGTACGGGTCCGGAACTTCGCGATGGCCTTGTCGTACGACGTCCGGTCCTCGAGGAAGACGGAGATGCCGACGGCGGCCTCCATCATCGACAGTTCCCAGTTCCCGTTGGAGTTGGAGCCGTTGATGACCTCGGGGAGGTAGACGGTGCGCAGCATGGTCGCGAAGCGGCCGGAGTTGGCCCAGGTACCGGTGTAGGTGTACTTGATGAGCTCGGCGGCCTTGGGCCAGGAGGAGCCGGCCCAGCCGGTCTGCAGGGGCGCGTTGCTGTTGGTGTGCTCCTTGATCACGGCCGACCATGCGTCCATCAGGGCGATCGACTTCTTCGCGTACCGGTCGTCGCGGGTGATGTACCAGGCGAGGGCGTCGGTGTACGCGGCTATCGCGTCCTCGCGCTCGTCCGTGCAGCCGTAGTTGGGGTTGGAGTAGGAGCCGCACTCCACGGTCGCGCGGGGCTTCGGGACGCGGTTCAGGTCGGCGTACTTGCTCGCCATCATCTGGTCGTACGCGGCCTTCCAGGGCTGGGCCCCTGCGTTGACCTGAGTGCGGGCGAAGTCCAGCTGGCTCTTGGAGACCGTGACTCCGGGGTGCGCGAAGGTGACGGGGGCGGCGTCGGCCTGTCGGGCGGCGGGCCAGACGAGGGCGCCCGCGACGAGGGCGGTGACGGTGGCGAGGAGTGCGGTACGGCGCATGGTGGGGGGCCATCCGTTCTCGTATGTGAACGATGAACGCCTGCGTGAACCTAGGCGCTGGGCCGAGACCATAGGTACAGACCAACTGCCCGTCAAGGGATCTCGCACGAGAACCCGCCGAAGGGTCCGCGCACACGAAAGGCCGCATCCCCCGTCGAGGGATGCGGCCCTTTGAAGCCGTGTGGCTGTTCTGCCCGCGGAGTGAACCGGCGGACAGGCTCTAGCGGACCTCGGTGATCTCCGGTCCGCGCTGCAGTTGTCCCATGCCTCCGGAGAAGCGGGAACCGCTCTGCTCCTCCTGCTGGACACCCTCGGGCACCATCTGCGCGTCGTTCGGCAGCTTCAGGACGATCGGGTCGCGCGGGGCCATCGGACCCTCACCGCGTACGACGACCGTGTCCCGGAAGATCTGCTCCAGCAGGCCCGCGGCCTGCGGCTGCACGGCGCCCTGCCCGGAGATCACTCCACGCAGGAACCAGCGGGGCCCGTCCACGCCGACGAACCGCACGACCTGGAAACCACCCGTGCCGTCCGGCAGCTGCACCGGCACCTGCGCCCGCAGCTCCCAGCCCAGCGGGCCCTCGACCTCGTCGATGACACCGCCCTGCTGGGTGATGCCGGTGGCGATCTCCTCGCGCACCTCGCCCCAGATGCCCTCACGCTTGGGGGCGGCGAAGGCCTGCAACTGGATGGCGCTGTCCTTGAGGACGACGGTGGCCGCGACGATCGCGTCGCCCGCGACCTCGACCCGCAGCTCCATGCCGTCGACTCCGGGCACGAAGAGACCACCCAGGTCCACGCGGCCCTCGGCGGGGTCCCGCACCTCCGAGTCGTCCCAGGGTCCGTCGGGCCGCGGCTCCGGCTCGAGCCTCACGCGCTCCCGCTCCGCCTCGTCCGCCTCAGTGTCGACACTGTCGACGACCTGCTCGGCCTCGCCCGCCGCGTCCTCGGCGGCACTGCCCTTCTTGCGACGTCCGAACACGTCACTGTCCTTCCCGGTCGGATACGACCGAAGCGTATCGATTCCCACCCGTTGTGCCGCCCACAGCGGCATGACCGCCAGTGGACCCGAAGCCCCCTGCGGCCCGCGCCGAGTCGGGGAGTTCCGCGACCTCCTGGAAGCGGACCTTCTCGACCTGCTGGACGACCAGTTGAGCAATCCGGTCGAAGCGCTCGAACCGCACCGACTCGCGCGGGTCGAGATTCACCACGATCACCTTGATCTCCCCACGGTACCCGGCATCAACCGTCCCCGGGGCATTCACGAGGGCGACACCGCAGCGGGCGGCCAGCCCGGAACGCGGGTGCACGAAGGCCGCGTACCCCTCGGGCAGCGCGATGGACACACCCGTAGGCAGTACGGCGCGCTCGCCCGGCTTCAGTTCACGGCTCTCGGTGGTACGCAGATCGGCTCCCGCGTCACCGGGCTGCGCGTACTCGGGAAGCGGTACGTCCGGGTCGACGCGGCGGATCAGCACGGCGAGTTCTTGACGGGGCTCGCGGGTCACGGGTTCACCTCGAAGGCACGGACA
Organism: Streptomyces diastatochromogenes; assembly: GCA_001550305.1. Classification (GTDB taxonomy): domain Bacteria; phylum Actinomycetota; class Actinomycetes; order Streptomycetales; family Streptomycetaceae; genus Streptomyces; species Streptomyces mirabilis_D. The sequence continues at coordinate 4,600 of LRTP01000909.1, forward strand.
CGGCGGATCTGGTCCGGCTCGTTCATGGCGGCCCGGATCTCCGCCGGGCGGCCGTTGTCGATGAAGTGGTCGACCTTGACCTCGACGAAGAGGGCGTCCGCGCGAACGGCGACGGGCCCGTCCGGGCCACCGATCCGACCGGTGGCGGTCGAGTAGATCTTGCGGCCGGCCACCGCCGTGACCTCGGCCTCCAGGTACAGCACCGTGTCCACGGGGACGGGTAGGACGAAGTCGGTCTCCAGACGGCCGGTGACCGCGATGGTGCGCAGCAGCCAGTTCAGCGAGCCGAGCGTCTCGTCGAGGGCGGTGGCGAGCACTCCGCCGTGCGCGAGCCCCGGGGCGCCCTGGTGGGCGGGCCGTACCGTGAACTCCGCCGTGACGGTGACGCCCTCCCCCGCGCGGGCCTCCAGATGCAGTCCGTGCGACTGCTCCCCGCCACACCCGAAACACTGTTCGTAGTGGGCGCCGAGGAGCTCGCCGGGGGCGGGCGCGTCGGGGTGCCGCACCGGCGCGGCGGCGTCGGCGGGAGGCTGCAGAGCTGCGGAAGTACGACTCACAGCCGCAGACCTTACCCGCGCGTCCACCAAGTCTTCGCACCGTGCCAAGCTTGGCTTCATGCAGCTCTCCGCCTCCCCGTACGAAGAACGCCTCACCGCCCCCCGCAGCTGGTGGGCGATCTGCTTCCTGATCGGGATAGCGATGGCCCTGGTCTTCCTCCCCTTCGGCACACTGCCGCTGCTGGGCGCGCTGGTCGGCGGCACCGCGGTCTCGGCGGTCGTGGCGAGTGCGTACGGGTCGATCCGCATCCGGGTCGTCGGTGACTCCCTGATCGCGGGCGAGGCGAAGATCCCGGTCGCGGCCCTGGGCGACGCGGAGATCATGGACCAGGAGGAGGCGCGTGCCTGGCGCACGTACAAGGCGGATCCGCGCGCCTTCATGCTCCTGCGGGCGTACATCCCCACGGCCCTCCGCGTCCAGGTCACCGACCCGGCCGACCCCACGCCGTACCTGTACCTGTCGACGAGGGAGCCGGAGCGCCTGATCGCGGCACTCGATGCGGCTCGGGCCACGGCGTAGCCCCCTGCGAAGAAGAAGTCGCGCCCCGCACCACCACGGCGCGCGACGGTGCGCTTGCGCGGAGCGGTTACGCACCGGCGCACACCGCTCCACGGGCAGTGCGCCTTCGCATCCATTGCTCCCGGTCACCACGAGCCGGTGACCCCTGCCCCACCGCTCGTCTCAACCAGGCGCGGGCGGGCGGTGCCGGGCGGGGCTCAGTGCCCCAGTTCCTTGGGGATCTCCCCCAACCGGAGGGGATCCGCCGGCTTCTCCAGGGGCGGCAGCTCCGCGAGCGCGTCCCACGGCACCTGGGACTTGCGCAAGTCCTTGCGGATACGCGCCGCCAGGCGTTTGGTGTCCCGGCGGTTCATGACCGCCCCCACCGCCGCGCCCACCATGAACGGCATCAGGTTCGGCAGATCCCGGACCATGCGTTTCATGATCTGCTGGCGCAGCTCGCGCTTCATCTGGCCGCCCAACGCGGCGTTGACGGTCGACGGTTTGGTCACGTCGATCCCGCGCTCGGAGGACCAGGAGTTCAGATACCCGGTACTGCGCTGTTTGAGGTTGCCCGGCGGCCGCAGGCCGTAGACCTCGTGGAGCTCGGCGATCAGCTTCAGCTCGATCGCGGCGACGCCGGTGATCTCCGCGGCCAGCTCGGTCGGCATCGCGGGCGGCACCGGCAGCATCGCGGCGGCACCGATCCCGGCGCCAACCGTGGACGTCGCGTTGGCCGCACCCGCGACGAGCTTGTCCGCGAGCTGTTCGGGGGTGAGTCCCGGGAACTGCCTGCGGAGGGTCGCGAGGTCCCTTACGGGGACGCGCGGCGCGATCTCGATGATCCGGTCGGCGAGGTGGGCCAGGCCCGCCTTGGCCCTGCTGCCGCCCTTCTGGACGCCCTTTCTGACCCCGTCCCGAAGGCCGGCCGCACGGCGGCCGGTGGCGGGAACGGCGACGTCCGCCGGAACCGAACCGTCGGACGGTTCCGGATCGTCGGCCGGCTTCACCTCGCCGGCCCGCTCGAAGGCGCCTGTCGGCGCTGTGGCGGGCGCCCGCTCGAGCGAGGCTGATCCTGGTCGGGATGAGCCCCGCTCGTCGTCACGCACGCCTTCAGGGCCGTCTGAGGGCCCTTCGTCCGCTGCCCGTGAGAGGAAGCGGCGCTTCCAAGGTGGGGTCGAGCCAGTCACGGCCGACCCTGCCTCAGTCGCAGTCGCGGCAGATCGGCTGACCGTTCTTCTCGCGGGCCAGCTGGCTGCGGTGGTGCACCAGGAAGCAGCTCATGCAAGTGAACTCGTCCTGCTGCTTGGGCAGTACCCGGACGGCCAGCTCCTCGTTCGAGAGGTCGGCTCCGGGCAGCTCCAGGCCTTCTGCGGCCTCGAACTCGTCTACGTCGACCGACGACGTCGACTTGTCGTTCCGGCGAGCCTTCAGTTCTTCAAGGCTGTCCGAGTCGACGTCGTCGTCGGTCTTGCGTGGGGTGTCGTAATCCGTTGCCATGTCGCTCTCCCCCTCTGGGTGTCTGCGGTGTCTCAGCGCACGTAACGCGTGAGAGGCCGGACTTGTGCCCGACCTGAGGCGGAGATTTTGCCTCACATCAAGGTCTGTTACTCAATCGACACCCAACCGGACTCCTCATGAGTGATCGGCTTGGATGGCGATGCGGACCGTACACGGTCCGAAGGGCCCACTTCAAAGGCGTCCCACCGTGTACTTCCCGTGATCTAGACCCCCGAAAACCCGGATTTTCCCGGCTTTACGGCAGCCTGCGTGACCACGGAGAGTAGATGGCCAGAAATTCGCCCTTGTGATCGATCACACACGAGTCTCCCGGATGGGCGACCAGAAAATTCCGCGCAAAGCGAACATCGCCGCGTGTCCGCGACATGTTCTCAGATCGGCAGGGTGACGCGCATCACGAGCCCACCCCCCTCGCGCGGCTCTGCCGCGATATGGCCCCCGTGTGCGCGGGCCACCGACCGGGCGATGGAAAGGCCGAGGCCCACGCCCTTGTCGCTGCCCGTACGCTCCGTGCGCAGCCGCCGGAAAGGCTCAAAAAGGTTGTCGATCTCGTACGCGGGAACCACCGGACCCGTGTTCGTGACCACCAGTACCGCCTGGCCGTGCTGGACCTGCGTCGTGACCTCGACCCAGCCGTCCTCCGGCACGTTGTACCGCACCGCGTTCTGGACGAGGTTCAGGGCGATCCGCTCCAGCAGGACGCCGTTGCCCTGGACCACCGCCGCGGCGCGCTCCCCGCGGATCGCCACACCCTTGGCCGCGGCCTCGGCGTGCACCTGGTCGACGGCCTGTGTGGCGACCTCGGCGAGGTCCACGGGCTTGCGCTCGACGATCTGGTTGTCGCTGCGGGCGAGCAGCAACAGGCCCTCGACGAGCTGCTCGCTGCGCTCGTTGGTGGCGAGCAGCGTCTTGCCGAGCTGCTGGAGCTCCACCGGTGCTCCGGGGTCGGACAGGTGCACTTCGAGGAGCGTGCGGTTGATCGCGAGCGGGGTGCGCAGTTCGTGCGAGGCGTTGCCGACGAACCGCTGCTGGGCGGTGAAGGCCCGCTGCAGCCGCTCCAGCATGTCGTCGAAGGTGTCGGCCAGCTCCTTCAGCTCGTCGTCGGGGCCGTCCAGCTCGATCCGCCGGGAGAGGTCCGAGCCCGCCACCGCACGTGCGGTGCGGGTGATCCGGCCGAGCGGCGACAGGACGCGACCCGCCATCGCGTAGCCGAAGGCGAAGGCGATGATCGCGAGGCCGAGCAGGGCGAGCAGGGAGCGGCTGAGCAGGTCGTCCAGGGCCGTCTGACGCTGGTGGTCGATGCAGTTGCTGATCGCGACGTTGAACTCGTCGAGTGACAGGTTGCCCGCCTGGACGGCGGGGCAGTTGTCGCTGCTCACCTTGATCGACGTACCGCTGACGATCTTGAAGAGCGGCTCGGCGCCCGTGTTCAGGGCCTGCGCCGCAAGCAGATAGATGATCGACAGCAGCATGATGCCGGCGATCAGGAACATGCCGCCGTACAGCAGCGTGAGCCGTATGCGGATGGTCGGGCGCAGCCAGGGGAACGGGGGCTCCGCCCTTCGGGGGTCCCAGGTGGGCTTCGGAGGCGCCGTGGGGGGCGCGGGCGTCGTGGCCACCGCGGATCAGATCCGGTAGCCGGAGCCGGGCACCGTGACGATGACCGGGGGTTCCCCGAGCTTGCGGCGCAAGGTCATGACAGTGACACGGACGACGTTGGTGAAGGGGTCCGTGTTCTCGTCCCAGGCCTTCTCCAGGAGCTGCTCGGCGGAGACGACGGCGCCTTCGCTGCGCAGCAGCACCTCCAGGACGGCGAACTCCTTGGGCGCGAGCTGGACCTCCTTGCCGTCGCGGAAGACCTCGCGCCGGTTGGGGTCGAGCTTGATCCCGGCGCGCTCCAGGACGGGCGGCAGCGGCACGCTCGTACGACGCCCGAGGGCACGCACGCGTGCCGTCAGCTCGCTGAACGCGAACGGCTTGGGGAGGTAGTCGTCGGCGCCGATCTCCAGGCCCTCGACACGGTCGCTGACGTCGCCGGAGGCGGTGAGCATCAGCACGCGCGTGGGCATGCCGAGCTCGACGATCTTGCGGCAGACGTCGTCGCCGTGCACGAGCGGGAGGTCGCGGTCGAGGACGACCACGTCGTAGTCGTTGACGCCGATGCGCTCCAGGGCGGCCGCACCGTCGTACACGACGTCGACGGCCATGGCCTCCCGGCGCAGTCCGGTGGCCACCGCATCGGCGAGCAGCTGCTCGTCCTCGACGACGAGTACGCGCACGTCGCTTGTCCTTCCTCTGTCCACCCGCGTAGCGCCTCTTCGGCACACGTGGGCAGGGGGGTCTGTCATGGGTAAGGCCTCCATCCTGCCCTTTTCGGCCGTAAACCGGCTGTAAGACGGGTGACGGGCGCCCGGTACGACGGTCTCGGGGCCCGGGAATGCGAGATTTTCTCGTCGGGTTGAGGTTTCTACGGAAGGGAGCGGGGGGAGGACGGCTTTACACCCCGCGATCACGCTCTGCATGTGGCAAGCCACCTTGTGGTACGTCCAACCGCTTCCGCAGAGCGGGCGTGGGTGTCCGGCACCGTCGCCGCCCAGCCCGGGCAGCGCTGGGCACCCTCTGGAGACGTGATCGCCCCTTCCCAACGGCACACCCCCGTGCCACCGACCCACGACCCAGGACGAGGGGGCGCAGCATGGACGCATTCACCGCAGGACTTCTGCAGCGCATAAGGGCGACCGAGTCCGACCTGACGCGGGCTCGCGAAACAGGCGACGACTTCCTCGCGGAGGTCGAGCAGGCCGAGCTCGAGGACCTGCGCCGCCTTGCCGCCGAGCACGGTGTGGAGGTCGGCGCGTCGCGCGTCTGAGCAGTTCGTAGGAGAGCGGGGCCCCGGCATCGATCCAGTGCCGGGGCCCCGCTCCGTTGTTGTGCGTACCGAATTCCGTAGCCGCTGTACGCACAGGGTGCCGTACGCGGCGGGAACGGTGGGTGTCCTCAGTCGTGCCAGGCGCCGAACTCCTCCAGAAGCCGCTGGAGGGGCTCGAAGACGCCCGGGGAGGCCGCGACCGCCAGATCGCCTCCGGGGCGCTCTCCGGGGCGTCCACCGGTCAGGGCGCCCGCCTCACGGGCGATCAGGTCGCCCGCCGCGAGGTCCCAGGGGTGCAGACCGCGCTCGTAGTAGCCGTCGAGGCGGCCCGCGGCGACGTCGCACAGGTCGACGGCCGCCGAACCGCTGCGCCGGATGTCGCGCAGCAGGGGGATCAGCCGGTGGGCGACCTCGGCCTGGTGGACCTTGACCTCGGTCACGTAGTTGAAGCCGGTCGAGACCAGGGCCTGGTCCAGGGGCGGCGACGGGCGGCAGGCCAGCCGGCGCTCGCCGACCCAGGCCCCGGTGGCCCGGGCGCCCCTGCCGCGCACGGCGCTGTAGGTCTCGCCGCGCATCGGTGCCGCGACGACTCCGACGACGGTCTCGCCGTTCTGTTCGGCCGCGATGGACACCGCCCAGGTCGGCAGCCCGTAGAGGTAGTTCACCGTGCCGTCGAGCGGGTCGACGACCCAGCGGATGCCGCTGGTGCCCTCGCTGGAGGCGCCCTCCTCGCCGAGGAAGCCGTCGTGGGGACGGTGCTGGGAGATCAGGTCGGTGATCAGCTTCTCGGCGGCGATGTCCATCTCGGTGACGACGTCGATCGGGCTGGACTTGGTGGCGGCGACCGTGAGGTCCGCCGGGCGGCCGTCCCGCAGCAGCTCACCGGCGCGGCGGGCGGCGTCGTGGGCGAGCTGGAGCAGTTCGGTGTGCAGGGGCTCGATCAAGGGGCTCCTCAGGCGTACGGGCTGTCGGCGCCCGCGGCGGCGGCCTTGG
>LRTP01000910.1 GCA_001550305.1 Streptomyces diastatochromogenes
GGGGGCGCGGGCCGGGCAGCAGCCCACGGGGCACAGGCCGTGGCTCGCGCCGAGCGCGCCCAGGGCGCAGGGTGTCACCTGCAGCCCGTTCTCCGTCGCGGCGCGCTCCAGGACGAGGTCGCGGATCGCCGCGGCGAAGCGGGGGTCGGCGCCCACGGTGGCCGAGCGGCGCACGGGCAGCCCCAGCTCCTCCGCCTTGGCCGTCGCCTCCGTGTCGAGGTCGTACAGCACCTCCATGTGGTCCGAGACGAACCCGATGGGGGCCATCACGACGGCCGGGACCCCGGCTCCGTGCAGCTCCTCCAGGTGGTCGCAGATGTCGGGCTCGAGCCACGGGATGTGCGGGGCTCCGGAGCGCGACTGGTACACGAGCTGCCAGGGGTGCTCGATCCCGGTCTCCTCGCGCACGGCGTCGGCGATCAGCTTCGCCACGTCCAGGTGCTGCTTGACGTAGGCGCCGCCGTCGCCGTGGTCCTCGGCCGGGCCGGAGGTGTCGGCGGCCGCGGTGGGGATGGAGTGCGTGGTGAAGGCGAGGTGCGCGCCCGCCCGTACGTCCTCGGGGAGCTCGGCGAGGGACTTCAGGACGCCCTCGATCATGGGCTCCACGAAGCCGGGGTGGTTGAAGTAGTGCCGCAGCTTGTCGATCTTCGGCAGCTCCAGGCCCTCGGCCTCGAGGGCCGCCAGGGCGCCGGCGAGGTCCTCGCGGTACTGCCGGCAGCCCGAGTACGAGGCGTACGCGCTGGTGGCGAGGACGAGGACGCGGCGGCGGCCGTCGGCGACCATCTCGCGCAGGGTGTCGGTCAGGTACGGCGCCCAGTTGCGGTTGCCCCAGTACACGGGCAGGTCCAGGCCGTGGTCCGCGAAGTCCTTGCGGAGGGCGTCGAGCAGGGCACGGTTCTGGTTGTTGATCGGGCTGACCCCGCCGAACAGGAAGTAGTGCTGGCCCACTTCCTTCAGCCGTTCCTTGGGGATGCCTCTCCCCCGCGTCACGTTCTCCAGGAACGGAACCACGTCGTCCGGGCCCTCGGGGCCGCCGAACGAGAGCAGGAGCAGGGCGTCGTAGGGGGTGGCGTCGAGCACATCTGGCATGTGTCCGATCCTGCCATCCGTCGCTGACAGCCGGACAACAGCCACATGGCAAGCGGAATCGGGGAGTACGCGAAGGAGTGCGTTAGGGCCACCTAACCCGTAAGCTGTATCGGCCATCTACACGCCTTACCGGAGTCCGACCGCACGCGGTGACCGTGCGGCCGGGCCGAGCCCACCGGAGACCCTTCGTGCCCAGCCCGTACCGCGCCCTGTTCGCCGCCCCCGGCTCCAAGGGCTTCTCCGCCGCGGGCTTCCTCGGCCGGATGCCCCTGTCGATGATGGGCATCGGCGTGGTGACGATGATCTCCCAGCTCACCGGGCGCTACGGGCTCGCGGGCGCGCTGTCGGCGACCATGGCGCTCGCCGCCGCGGTGATGGGCCCACAGGTCTCCCGGATGGTGGACCGGCACGGCCAGCGGCGGGTGCTGCGCCCCGTCACCCTGTTCGCGCTCGCGGCGGCCGCCGGGCTGCTGCTGGCCGCGCGCTTCGAGTGGCCGGACTGGGTGCTGTTCCTCTGCGCGGCCGGGATCGGCTGTGTCCCGAGCATCGGCGCGATGATCCGGGCCCGCTGGGCGGCCCTCTACGGAGGCACCCCGAAGTTGCACACCGCGTACTCGTTCGAGTCCGTGGTGGACGAGATCTGCTTCATCTTCGGGCCGATCCTCTCCATCGGCCTGTCCACGGTGTGGTTCCCGGAGGCCGGGCCGCTGCTCGCCGCCTGCTTCCTGGCGGTGGGCGTCTTCTGGCTGACCTCCCAGCGCGCGACCGAGCCCGTGCCGCACCCGCGCGAGCACCACACCAGCGGTTCGGCGCTGCGCGCGGCCGGACTCCAGGTCCTGGTGGCCACGTTCGTGGCGACCGGAGCGATCTTCGGGGCCGTGGACGTGGTCACCGTGGCCTTCGCGGAGGAGCAGGGCCACAAGGGCGCCGCGAGCGTGGTCCTGGCCCTCTATGCGGCGGGTTCCTGCGCGGCGGGAGCCGTGTTCGGACTGCTGCACTTCAAGGGGGCGCCCGAACGTCGGTGGCTGCTGGGCATATGCGCCATGGCCGTGAGTATGATCCCCCTGCTACTGGTCGGAAACTTGCCGTTTCTGGCCGTGGCGCTGTTCGTTGCGGGCCTGTCCATCGCTCCCACGATGATCACGACGATGTCCCTCATCGAACAGCACGTACCACGCGCGAAACTGACCGAGGGCATGACCTGGGTGAGCACCGGACTCGCGGTCGGGGTCGCGCTCGGCTCCTCCGTGGCCGGCTGGGTGATCGACGCCGCCGGTGCGAAGGCCGGGTACGGGGTTCCGGCGGTGTCCGGAGCCGTCGCGGTCGCGGTCGGATTCCTCGGGTATCGCCGGCTGAGCAGGCCGGTTCCGCAGCGGGAGGGGACCCATGAGCACCACAGTGAGCGGGAAGAGCGGCACGTGGCGTAACTGGGCGGGGAACGTCACCGCCCGTCCCGTGCGGGAGGTCGCCCCCGCTTCGGTCGAGGAGCTCTCCGCGGCCGTACGCAAGGCGGCCGACGACGGTCTGAGGGTCAAGGCCGTCGGCACCGGGCACTCCTTCACCGCAGCCGCCGCGACCGACGGCGTGTTGATCCGCCCTCAACTGTTGACCGGCATCCGCAACATCGACCGCGAGGCCGGGACCGTCACCGTTGAGGCGGGCACCCCGCTCAAGCGCCTCAATGTGGCTCTCGCGCGCGAGGGGCTGTCGCTCACGAACATGGGCGACATCATGGAACAGACGGTCTCGGGCGCGACCAGCACCGGAACGCACGGCACGGGCCGCGACTCGGCCTCGATCGCCGCGCAGATCAAGGGACTTGAGCTGGTCACCGCGGACGGTTCGCTCCTCAGCTGCTCCGAGGAGGAGAACCCCGATGTCTTCGCGGCGGCCCGGGTGGGCATCGGCGCCCTGGGGATCGTCACCGCGATCACCTTCTCCGTAGAGCCCATTTTTCTGCTCACGGCCCGCGAGGAGCCGATGACCTTCGACAAGGTCACCACCGACTTCGACGAACTCTTCACCGAGAACGAGCACTTCGAGTTCTACTGGTTCCCGCACACCGGCAACTGCAACACCAAGCGCAACAACCGCAGCGCCGGCCCCGAGAAGCCGATCGGGCAGATCGGCGGCTGGATCGAGGACGAGTTCCTCTCCAACGGGGTCTTCCAGGTGGCCAATCTGGTCGGCCGCGCCGCGCCCGCCACCATCCCAACGATCGCCAAGATCTCCAGCCGGGCCCTGTCCGCGCGGACCTACACCGACATTCCCTACAAGGTCTTCACCTCTCCGCGCCGGGTGCGCTTCGTGGAGATGGAGTACGCCGTTCCGCGCGAGGCGCTCGTCGAGACGCTGCGCGAGCTGAAGACGATGGTCGACCGCTCGTCCCTGCGGGTCAGCTTCCCCGTCGAGGTACGCACGGCCCCCGCGGACGACATCGCGCTCTCCACGGCGTCCGGGCGGGAGAGCGCCTACATCGCCGTCCACATGTTCAGGGGTACGCCCTATCAGGCGTACTTCACCGCGGCCGAGCGGATCTTCACGGCGCACGAGGGCCGCCCGCACTGGGGCAAGGTGCACACCCGCGACGCGGAGTACTTCTCGAAGGTGTATCCGCGCTTCGGCGAGTTCACGGCGCTGCGGGACCGCCTTGACCCGGATCGGCGCTTTGGGAACGACTACCTGCGCCGGGTGCTGGGCTCGTAGCGGAACCGTCCGTGGGCGCCGGGGAGTCGGCTGGCGCCTGCGAAGCGGCACTGGAACTCGGCGTCGGCGTGGGGGTCGCGGCACCGCCGTCACCCTGAGTGGCGCCGGTGCCGAAGCCGTCTCCGGTGCCGGGAGTGCTGTCAGTGACCGACGGCTCCCTGGACGAGGAACCGCTCGAAGGACTCGAAGGCGTCGTGCCGGGCCTCGAGTGGGATCCGGAGCCACTGCTCTTGAGCGCGTCACCGACCGTGGTGTTCGTGCCGTCGCCGCTGAAGCTCTGCCCCGACACCAGCTCGTACGTCGTGATCCCCGCCATCGTGACGCCGAAGACGAGCGCCGCCGCGACCACCGGCCGCCTCCAGCTCTTGACCCGGGCGCGATAGACGGTGCCCTCGGTGAACGCCCCCGGTACCGGAGCCTGCTCGGGCCTCGGCTTCGCCTGGACCGTGACATCGCGGAGCTGTTCGCCGGTGCGCTTGAAGAAGTGCTGGAAGACGGTGCCCCCACAGGTGGCGATCGCGCTGACCACTCCGGCGCCCAGGATCGTCCCGTACACCCCGAAGTAGGAGGCGAATTTGGCCGCCACCACCGCGGCCACGGCACTGCCCGCCACTTGTGGAAGGCTCAGGTCCACCCGCTTCCTCCTCGGTGCCCCTTCCTTCGCCCCCGGTTCCTCGCCGGTATCCGACTTCTCACGCATCCCCGGACCTTGCCTGCCTTTCCCGTACTTCTCGACCGCTTGCACGAGAAAGGGACGGACGGGCGAAACGTTTAGTTCCGTTTCCGGCGATTACGTGAAGTACGACACGTTTCAAGGTCACTAATACGGCACAGCGGACGGCCAACTAGCACCCCTCACTAGAAGTTGGGCGGCGTGCCGATCCACGCACATGGCCCGAATGGAGTACTGTTGCGAGCCCTGGGTCCGGACTCCCGCCAGGGTGTCCGGGGCCTGACAGGACCGCCGGGAGGGGGCTCGTTGCACAGGGTGATGGAGTTCGTCACTTAGCGTTGCGAATAGGTAACCGTGCCATAACGGCGACCCCGGGCCCGTGCCCGACACGCCGGGCAACTCGGCAAGGTTGTGGCAGGCTGCACCCGGGCAGGCCACACTCGACTAGCGGAAGCAGCGACGCACGTGACGTCGGCAGGCACCACCCGGGAGGTCCCCATGCCCGAACTGCGTGTCGTGGCCGTCTCTAACGACGGCACACGGCTGGTGCTGAAGGCTGCGGACAGCACGGAGTACACGCTTCCGATTGACGAGCGTCTGCGCGCCGCTGTTCGCGGCGACCGTCCCCGCCTCGGCCAGATCGAGATCGAGGTGGAGAGCCATCTCCGCCCCCGAGACATCCAGGCACGGATACGTGCCGGCGCCTCCGCGGAGGAAGTCGCCCAGCTCGCGGGAATCCCCGTCGACCGGGTGCGTCGCTTCGAGGGCCCCGTGCTCGCCGAGCGTGCCTTCATGGCCGAGCGGGCCCGGAAGACTCCTGTCCGCCGCCCCGGTGAGAACGCCGGACCCCAGCTCGGTGAGGCCGTCCAGGAACGACTGCTGATCCGGGGCGCCGAGAAGGACACCGTCCAGTGGGACTCGTGGCGTCGTGACGACGGCACGTGGGAAGTGCTGTTGGTCTACCGGGTCGCGGGCGAGCCGCACTCGGCGAGCTGGACGTACGACCCGCCCCGGCGGCTCGTCCAGGCCGTCGACGACGAGGCGCGCTCGCTGATCGGCGAGTCCGACGACCTCGCGGCGCCCGAGCCGAGCTTCCCGTTCGTCCCGCGTATCGCACGGCTGCCGCGCGACCGCCCGCTGGACCGCGCCCTGGACCGGCAGATGGAGCGCCCGAGCCTGCCCGGACCCTCCCCCGAGCCGATCGAGGAGAGTGTGAGCGACCGCGACTCGCTCACCAGCCTCCTGGAAGCGGTGCCCAGCTTCCGGGGCGACATGGTGGTGCCCGAGCGGCCCGCCACCGCGGAGCTCCCGGCGACGGAGGAGCCACCCATCGAGCCCGAGGCGGAGGAGCCCCCGGCCCCCGCGGCCTCGGCCGGTGCCGGGTCCGCCTACGCGGACGTGCTCATGCCCCGCTCGGTCGGCAGCCACCGCGACCGTCTCGTCGGCGCGACCGACCGCCAGGCCGAGGCCGACGGCGTCCGCCCGGGCCGCAGAGCGGCGGTCCCGAGCTGGGACGAGATCGTCTTCGGGACGCGACGAAAGAAGCAGGACTAGTCAGTTGTACGGCAAAGGGGCCCGCGCCACGCTGGAGCGGGCCCCTTTGCCGTTACTCGAGGTCGGGGCCGGCCGCGACTTGCCGTTACTCGGGGCCGGCCGTGAGTTGCCGTTAATGGAGGTCGGCCGCGAGTTGTCGTTACTGCGGGTCGGGGCCCACCGCGATCGGACGGCCGCCGTCCCGCGACCACTCCGACCAGGAACCCACGTACAGCGCGGCCGGGATGCCCGCGACGGCGAGCGCCAGTACCTCGTGGGCGGCGGACACGCCCGAGCCGCAGTAGACGCCGACCTCCGAAGTACCGGTCACGCCGAGGGACTTGAAGCGCTCCGCGAGCTCGCTCGATGGCCGGAACTCGCCGGTCTCCGTGACGTTCTCCGTGGTCGGCGCCGAGACCGCGCCCGGGATGTGCCCGCCCACGGGGTCGATCGGCTCGACCTCGCCCCGATAGCGCTCACCGGCCCGGGCGTCGAGCAGCAGCCCCGTACGGGCGAGCGCGGCGGCCCCGTCCGCGTCCAGCAGCGGCCG
>LRTP01000911.1 GCA_001550305.1 Streptomyces diastatochromogenes
TCCGCGGGCGGGCTCGGGGACCTCCGAGGACACCGGCCCGCTCCAGACGGCCAGCCCGCCGTCAAGCACGCGCACCGACGGATGCCCCGTCCAGCCCAGCAGCCACCAGGCCCGCGCGGCGGCCCACCCCACGCCCCCGTCGTACACGACGACATCCCGGTCCACGGACACCCCGGCGGCCCGCATCGCCTCGCCGAAGACCTCCAGGTCGGGCAGGGGATGGCGGCCGCCCTCGCCCGGCTCCCCGGCCAGTTCGGCATCCAGGTCGACGAAGACCGCGCCGGGGATGTGCCCTGCCGCGTAGGCGGCCCGGCCGTCGAAGGGGGCGGCCCCGGCGGCCGTCGCCGTGGAGAGCTGCCAGCGGATGTCGAGCACGACCGGCGGGTTCGGTCCCACCAGGTCGCTCGCGAGTTCGGATGCGGAGATGATGGCGTTCATGGCCACCATCCTTGCGTACGGGGTGGCCCCGGCGTCCAGGTCCGGCTACTCTGCTCGGCCGGGCAGGTCCGATCACCGGGCGTACGGGATCGGGCACATGCTGTACAACCGATGGACACTCCCCGGCAATCGCGCGGAAACGGATGGGAAACGGCTCATCGGGCATTCTCCGGCAGTGGACCACTACACGATGGCGCCGCCGGGGCGCGCAGGGTGACGGGTGGTGCGAGCATCGGCACGGGGCGTGCACGCGCGCGATTGCGATACGCGTGTTGGTAGGCGGAAGGTGAACGGCCACCGCGAGGGGCCGAGGAGAGAGTGACGATGACCGAGGCACGGGAGTCGGCCGGCCCGAACGGCACCACGAACGCTCGGCACGCACCCGGCGTGCCCTGCTGGGTGAGCCTGATGGTGCACGGGATGGCCACGACCCAGGAGTTCTACGGAGAGCTGTTCGGCTGGGAGTTCCAACCGGGCCCGCGGCAGCTCGGCCCGTATGCGCGGGCCCTGCTCGACGGCCACGAGGTGGCGGGAATCGGCCAGATGCCACCCGACCGGCATCTGCCGATCGCCTGGACGCCGTACTTCGCCTCGGAGGACGTGAACCACACCGCCGAGTCGGTACGGCACTGCGGCGGCACCGTGGGCGTGGGTCCCCTGGATGCCGGAGAGGCCGGGCGGCTGCTGATCGCCTCGGACCCCACGGGCGCCGTCTTCGGGGTCTGGCAGGCGGCGGCCCATCTGGGCACGGCGCTCCACGGAGTGCACGGCACCCCCGCCTGGATCGAGTTGGTGACCCGCGACACCGAGAGCGTCGTCAAGTTCTACCAGGGGGTATTCGGACACGAGCCGGAGCCGGTGGTCTCGGCCGACTTCGACTACATGACCCTGCACATCGACGGGCGCCCGGTGGCAGGCATTCACGGCGTCGGCCACGGCCTGCCCCGCGACCGCGGCGCACACTGGCTGACGTACTTCGAGGTCGCGGACGTGGACGAGGCCGTCGCCCAGGCCACCGACCTCGGCGGACACCTCCTCAAGGCGGCCCACGACTCGCCCTACGGACGGGTGGCCACGGTGGCGGACCCGGAGGGCGCGGTGTTCTCGGTGATCCGCACCGAGCGATGACCCACGCTGCGCGCTGAGAGTCAGGCGGAGGCGATCGGCAGTACGTCGGGCGAGAGGGCGCCCGCGCGGGCCGTCGCCGCCGTCATCCGGCGCCGGTGGTGTCGACGGCACAGGACCTCGTAACCGATGTCCTCCGCCTGATTGACGTCGCCGACGACCACCTGGGCGCCCTCGACGACCATTTCGCCGCCTATCGTGCGGGCGTTGTGGGTGGCACGGGCGCCGCACCAGCACAGGGCCTCGACCTGGAGGACCTCGACCCGGTCGGCGAGCTCCACGAGGCGCTGGGAGCCGGGGAAGAGCTTGGAGCGGAAGTCGGTGGTGATGCCGAACGCGAAGACGTCGACCCCCAGGTCGTCGACCACCCGGGCCAGTTGGTCGATCTGGCCGGGGGCCAGGAACTGCGCCTCGTCCGCGATCACGTAGTCCGCCCGGCCGCCCTGGGAGAGATGGTGGACGAGGTGCGCGTACAGGTCCTGGTCGTCCGCGACCTCCACGGCGTCCGTGACCAGGCCGAGGCGCGAGGAGAGCTTGCCCTCCCCCGCGCGGTCGTCACGGGTGAAGATCATGCCCTGCAGGCCCCGGGCCGAGCGGTTGTGCTCGATCTGGAGAGCCAGCGTCGACTTCCCGCAGTCCATCGTTCCGGAGAAGAACACCAGCTCGGGCATGGGGAGTTGAGCACCTTTCGACAAGAAGGGAGGCGGGCGGAGGAGCGACGGGCGGGGAGGGGTCAGGTACGTACTTCCAGGAGCGGAACGTGCTGCTCCACCGGTGCCATCGAACCGTGGTTGCCGACCATCGCCGACTCCTTCGGCTCCCGCTCGGTCGCGACGATCAGGACGTCGTCGCAGGCCGCCGCCACGACGTCGCCGATCCGGGCGTACACCCGTTCGTCGACCTGAGGCCCGAACCAGCCCGCCGCGATCGCCTCGTCGCGTGAAGCCACCCAGAACTGCTCGCCGAGGACCTCGCGCCAGCAGGTCAGGACGTCCGCCTCGGCACCAGGGACGGCGTACACATGCCGGGCCCGGGCCTCGCCGCCCAGCAGGGCGACTCCCGCGCGCAGCTCCCAGTCCTCGTCGAAGTCGATGCGGTGCTGCTCGTCGAAAGGGATGTCGATCATGCCGTGGTCGGCGGTGATGTACAGCGCCGCGCGCGGCGGCAGTTGCTCCGCGAGGCGCTGGACCAGGCGGTCGACGTACATCAGCTGGCCGCGCCAGGGGTCCGAGTCGACGCCGAAGCGGTGGCCCTTGCCGTCCACCTCGGCGTAGTAGGTGTACACCAACGAGCGGTCGCCTGCGGCCAGTTGTTCGGCCGCGAGGTCCATGCGCTCCTCGCCGGACAGCCGCCCGTGGAACGTTCCGCCGCTCAGGGCGATCTTCGTGAGCGGGGTGTTCTGGAAGGTCGGGGACGTGACCTGGGCCGTGTGCACGCCCGCCGCGTCCGCGAGCTGGAAGACGGTCGGGTACGGCTGCCAGGCGCGGGGTTCCGTCCAGGGACTCCAGCGCAGCTGGTTCATCAGCTCGCCGGTCCTCGGGTTGCGCACGGTGTAGCCGGGCAGGCCGTGCGCGCCGGGCGGCAGGCCCGTGCCGACGGAGGCCAGGGAACTCGCGGTGGTCGCCGGGTAGCCGGCGGTGATCGGGCGGCCGGTGCCGCCGCGTGAGCTTCCGAGGAGGGAGCTCATGAAGGGGGCCTCGTCCGGGTGCGCCTTCAGTTGCTCCCAGCCGAGACCGTCGATCAGGAAGACGCAGTTCCGGTCGGCCTCGGTCAGTTCCGGTATGGCGGTGGTCATGCCGGGAACGCCCATGCCGGCGGCGAGCGTGGGCAGCAGATCGGCGAGCGAGCCCGCGCCGTACTCGGGGACGGGCGCGGAATCGATGGCCAGCGGTTCCGGGTGGTCCCAGGTGGGCAGCGCCATCAGCGGGTGATGTCCGCGGTCGCCTCGGAGAGGGACTGCGCGAAGGCGAGGGCCTGGCGCACCGTCTCCGGGCCGTCCCCGGCCTCGCTGACGCGCAGGCTCAGGTCGTCGGCCGTCGAGTTGCCCGTGTAGCCGTGGTCCGCCTCGCAGTTGGGGTCGCCGCAGGCCGCGGGCTCCAGGTCGATGCGGGAGACCGCTCCCCAGCCGATGGTCAGGACGACCTCGCGGGGCAGCGTGCCCGGCGTGTACGACTCGGGGTTGGCGACGACCCGGCTGACGACGACCGACGAGATCCGGCCGAGTTTCACGGACTCGGTCGAGGTCGTGGCGTACGGCGTCGGTGAGGTCGTGTCCGCGTTCTGCTCGTCGGTGTGGCTCACGATGAAGCGGTTGCCGGTGAGGACGAGCACGGTCACGTGCCGGCGCACCTCGTTGGCGTCGAACGTCGTCTCCTGGTGGACCAGGTACGACCGGATGGTGTCGCCGCCGATCGCGGCCTCCACCGCCTCGGCCACGAGGGCCGGGTAGTAGCCGCTGCGCTCGATCGCCGCTCGCAGCCCCTGGGTCGTCGTACTGGTCTTGGCCATGACGTCCATCCTACGGTGGCCCACTGACTGCGAGGCACCGCTCGCGGGTGTCTGTCGTGGACGGATCAGAACGAATCCTCGACGGCGGCGGGCACCGGTACGGCTCGGACGACGGGCCGGCACGGCTCAGGCGGCGGGACCGGTACGGCCAGACCACGGGACCGGTACGGCTCAGACCACGGGAAGCGTGCGGGGGCCGAGGTCGTCGCGGACGGGGGCGCGGGCCAGCCGCACGGTGGCGCCGAGCACGCTCAGGCCGCGCGGGGCGACCACCACCGGCTCCAGGGAGACGGCGACGACCTCCGGGTGGTCGTCGACCAGCCGCGAGACGCGCAGCATCAGCTCTTCGAGGGCCACGGTGTCGACCGGCGCCGAGCCGCGCCAGCCGAACAGGAGCGGCGCCGTCCGGATCGACCGGACCAGCGAGCTCGCGTCCCGGTCGGTGACCGGAACCAGCCGGTGTGCGGTGTCCCCGAGCAGCTCCGACGCGGCTCCGGCCAGGCCGAACGAGAGCACCGCTCCGGCCGCCGGGTCGATGACGGCCCGTACGACCGTGTCGACCCCGCGCGGCGCCATGCCCTGCACGACCGGGCGCAGCACCTCCGGCGTTCCGAAGAGGTCGGTCAACTCCGTGTACGCCCTCCTCAGTTGCGCCTCGTCCGTCAGATCCAGGCGTACGCCGCCCAGGTCGGCGCGGTGTCTCAGGTGCGGTGCGGTGGTCTTGAGGGCCACGGGGTAACCGAGGGTGCGCGCGGCCGCCGCGGCCTCGTCGGGTGTCGGCGCGGGCAGTGCCCGGTGTACGTCGATGCCGTACCGCCCGAGCAGCACGCAGGCGTCCTCGGGGGCGAGCGTCAGTCCCGAGCCCCGGGAGAGCAGCTCGTCGATCTGCTCGGCGGCGCCCTTCTCGTCGATGTCCTCGTACTCGGGGACCTTGCCGGGGTCGGCCACCTCGCGCCGCCACTGGGCGTACTTCACGGCCTCGCCGAGGGCGCGGACGGCGCGCTCGGCGGCGGGGTAGGCGGGGATGAGCCGGGGGCTCGCCTCCGAGGGGCCGCTCACCGCGGTGGCGGGTCG
>LRTP01000912.1 GCA_001550305.1 Streptomyces diastatochromogenes
CGCCGCCTGTGGTGCGGTGCTGGCCGCCGCCGACAGGGCCTCCGCGAGCCCGCCGAGCTCGACATGCACCACGAGCACCGGCTTCGCCGGGGCCGAGGCCGAGGCCGATCGCAGGGCCTTTGCCAGAGCGGCGTCCTGGGCCGACGTCTCCCCCACGGCCGGTATGGCGGTCACCACCACGGCGTCGCACCTGTCATCGGCGAGAGCTTTCGTCAGCGCCCGGTGGAAGTCCTCCGCCGTGGCCGCCGTGGTCAGATCCAGCGGCGGAAGCGGTCGCAGTCCTTCGGCGAGGCACGCGTCGAACGTCAGCAGCCCCAGGGACTCCGAGTTGCCGAGGATCGCCACCCGGGGTCCCGCGGGGAGCGGCTGGCGGGCCAGCAGAAGCCCCGCGTCGACCAGCTCGGTGATCGTGTCGACCCGGATCACCCCGGCCTGCCGCAGCAGCGCGGACACGGTGGCGTGCGGCAGCCGGGTGGCCCGTACGGCATGCCCCTGGGGAGCGGCGGCGTGCCGCGCGCCCTGGACCACGACCAGCGGCTTGGCGGCCGCCGTCCGCCGGGCGAGCCGGGTGAACTTGCGCGGGTTGCCGATGGATTCGAGGTACATCAGGGCGACGTCGGTGTCCGGGTCGTCGTACCAGTACTGGAGTACGTCGTTGCCGGACACGTCCGCCCGGTTCCCGGAGGAGACGAAGGTGGACACTCCGGTCACGCCGGTGACGCCGCCGCCGCGCCGGTGCAGCCGGGAGAGCAGTGCGATCCCGATCGCGCCGGACTGGGCGAACAGGCCTATCCGCCCGGGGCGCGGCATCTCGGGCGCGAGCGAGGCGTTGAGGCGCACCTCGGGGGAGGTGTTGATGACCCCGAAGGCGTTCGGTCCGATGATGCGCATCCCGTACGTACGCGCCTGGCGGACGAGTGCGCGCTGGCGCTCGCGTCCGGCGGGGCCGCTCTCGGCGTACCCGGCGGAGACGACCACGAGGCCCTGCACCCCGTGCTCGCCGCACTCCGCGACGACTTCGGGGACGTACGGCGCGGGCACGGCGACGACCGCGAGGTCGACGGGCTCGGCGATGTCGCGCACGGAGCGGTGGGCCGGGACGCCGTCGAGCTCCTTCTCCTGGAGTGCCTTGTTCACGGCGTACAGCCGCCCGGTGAAACCGGCCGCGCGCAGGTTGTCGAGGACGCTGCGTCCCACCCCGCCGGGGGTGCGGCCCGCTCCGATGACGGCGACCGAGCCGGGCGCGAGCAGTCGCTGCACGGACCGCGCCTCGGCGCGCTGCTCCCGCGCGCGCTGCACGGCGAGCGAGCGGTCGGTGGGTTCGAGGTCGAACTCCAGGCGTACGACGCCGTCCTCGAAGTGCCGCTTCTGCTGGTACCCGGCGTCCGTGAACACCTTGATCATCTTGGTGTTGGCGGGCAGTACCTCGGCGGCGAAACGGCGGATGTCCCGCTCTCTGGCGACGGCCGCGATGTGCTCCAGGAGGGCCGAGGCGACGCCGCGGCCCTGGTGGGCGTCCTGCACGAGGAAGGCGACCTCGGCCTCGTCCGCGGGTGCCGAGGCGGGCCGACCATCGGCATTAATACGGTCATAGCGTACGGTGGCGATGAACTCGCCGCCTACCGTGGCCGCGAGTCCCACCCTGTCCACAAAGTCGTGGTGCGTGAAGCGGTGGACATCCTTGGCGGACAGGCGCGGGTAGGGCGCGAAGAAGCGGTAGTACTTCGACTCGTCCGAGACCTGCTCGTAGAAGCTCACCAGCCGCTCGGCGTCGTCGACGGTGATGGGCCTGATGCGGGCGGTGCCGCCGTCGCGCAGCACCACGTCGGCCTCCCAGTGGGAGGGGTACTCGTGCCGGTCCGACGAGGTCTGCATGGGCCCCAGAGTACGGCTCGCGTCCGACAACGGCGCGAGGCAGGCTAGGGGCACCGAAGTCGGATCCAGGCCGGGATCCGACGCGGAGTTCGGGACGGGAACAACACCCTGCCCGGACTCGCTTCACGTTGTGGAACACTGGTCTAGACAACCCTGAACACCTGAAGGGCAGCATCACATGGCTGAGCGCCGCGTCAACGTCGGCTGGGCCGAGGGCCTCCACGCCCGTCCCGCCTCCATCTTCGTCCGGGCGGCCACGGCCTCCGGTATCCCCGTGACGATCGCCAAGGCGGAGGGCAACCCCGTCAACGCGGCCTCCATGCTGGCGGTCCTCGGCCTGGGCGCCCAGGGCGGCGAGGAGATCGTCCTCGCCTCGGACGCCGAGGGTGCGGACGCCGCGCTCGACCGGCTGGCGAAGCTGGTGGCGGAGGGTCTCGAGGAGCTCCCCGAGACCGTCTGAGAAAGAGCCCTCGAGCGGGGTTCCTCAATTGATGGTGGGAGTGGTCTTCGCACCAAAAGACCCCGCCCCGCACACATTCGAAGGGCTCGCCTGAAAACATCGGGCGGGCCCTTCGCTTTTCCAATTGCGGGCAGCAGAAATAATCCCCCGCGAATTACCCCTCTTTGTATACGGCGCCGGTGTTAATGACGCACGCCCGTCATGTTTACGGGATGTTGCGAAGTCCTCACACGCTCCGGACGATCTCCCCCGCCGGGAAAACGCAGCCGGTGTGCGACCGTCGCACGCTCGGCGTGCAGCGCCGTGACGGCCCGCGCCCGCTCACTGTCGCCGCGCGCCACCGCGTCCACGATCCCGCCGTGCTCCGCCCAGGACTCCGCCGGATTGGCCGGCGCCTCGACCGCGTACATCCAGGCGATCTTGTGCCGCAGCTGGGCCAGCGTGGAGGTCAGCGCGGGGCTCCCGGAGGCCTGTGCGAGCGTCTCGTGGAACCAGCCGCCGAGCGAGCGCAGATCCTCGCTGTTCCCCCTCCTGGCCCGCTCCTGCCCCAGTCTGACCAGGCCTCGAAGCACCTTGAGGTGGGCCTCGGTGCGCCGCTGAGCGGCCCTCGCGGCGCCCAGCGGCTCCAGGAGCATGCGCATCTCGAGGAGGTCCGCGGCCTCCTGCTCGGTGGGCTCCGCGACGCACGCGCCCGCGTGCCGACGGGTGACGACGAAGCCCTCGGCCTCCAGCGTGCGCAGGGCCTCGCGCACGGGGACCCGCGAGACGCCATAGCGTCGCGCGAGCAGTTCCTCGGTGAGCCGGCTGCCGCGCTCGTAGACACCCGCGACGATGTCGTCACGGATCGCCGTGCATACCGAGTGCGCGGGAATGCGCATGACCGGACCTCCGCCTTAATCCCCGCGAAACGCGGTCGATTGACGCTTGTTCAGTGACTCTATTGCAGAGAACCGGAATTTCCGATGGCGGGCCGGAATCCATGGATATTTTTTGGACAGACAGTCGTTCGAAACGACGAAGCCCCGGCTGGGGGGAGCCAGGGCTTCGGAAGTGTTGACGCCGGTCGTCAGACGTTCGAGGTGTGCGAGCGTCAGACGTTCACGCCGTGCGAGCGGAGATAGGCGACCGGGTCCATGTCGGAGCCGTACTCCGCCGTCGTACGGGCCTCGAAGTGGAGGTGCGGCCCGGTGGTGTTCCCGGTCGAGCCGGACAGGCCGATCTGCTGGCCCGGGGTGACCGTCTGCCCCACGGAGACACCGATGGACGACAGGTGGCCGTACATCGTGTAGGTGCCGTCGTGCATCTTCAGGACGATCTGGTTGCCGTACGCGCCACCCCAGCCGGCCGTGACGACCGTGCCGGAGCCGACCGCGTGGACCGAGGTCCCGGAGGCGGCGTGGAAGTCGACGCCCGTGTGGCTGCCGGAGGACCAGAGGCTGCCGCCGGTCTTGTAGCCGGTGGAGATGTACGAGCCGGTGATCGGCAGGACGAAGGTGTTGAGGCGCTTGCGCTCGGCGGCGCGGGCGGCACGCTCCTTGGCCTCGCGTTCCTTCTTCGCCTCCTCGGCGGCCCTCTTGCGCGCGGCTTCCTCGGCCTTCTTGCGCGCGGCGGCCTCGTCGGCGGCGCGCTTCTGGGCGACGGCCTGCGCGTCGATCTGGGCGGCGACGTTGTCGCCGAGGGTGATGGCCTGGGTCAGCCCGGTCTGCTCGACGGAGGCGTCCGCGGCGAGTGCCGGGGCGGCCAGGGTTCCGATGACACCGGTCGTGGTGAGCGCGGCGACACCGACGGCGTTCGTGGTGGAGCGCTTCACGCGGCTCGGACGGCGGTGTTTCCCGGGGCCACAGGTGAACGCCATGTAGGGGCTGATCCTTTCCTTCCCTCTCGCCTACCGGGTTAGCTGACGGGTTCGGAGCAGGAAGGTCTCCTACGGACCCCCTCCAGGGAGGGCGTCCGATTCACCCCAGGGACTACGTGTGGGTCCCCGGCTCCCCTGGCTCGCGCCGTACGGGGACTCGGCGATGACTGTCCGGTGCCGCGGGCGCGGCGCACTGCCTGACGAACAGCCGCACCGACGCTAGACGGGGCGTCTTTCAATCAACAAACGGATCAGGGCTTTTGTAGTGCATGCCACAGGGCAGACGGGCAACCTCCCTACCAATACGGACATCTTGGGGATGAAGTCCGAGCGAGAGCCCGAGCGGAAATCCGATCAAAAAGGGGCCCGGGCGACTCTTCAGTCACCCGGGCCCTGCGGAGTCACGCTCTTCCGCTCCGCGTGCGGCTCGGCTTACAGCCGGCCCCCACTGAGCCGCTGAACCTCCACTCCGTGAACCTCTACTCCGCCGAAACTACGGTCACTTCACCGATGCCGAGGGCCTTGACGGGCTCCTGGATCTGCGCGGCGTCGCCGACGAGGACGGTCACCAGACGGTCCACCGGGAAGGCGCTCACGGCGGCCGCGGTGGCCTCCACGGTGCCGGTCGCGGCGAGCTGCTGGTACAGCGTCGCCTGGTAGTCGTCCGGCAGGTACTGCTCGACCTGGTCCGCGAGCGTGCCCGCGACGGCCGCCGCGGTCTCGAACTTGAGAGGCGCCACCCCCACCAGGTTCTGTACGGCGACGTCGCGCTCGGCGTCCGTCAGGCCCTCCGCGGCGAGGGTGCGCAGCACCTTCCAGAGGTCGTCGAGCGCGGGGCCGGTGTTCGGGGTGTCCACGGAGCCGCTGATGGCGAGCATCGCGATACCGGTTCCGTCCGGCGCGGCGCGCAGGACCTGGCCGAACGCCCGCACACCGTAGGTGTAGCCCTTTTCCTCGCGCAGGACGCGGTCCAGGCGCGAGGTGAGGGTGCCGCCGAGGCAGTACGTGCCGAGCACCTGGGCGGGCCACACACGGTCGTGCCGGTCGGCGCCGACACGGCCGATGAGCAGCTGCGTCTGGACCGCTCCGGGGCGGTCCACGATGATCACACGGCCGGTGTCGTCGGCGGCCACCGGCGGCACGGGGCGCGGCTCGGCGGACGAACCGGTCCAGTCGCCGAGCGTCTCGGCGATCAGCGCGTCGAGGTCGACGCCGGTCAGGTCGCCGACGATCACGGCGGTGGACGTGGCGGGACGTACGTGCTTGTCGAAGAAGGCGCGTACGGCCGTCGAGTCGATCTTCTGAACGGTCTCCTCGGTACCCTGGCGCGGGCGCGACATGCGCGAGGTCGCCGGGAACAGCTCCTTGGAGAGCTCCTTGGCGGCACGCCGGGCCGGGTTGGCCGTCTCGTGCGGGATCTCGTCGAGCCGGTTGCGCACCAGCCGCTCGACCTCGCTCTCCGCGAACGCCGGTGCCCTCAGGGCGTCGGCGAGCAGCCCGAGCGCCTTGGGCAGGCGCGAGACGGGCACTTCGAGCGACAGCCGTACGCCGGGGTGGTCGGCGTGCGCGTCGAGGGTGGCGCCGCAGCGCTCCAGCTCGGCGGCGAACTCCTCCGCGGAGAGCTTGTCGGTGCCCTCGGAGAAGGCGCGCGCCATGATCGTGGCGACGCCGTCGAGGCCCGCGGGCTCGGCCTCCAGCGGCGCGGCGAGCAGCACCTCGACGGCGACGACCTGCTGGCCGGGGCGGTGGCAGCGCAGCACGGTCAGGCCGTTGTCCAGCGTGCCGCGCTCGGGCGCCGGGAAGGCCCAGGGCTTGGGCTGACCCGCCTGGGGCTGCGGGTGGAAGTCCATGGTGGCGAGCTCGGTCACTTCGCCGCCTCCTCGTCCTCTTCGGTGGTGTCGGCAGCGACCGGCTCGTACACGAGCACCGCGCGGTTGTCGGGGCGCAGGCGGGCCTTGGCGACCTCCTGGACCTCCTCGGCCGTGATGTCCAGGACACGCTGTACGGCCGTCAGGGCGAGCTGCGGGTCGCCGAACAGGACGGCGTACCGGCACAGTTCGTCGGCGCGGCCGGCGACCGTGCCGAGCCGGTCCAGCCACTCGCGCTCCAACTGGGCCTGGGCGCGCTCCATCTCCTCGTCCGTGGGGCCCTCCTCGGCGAACCGGGCGAGCTCCGCGTCGACGGCGGACTCGATCACCGGGACCTCGACGTCACCGGACGTCTTCACGTCCAGCCAGCCCAGGGAGGGCGCTCCGGCGAGCCGCAGCAGGCCGAACCCGGCCGCGACGGCGGTGCGGTCGCGGCGTACGAGCCGGTTGTAGAGCCGGGACGACTCGCCGCCGCCGAGGATGGTGAGCGCCACGTCGGCCGCGTCGGCCGCGCGCGTGCCGTCCTCCGGGAGCCGGTAGGCGGCCATCAGGGCGCGCGCCGGGACCTCCTCCTCGACGACCTCGCGCAGCTGCTCGCCGATGACCTCGGGCAGCGAGCCGTCGCGCGGGGCGGGCTTGCCGTCGTGCCCGGGGATGGAGCCGAAGTACTTCTCGATCCAGGCGAGCGTCTGCCGCGGGTCGATGTCCCCGACCACGGAGAGCACCGCGTTGTTCGGCGCGTAGTAGGTGCGGAAGAAGGCGCGGGCGTCCTCCAGGGTCGCCGCGTCCAGGTCCGCCATCGACCCGATCGGGGTGTGGTGGTACGGGTGGCCCTCGGGGTAGGCGAGCGCGGTCAGCTTCTCGAAGGCGGTGCCGTAGGGCACGTTGTCGTAGCGCTGGCGGCGCTCGTTCTTGACGACGTCCCGCTGGTTCTCCATGGACTCGTCGTCAAGCGCGGCCAGCAGCGAGCCCATGCGGTCGGCCTCCAGCCAGAGGGCGAGCTCCAGCTGGTGGGCGGGCATCGTCTCGAAGTAGTTGGTGCGCTCGAAGCTGGTCGTTCCGTTGAGGGAGCCGCCCGCGCCCTGCACCAGTTCGAAGTGGCCGTTGCCCTTCACCTGGCCGGAGCCCTGGAACATCAGGTGCTCGAAAAGGTGAGCAAGGCCGGTACGGCCCTTGACCTCGTGCCGTGAGCCGACGTCGTACCAGAGGCACACCGCCGCGACCGGGGTCAGATGGTCCTCGGAGAGCACCACGCGCAGGCCGTTGGCCAGGCGGTGCTCGGTCGCTGTCAGGCCGCCGGAGCCTGCCTCAGCTGTGGCCGTGTGACCCATGGGCATGTACGTCCCTTCGATCGCGGAAACTGCAGAATTCCTGCCGGTCCTGCCACTGTATGCAAGCGCGCCGACCGGTGGCGAAGTTCCCGCGCCTCGTACGCCGAGAGCGAGAATTCCTGAGGTGGGAGGCCGGACTTCCGTTCACCGTGAGCGAGCGGAACCGGGCTCCGCGGAGCCCCTATGGACGGGTCGCGGTCGGCGTTGTCAGTGCGGCGGTCCACAATGGTGCGCGTCAGAACCCGTTCATGCCCCGGCAGAGACTGTGAAGGAGCCGCAGCAGCGATGGCCCGCCGCAGCACGAAGACCCCGCCGCCCGACGACTCGTACGAGGAGAAGATCCTCGACATCGACGTCGTGGACGAGATGCAGGGCTCCTTCCTCGAATACGCGTACTCGGTCATCTATTCGCGAGCCCTGCCGGACGCCCGTGACGGCCTCAAGCCCGTGCACCGCCGCATCGTGTACCAGATGAACGAGATGGGGCTGCGCCCCGACCGCGGCTATGTGAAGTGCGCCCGCGTCGTCGGCGAGGTCATGGGTAAGCTCCACCCGCACGGCGACGCGTCGATCTACGACGCACTCGTGCGCCTGGCCCAGCCGTTCTCCATGCGCCTGCCGCTGGTCGACGGCCACGGCAACTTCGGTTCGCTCGGCAATGACGACCCGCCGGCCGCCATGCGTTACACCGAGTGCCGGATGGCCGACGCCACGTCACTGATGACCGAGTCCATCGACGAGGACACGGTCGATTTCACGCCGAACTACGACGGCCAGGAGCAGGAGCCCGACGTCCTCCCGGCTGCGTACCCGAACCTGCTGGTCAACGGCTCGTCCGGGATCGCCGTCGGCATGGCGACGAACATGCCGCCGCACAACCTCGGCGAGGTCATCGCGGCCGCCCGCCACCTGATCCGCTATCCGGGCGCCGACCTGGACACGCTGATGAAGTACGTGCCGGGCCCTGACCTGCCCACGGGCGGCCGGATCGTCGGCCTGACCGGGATCAGGGACGCCTACGAGTCGGGCCGCGGCACCTTCAAGATCCGCGCCACGGTGTCGGTGGAGGACGTCACGGCGCGCCGCAAGGGCCTCGTCGTCACCGAACTGCCCTTCACCGTCGGCCCGGAGAAGGTGATCAGCAAGATCAAGGACCTGGTCAACGCCAAGAAGCTCCAGGGCATCGCCGACGTCAAGGACCTCACCGACCGCTCGCACGGGCTGCGCCTGGTCATCGAGATCAAGAACGGCTTCGTGCCGGAAGCGGTCCTGGAGCAGCTCTACAAGCTGACGCCGATGGAGGAGTCCTTCGGCATCAACAACGTGGCGTTGGTGGACGGTCAGCCGCTCACCCTGGGCCTCAAGGAGCTCCTCGAGGTCTATCTCGACCACCGCTTCAACGTCGTGCGCCGCCGCAGTGAGTTCCGCCGCAGCAAGAAGCGCGACCGTCTCCACCTGGTCGAGGGCCTCCTCGTCGCTCTCCTGGACATCGACGAGGTCATCCGCCTCATCCGCTCCAGCGACAACTCGGCGCAGGCGAAGGAACGCCTGATCGAGCACTTCTCGCTCTCCGAGATCCAGACGCAGTACATCCTGGACACGCCGCTGCGCCGCCTGACCAGGTTCGACCGCATCGAGCTGGAGTCGGAGCGCGACCGGCTCAACGGCGAGATCGACGAGCTGACCGGCATCCTCGACTCGGACGCCGAGCTGCGCAAGCTGGTCTCCGGCGAACTGGCCGCGGTCGCCAAGAAGTTCGGCACCGACCGGCGCACGGTGCTCCTGGAGTCCGCGGGCACCCCCGCCGCGACGGTCTCGCTCCAGGTGGCCGACGACCCGTGCCGGGTGCTCCTGTCCTCGACGGGCCTGCTGGCCCGTACGGCCAACGGGGACCCCTTCGGGGAGGCCGAGGACGCCAAGCGCACCAAGCACGACCTGATCGTCTCCGCGGTGCCGGCGACGGCCCGCGGCGAGATCGGGGCGGTCACGTCCTCGGGCCGCCTGCTCCGGCTGAGCGTGATCGACCTGCCGCAGCTGCCGGAGACGGCGTCGGCGCCCAACCTCTCCGGAGGCGCTCCGATTGCGGAGTTCCTGTCCTCCCTGGAGCCGGACGAGGCGGTGATCTGTCTGACGACGCTCGACGAGTCCTCGCCCGGCCTGGCGATCGGCACCAAACAGGGCGTCGTGAAGCGTGTGGTCCCCGACTACCCCTCGAACAAGGAGGAGTTGGAGGTCATCACCCTCAAGGACGGCGACCGGATCGTGGGCGCGGTCGAACTGCGCACCGGCGAGGAGGACCTGGTCTTCATCACCGACGACGCCCAGTTGCTGCGCTACCAGGCCTCGCAGGTCCGCCCGCAGGGTCGGGCGGCGGGCGGCATGACGGGCATCAAGCTCACCGAGGGCGCGAAGGTGATCTCCTTCACCGCGGTCGACCCGGCGGTGGACGCGGTGGTCTTCACGGTGGCGGGCTCGCGCGGCACGCTGGACGACTCCGTCCAGACCACGGCCAAGCTGACGCCCTTCGACCAGTACCCGCGCAAGGGCCGCGCCACGGGTGGCGTGCGCTGCCAGCGGTTCCTGAAGGGCGAGGACTGCCTCTCGCTGGCCTGGGCGGGCGCACTTCCGGCCCGGGCCTCGCAGAAGAACGGCACACCGGCCGAGCTGCCGGAGATCGACCCGCGCCGTGACGGCTCGGGAGTGTCGCTGGCGAAGACGGTGTCGGTGGTGGCGGGCCCGGTGTAGATCAGCCGGTCTCTTCGAGACCGTCGGGCTCCTCGTCCTGTACGTGGCTGTCCTGTACGTAGCGGAGGACGCCCCACATGCTGTGTTCGTCGGCGTGTGGGGCGTCCTTTTCGCACGCCTCCAACTCCTTGGTCAGAGCCGAGGTGTCGATGCCGGAGCCGATCAGCACGAGCTGGGTGACGCGCGGCTCGGCAGAAGCCCAGCGCTCCGGGTAGAAGCGCAGAAACCGCCCTACGGCATGCACGGCGTACCGGTTGTCCCTGTCCTGGACGCCGAAATCGACGTAGCCCTTGATGCGATAGAGCCCCTCGGGCCTGCTGTCGAGGAAGTCCATCAACTCCCGGGGACCGAGCGGCACTTCGGAGCTGAAGGAGAGGGATTCGTAGGCGGAGTGCAGGTGGTCGTGGTGCCCCTGGGGACCGCTCTCGTCGTGCCGGTGGAGGTCGTCGAAGGACAGCTGCCCGACGCGCTCCTCACTCGGCCTGCAGTCGAAGAGGAACTCGGGATCGACGCGGCCGTAGGTGGCGGGCACGACGGCGGCCCGGTCGACAAGCCCGCGTACGGTGCGCAGCACGCGCTCGCCGTCCTCGGCTCGGTCGATCTTGTTGACGACGACGAGGTCGGCGAGGGCGAGATGCCGGTCGATCTCGGGATGCTTCTCGCGCGTACCGTCGAACTCGGCCGCGTCGACCACCTCGACGAGCCCGCCGTAGACGATCCGCGGATGCTCACTGGCCAGCACCATCCGCACGAGCTCCTGAGGCTCGGCGAGGCCGCTCGCCTCGATGACGATGACGTCGATACGGGCCGAGGGCCGGGTCAGCCGCCCGAGATACTCGTCGAGCTCACTGGCGTCGACGGCGCAGCACAGGCATCCGTTCCCCAGCGAGACGGTGGAGTCCCCCAGCGCCCCGGCCACGGCCATCGCATCGATCTCGATCGCCCCGAAGTCGTTGACGACGGCGCCGATGCGGCTGCCTCCGCTGCGGTGCAGGAGGTGGTTGAGCAGGGTGGTCTTGCCTGAGCCGAGAAAGCCGGCGAGGACGACGACCGGGATCTGCCGGGCGGAAGTTCCGTCGAGGTGGACCTGGTCACCGGCGGTCCGGTCGATGGGGACCTGACCTGAGGTCCGGTCGATCAGGACCCGACCTGAGGTCTGATCGATCGGGACCTGCTGCGGGCTGGGCTGGCTCAACGGGCGACCTCTTTCACACCGACGCGTGCTCCGGCTCATGAACCGGCTCTTGGACGAGGACGGCTCGTAAACCGGCGCTCGTACGGGAAATGGCTGCCGACCAAGGATACGAGTGGGAGGAATCCGCGCGAAGTGAACGATTGTTAGCGGCGCTCGCGGGGCACACGTTGGGCATGGCGCCGGGAAACGCAACCCGCACTTCCCTCCGTGCGCCTCCTCTCCGCCTCCCCGCCGATCAGAGCCGCTCGGCAAAACTGGGAGACGGCAAGCGCGCCGCCCACCGCTCGCCGGTCCGCTCCCTGTCGCCCCACAACCGACGACCGGCGGAACGGTCGCCTGATTCGGGGGTTGACATGGCCACACAGAATTCCGCGATACGGAGGCTTGGCTCAGGTGCCTGGGCCAAGCTCACCCTCGCGGCCAACGCCGTCGCGGAACGCAGCTCACGGCAGCGCAGGCGCGCCGTGCTCACCGAGCAGCACCGGCTCCATTTCGATCTGTTGTGCAAGGCCATGGACGATCCCGCCCTCGCCGCGGTCCTGAACACGTACGAGACGGAGATCAGCTCCGAGGAGCAGCGGCAGTACCTCTTCGCCAACGCGCTCTACATCAACGCCCTGTATTTCCACCGGATCGGGGCTCTGACGCGTGCGGAGCTGCACGGCCACTTCCGCATCATGTGCCAGAACCAGATCTTCCGGGCGTACTGGGAGGCGACGGAGCACCACCGCAAGAGCCTGCCCGACTCCTCCAAAGAGGCCGAACTGGGCCGGATGATGGACAGCCTGATCCAGGATCAGACGGATTCCGACACCGACGAATGGTGGGTCGTGGGCGAGCCCGACGAAGAGGCGCCGTGACCCCTGGCACGCCCTGCACACGGCCCTCACATGCCCAACGGACGATGCCGACGTGCACTCCGCTGCCCAGTGTCACCTTGCGCACCGCGGGCAACAGGAGCCGATGAGTTGTCGCCCGTCCGGACCTCCGGGCACTCCGACGAACACCCAGCGCTCGGAGACACCTTGCCTCCGACGAACCTATCCGCTCGGAGTCAGCGCCGGACACCGGGGAGCGCGCCGCCCTTGATCTCGATGCGTACGTATCACCCCAATGCTACTTTTCGTCAAGGGGAGATGCCGAAGTTCACTCGACTGCTTGGTTGCTTTGCGCACCATGGGCAACAAGAAGCGCTAAATTGTCGCCTGCCCGGTCTACGGGCACTCCGACGAACACCCTGCGCTCGGAGACAGATCTCTTGCCTCCGACGAACATCTCCGCTCGGAGTCAGTCACGCTCCGAGGACCCGCGGCTCGGAGGCACCCATCAGTCCGAGCCATAAGGTTGGTACCACTCCGTGAAAATCGTGCGACGTGTCGGGGCTACACCACGCGAGCGCGGCAGCGCCACTGGCCAGTCGTGCCCCGACATCTTCGAACTCAGTGACGGCAGCTTCGCTGTCATTGGGCGCGAGGCCACCAAGGAACTCGACCCCGAGCTTCCGCCCGACGCCGCACGAGCCGACTATGAGCGGATCGTCATCATCACGCGCGAGACCCTGCTCCGCGCGAAGAAGGACATCCCTGATGCTTGACGTCACCGCCGCCGGGAACTCTTCCATGAATTGATCCAGGCACGGCCCCAGGAACCGATCACGGGCAACTGAAGGTCGGAGTGCCGCCCGGTACCCCTTGGGCCATGACGTCCAGGCCCGGCATCGACGTGATGCCGGGCCCTTCACGTGTCACGACACTGGATCGCGTCAGCCGGCCACCGGCACCGCCACCGGTGGAACCGGCCCCACATACCGTGCCGCCGGACGGATGATCTTCGGGTCCTCCGCCTGTTCCAGGATGTTGGCGCTCCAACCGACGACGCGGGCCGCGGCGAAGGTGGGGGTGAACATCTCCCGTGGGAGACCGCAGAGTTCCATGACCACGCCCGCGTAGAACTCCACGTTGGTGTGGAGTTCTCGGCCGGGCTTCAGCTCGGCCAGGATCGCCTCCACCCGGTGTTCGACCTCGACGGCGAAATCGACCAGCGAACCGCCGAACTGCTGGGCGATACCGCGGAGCATGCGGGAGCGGGGGTCCTCGGTGCGGTACACCGCGTGTCCGAAGCCCATGATGCGATCGCCCGCGAGGACTCGTTCACGGATCCAGGAGTCGATGCGGTCGGAAGTACCGATCGCATCGAGGGTGTCCAGGGCCCGGCTCGGCGCACCACCGTGCAGCGGGCCCGACAGCGCCCCGACCGCGCCCACCAGGCACGCCGCCACGTCCGCCCCTGTCGACGCGATCACCCGCGCGGTGAAGGTTGACGCATTGAATCCGTGATCAATGGTTGATATCAAGTACTGCTCGATCGCCCGGGCCCGCGCCGGGTCCGGCTCCGAGCCCGTCAGCATGTAGAGGTAGTTCGCCGCGTACGGCAGGTCGTCACGCGGTTCCACCGGCTCCAGCCCCCGCCCGAGCCGATACAGCGCGGTGAGCAGCGTCGGCGCGGCCGCGCACGCCGCGAGCGTGTCCGCGCGACGCCGGTCGACGTCGATGTCGTACACGGGCCGGAACCCCAACGACGCCCCGAGCAGCGACAACGCGGTCCGCAGTCCCGCGAGCGGTCCGGACGGTCCGGTCGCCGCGGCGATCGCCGGCAGCGCCACGCGCACCTCCTCCGGCAGCCCACGCAGTGCCGCGGTCCGCGCGGCGAACGCGGCACCGCGCGCCGCGTCCGGCAGTTCACCGTGGACCAGTAGATGCCAGACGTCCTCGAACCCGCGGGTCTGCGCGAGTTCGACGGCCGAGTACTGGCGGTAGTGGTAAAAGCCCTCCCGCCCCTTGACGTCACCCAGTGCGGTGTCGGTGACGACGACGCCCGAGAGTCCTCTCGGTACGTCGACAGGGGTGATGGACGGTGCGGTCGCGGCCGGGTTGTTCGGCATGCATTCCTCCCTGAACTTGATTCGACTGTCCATGCTTGACTGGATCGGTGTCAATATTGATCCAATCAATATGCCGATACACGGATACGGTGGCGTCCATGAGGGATCACGAACCGGCAGGGTCGACGCACGAAGGACGCGAGGGACACGAAGGACCTGGAGGACGCGGAGGCCACGAAGGCCGGCGGCTCAGCACCAGGGAGACCGCCGAGCTGCTCGGCGTGAAGCCCGAGACCGTGTACGCGTATGTGAGCCGCGGTCAGCTCGGCAGCCGACGCGACCCCGGAGGCCGGGGCAGCACCTTCGACGCCAAGGAGGTGGAGGCACTCGCCCGGCGCAACAGGCGTGACTCCAGCGGGGGTTCGAGCACCGGCGGCGAGCTGTCCGTCCGTACCCGCATCACTCTCATCGACAAGGACCGGTACTACTACCGAGGTGTCGACGCGACCGAACTGGCCGCGCGCCACTCCTACGAAGAGATCGCCGAATGGCTGTGGACGGGACAGCTGCGCCCCGGCGTCACGTTCACCGCGCCGGAGGCGTCCGTCACCGCCGCCCGCCGCGCCGTGGACGCGCTGCCCGAGCACAGCGGCCCCACGGATCGGCTCCGGGTCGCCGCGATCGCCGCCTCGGCCGCCGATCCACTGCGCTTCGACCTCTCGGAGAGCGCCGTCCTCGGCACCGCGCGCACCCTGATCCCCACCCTCGTCGCCGCCCTCCCGCCCCTGCGTCACGACCATCGCGACGAAGGCCCGCTGGCCCACCGGCTGTGGGGACGCCTCACCGGCCGGACTCCCGACGGGGCGTCACTGCGTGTGCTGGACACGGCACTCGGCCTGCTCGTCGACCACGATCTGGCCGCCTCGACGCTCGCGGTGCGGGTCGCCGCCTCGGCGCGGGCGCACCCGTACGCCGCCGTCTCGGCGGGCCTCGGCG
>LRTP01000913.1 GCA_001550305.1 Streptomyces diastatochromogenes
AGGTGCGCCGTGAAGCGCGAGTTGTTCGAGTGGCGGTGAAAGGACGCCACCGCCGCCCTGTCGCAGCAGGGCGGTTGAAGCTGAGGGCAGCCCGACCCGGGAGGTGCCGGGAAGGGTGGCAAGCGGCCCTGACAAAGCCGGGACGTATCAGCACTGCCAGATGGTGCGGGTCCGGCAAGCGAGACGGAAAGGAGTACGCGAGGAACCGGCGTTGACGCCTCCTTACTCGTCACCAGCTCGAACCTGGCGGATCTGGGCTGGATGCGGTGCGTCCCTGTCTTGCTTTGGGGGTGGGGAACTTTCCGGGCGATTGCTATGTGCCGTCCGGGGAGGCCACGACGAAGTGCTGCGGGGTAGTCGTGGCGATGCCGCGGGGGTATAGCCGGGCTCCTACTCCGTCGATCGAACGACACGTGAACACGGGAACCGTTCCGGTCCTGACCTGGGACAACGCCTCCAGCGCGGTCGCAGGCTGGGCCCACCGTCGGCCGATCGGGCCGGGACGGGGCGGAGCCGCCGTAGTACTCCGAGCCGGGGAGAGCCCGGCACATGGGGAAGGGCGGCAGCGGAATCGAGAAGGGAAGGAGGCTGCAATGCCGAAAGACGCACCGCTGAACAGCGGTGCACCAGAGGCCCCGATGGGGTCTCACCAGCGGGTATCGGGGATGCAGGCCAAACTTCACCGTTGGGCGGCGGCCGACGACGGCCGCAGGTTCGACGATCTGTTCAACCTCGTGTGCGACCCGGCGACGCTACTGGTGGCGTTCGAACGGGTCGCGGGAAACAAAGGGGCCAAAACGCCCGGGGTCGACGGCGTCACCGCCGTCAACGTCGAACGCGAGATTGGCTCCTACGGGTTCCTGGAGGACCTTCGCCACGTACTGAAAACGGGTGAGTTCCGCCCGCTGCCGGTACGCGAGCGCAAGATCCCCAAACCGGGCGGCTCGGGCAAGGTCAGAAGCCTAGGCATTCCGACCATCACCGACCGCGTGGTCCAGGCAGCCCTCAAGCTGGTGCTGGAGCCGATCTTCGAGGCCGACTTCAAGCCGGTCTCCTACGGCTTCCGGCCCCTGCGGCGGGCACACGACGCGATCGCCGAGATCCACTTCTATGGCACCCGCGGCTACCGCTGGGTCCTGGACGCGGACATCGCGGCGTGCTTTGACTCGATCGACCACACGGCCCTGATGGACCGGGTGCGAGCGCGAGTCAAGGACAAGCGCGTGCTGCGGCTGGTCAAGGCGTTTCTCAAGGCCGGCGTCCTTACCGAGGACAACAACCGCGAGGACACCCACACCGGCACCCCGCAAGGCGGCATCCTCTCCCCGCTCCTGGCGAACATCGCCCTGTCGGCGCTCGACGAGCACCTCACCAGGCCGTGGGAGCCGGGCGGGGAGATGACCACCGGCAACCTGCGCAGGCGTCGCCGTGCTGCCGGACACCCGAACTGGCGCATCGTCCGCTACGCGGACGATTTCGTGGTTCTGGTCGACGGCGAGCGCGACGACGTCGAGGCGCTGCGCGAGGACATCTCCGACGTGCTGCAACCGCTCGGTCTTCGCCTCTCCGAGGCGAAGACACAGGTCGTGCACATGTCGGACGGGTTCGACTTCCTGGGGTTCCGCATCCAGTGGCGCCGCAAGCGAGGAACGGACAAGTGGTACGTCTACACCTTCATCGCTGACCGGCCCATCCGGCAGCTGAAGGACAAGATCCGTGCCCTGACGAACAGAACGTCGCAGCAGAACCCCAGGGACGTGCTGATCAGGCTCAACCAGATCATGCGCGGCTGGGCCAACTACTTCAAGCACGCAGTCTGCAAAGCCACCCTGAGCTCCCTGGCCAGCTTCACGTGGCACCGGGTGATCAGCTGGTGGATGGCACTGCACCGCTGGAAGTGGAAGGACATCCGCCGACGCCTCACCGACCACAACGGACGGTGGCAAAGGCCCTCGGCAGACGGGATCGAACTGTTCGACCTCCAGGCGGTGACGGTCACCCGCTACCGCTACAGAGGCAACACGATCCCCAACCCCTGGACACGTCTCAACCACACCTGAACGGCAGAGTCCGTGGAGAGCCCGGTACTCGGAGACGGGTACGCCGGGTTCGGCGAGCGGCACGGAGAAACGGACCGGTGGCAACACCGGCACCGCGCTCCGTGCCGACTCAACAGGCACCTTTTGCGGGCACCCGCCGCATGCTGGTGGGCGCGGGCGATGGTCGAGTCCACCGAGACGTCCCAGGTGATCAGCCCCTCGGCCTCGGCCCGGGCCTGCAGTTGCTCGAAGATGCGGTGCCAGGTGCCGTCCCGCTGCCAACGCCGGAACAGTCCGTACACCGTCTCCCATGGACCGTACCGCTCGGGCACGTCCCGCCAGGGAGCACCAGCGCGGGTACGCCAGCGTATGCCGTCTATCAACTGCCGCTTGGTACGCACCGGCGGCCGACCGGACTTCTTCCCGGCCGGGAGCAGGGGCTCCAGCTTCGCCCACTGGGCATTCGTCAGATCATGCCTCCCCATGAAGTGGATCTTGACACATCAAGATCCACTTCTGAAACACGCCCTAGTCTTCTGAGTCGGGAATTCTGTTCATATGTATAGGCTTGTCGTATGGCACGGATGGGGCGGCCGAAGGCCGAGTTGACGCTGTCGGACGAGGAACGGGCCGCACTTGAGGGGTGGGTGCGGGGTCGTTCCACGCCGCAGGCGTGGGCCTTGCGGTGTCGGATCATCCTGGCCTGCGCGGAGGGTGCCTCGAACAAGGACGTGGCGGCTCAACTCGGTTCCACGCCGCATGCGGTGGGCCGTTGGCGGGCCAGGTTCGTGCAGTACCGGATCGCCGGTCTGGGTGACATGCCACGTTCCGGTGGCCCCAGGACAGTGACGGACGAACAGGTCGCCGCGGTGGTCGCCAGGACGCTGGAATCCACTCCGAAGAACGCAACGCACTGGTCGACACGGTCGATGGCGAAAGAGATGGGCCTCTCACAGTCGTCGGTGTCACGGATCTGGCGGGCGTTCGGCCTGCAGCCGCACCGGTCTGAGACCTTCAAGCTGTCGACCGATCCGTACTTCATCGACAAGGTCCACGATGTCGTCGGCCTCTATCTGGACCCGCCCGAGCGGGCATTGGTGTTCTGTGTGGACGAGAAGTCGCAGATCCAGGCCCTGGACCGGTCCCAGCCGGTGCTGCCGATGATGCCGGGGGTTCCCGAGAGGGCGACTCACGACTATGTGCGCGCCGGCACCACCACCTTGTTCGCGGCCCTGGAGGTCGCGACCGGCAAAGTGATCGGCTCTCTGCATCGCAGGCATCGGGCCGAGGAGTTCAAGAAGTTCCTGGTCAAGCTCGACAAAGAGGTACCTGCCGGCCTGGATGTCCACCTCATCTGCGATAACTACGCCACCCACAAGACTCCTGCCATCAAGAAGTGGCTGCTGGCCCACCCCCGGTTCCACCTGCACTTCACACCGACTGGCTCGTCCTGGCTGAACCTCGTCGAGCGATGGTTCGCCGAACTGACCAACAAACAGATACGGCGAGGCGTTCACCGGTCCGTGCAAGCCCTGGAGAAGGACATCCGCAACTGGATCGCCGCATGGAACACCGACCCGAAGCCCTACGTCTGGACGAAGACCGCAGACGAGATCCTCGAACGTCTCGCCAGCTATCTGAACAGGATTCCTGACTCACGAGACTAGGGCGTGTGCTGAAAGTGGATCAAGGTAGTGGCTGAGTAATCGCGGCGGGATGAGGCGATCTCGCCTCGATCTGGCTTACCTACACCCCATCCGACGGGCCAGGCTCCCGATTTGGCACAAAGTGCCTGATCACACAGGGGGTGCGGGTGTTATCGTCCCTCGCATGGTTGAACTGATCGCTCCCACTGGACGGCTGCATTCCTCGTGGCTCACGGCGCGTGACGAGTGGCAGCCTGGTGCTCACCAGGACGGGGCCGGCCTGCGTCTGGTTGGTGACGATGACCTCGACAGCCCGGAAGGGTTCGCCTCATGGGTCGAGCGACTGCGAGAGCAATCGGACCGGTCGCTGCCTGTCGGGGAAGGCCGCGTCCACGCTACCCATTGGTGGATCGTCGACGGCGAGACGTATCTCGGGGCCATCGACCTTCGGCACTATCTGAACGCCTTTCTGTTGGAAGGGGGCGGACACATCGGCTACAGCGTTCGGCCTTCTGCCAGGAGACGCGGACTGGCCTCGTGGGCGCTGGGAGCGGTTCTACTCAAGGCGCCGGCGCTCGGTCTGGACCGGGTCCTTCTCACCTGTGACGACGGCAACGTCGGCTCGGCGCGGACCATCGAAAGCAACGGCGGCGTCCTCGAAGATGTGCGCAGCACCGAAACCGGGGTCAAGCGCCGCTACTGGATCACTCTCGACGACGCTGGTCCAGCCATTCATTGATGGCTGCGACGAGGACGGTCGCCTCGTAGCGGACCGCGAGCTAGTCGTACCTCGTGGCCACTGCGCGGTGTCTTCTCAGGCGATTGATGCCGCACTCGACCACGTGTCTCGCCTTGTAGTCCTCGGGGTCGAACTTCGGCGGACGGCCGCCGAGCGAGCCGCGCTTCTTGCGGTTGCGGGCCTGGTCAGCCTTGTCCGGGATGGTGCAACGGATGCCGCGCCGCCGCAGGTAGGCACGGTTCTTCCGGGAGGCGTACGCCTCGCCGCGGTGATGTTATTGCCGGCGAACTTCGACACGTCGAACTTCGGGTACGACCGTGCCGTGTCCGTGCCCGCGTCGTACGTGCCCGACTTCAGCTCCAGCGAGGAGACCTGCGAGTCGGGGCAGTCCGGGTTCTGCACCCAGGTGTCCGTGGTCACCGCCGAGACCGTACGAGCACACCCCCCCAAGACGGCCGCCTCACGATCGATTCCCTGGTCCGAAAACGGCGGGCACGCTCCCCCACGGCTGCCGGATCGTCGGCGGCGTCGGCGCGCTAGCGGCCGGCCCCTGGTGTGATCTGCTGGTCGATGATGTCGCGGAGTTGGCGACGGCCGGCGATGCCGAGCTTGGGATAGGAGCGGTACAGGTGTGAGGCGACGGTGCGGGGGGACAGGAACAGACGGTCGGCGATCTCGCCGTTGGTCAGGCCGTGTCCGGCGAGGATGACGATCTCGCGCTGTTGAGCAGTGAGGCCGTCCAGCGCGCCCGGGGCGCCCTGCGGGGCTTGCACCGTTACGCCGCAGGCACGCAACTCGGATTCCGCGCGCCGGGTCCACGGTGCCGCCCCTAGACGGCGGAACGTTTCCAGGGCGGTCACGAGGATGGGCTTGGCGTCGTTGATCCGTCGCTGCCGGCGCAACCATTCCCCGTAGTCCAGCTGTAGCTGGGCCCGTTCGAACGGCCACGTGTCTCCGGTGGGATCGGCCAGGGGCGCTGCGAGGTGGGCTTCGGCGCTGTCGGGCTCGGCGAGCAGTCCGCGGGCCCGGGCCGTGAGTTGTGCCAGGCGCGGCCCGGGCGCGG
>LRTP01000914.1 GCA_001550305.1 Streptomyces diastatochromogenes
CCGCCAGAGGCGCAGGGCCGGGCCGGCCTCGTCACCCTCCATCCACTCGGCGGCGCGGTCACGGGTTGCGCGGTCCTGGAGTCCGAGGATCAAGGCGGCGGCCTCGTCGTGCTCCAGGAGGCCGTCGTCGCGGAGGTCCGCCGGGCGTGTGCCGGACACGGGCGGGGCGTCGGCGAACCGCTTCACGATCTGCCGGGCCAGTCCGAGCGTCTCCTCGGCCACCTCCGCGCGGCCCTCGCCGTCGAGGATCCTGGGAACCAGGGCCATGCTCGCCGTGTCGAGCGCGGTCTGCTGATCCCGTGCGGCCGCGCCTTCCCATGGAATGAACCGAGCGGTGAACTCCCTCAGCGATCCGCGCACTTGGAGGCCGGCGTAGGTCGCGGCGGCGGCCAGGACGGAGGTGCCGGGCAGTCCCATCGGATGCCCCTCGGACGAACAGCACCCCTGGCCGGGGCAGCAGTACGACCAGAAGCGGCCGTCGGAGATGCACAGGGCCTCGATGACGGGGACGTCGAGGCGACCGCAGGCCGTGCGCAGAAACTGCGCGAGCGGCCGCAGACGTTCCATGACGTCCCGTCCCGATTCTCCGGTCCCCGGCTCCTGGCAGAGATAGGCGACCATGCTCTCGGGCCGTGCCCCTCTGCGCTCGCTTCCCTTCACCAGTCCTTGCGCCAGCTGATCGGCGACGGACGGCCAGTCGTCCGCGTGGGCGGGGATGCCGAGCCGTGCCCGCCCGCCGAAGCGGCCGCGCCTCTCCCCGTCGTGCAGGGCCACCAGCACGATGCTGTCCTCGGGCCGGTAGCCGAGCAGGTAGGGCAGGGCATCGGCCAGTTCGGCCGGTGTGCGCAGGGTCACCTGGTGCTGACCGGGCAGGTCGCGCCCATCGTGCGCGCCCCGTCCGCCGCGCCCGCTCGGCGCGTGGCGGGCGGTGTCTCCTCCGTGCCGACCGCGCCCGCTGATGTCACTGTCACCGGACATGCCGGCCGCTTCGCTGTGATTCGTCATGCCGTGACCATCCCGCGGATCTTGAAATTCCGCTTTGCCCTGTGGATAACCCTGGCCATGACCACGACATGACTTGTCCACAACCAGGTGGCCTCGTTCGCGCTATGTCCGACCCATCGGGTTGCATGGGGCCATGAGCAACGACGACCCACGCCCCCCGACCCATACGGACCTGCCCAACGCCGACCTGCGCGCCGCGGCCGATGTCGTACTCGCCCGCCTTGTCGGCGCCCCGGCGGGCGAGGCCCGGCTGCGCGAGGACCAGTGGCGCGCCATCGAGGCCCTGGTGGCCGACAAGCGCAGAGCCCTCGTCGTGCAGCGCACGGGCTGGGGCAAGTCCGCCGTGTACTTCGTCGCCACCGCGCTGCTGCGCGAGCGGGGCGCCGGGCCGACGGTCATCGTCTCGCCGCTCCTCGCCCTCATGCGCAACCAGGTGGAGGCGGCCGCCCGCGCCGGCATCCACGCGCGGAGCATCAACTCGTCGAACACGGAGGAGTGGGAGACGATCCAGGCCGAGGTGGCCGCGAGCGAGGTCGACGTGCTCCTGGTGAGCCCGGAGCGGCTCAACAATCCCGACTTCCGCGATCAGGTGCTGCCCAAGCTGGCGGCAGCGACCGGCCTGCTCGTGGTCGACGAGGCTCACTGCATCTCCGACTGGGGACACGATTTCCGGCCGGACTACCGCAGGCTGCGCACGATGCTGGCGGATCTCCCGCCGGGCGTCCCCGTCCTGGCCACCACCGCGACCGCCAACGCGCGCGTGACGGCCGACGTGGCCGAACAGCTGGGCACCGGCGCCAGCACCGACGCACTCGTCCTGCGCGGACCGCTGGACCGGGAGAGCCTGAGCCTCGGTGTGCTGCGGCTGCCGGACGCCGCCCACCGGATGGCCTGGCTCGCCGAGCACCTGAGCGACCTGCCGGGCTCGGGCATCATCTACACACTCACCGTGGCCGCCGCCGAGGAGGTCACCGCGTTCCTGCGCCAGAGCGGGCACACCGTCACCTCGTACACCGGAAAGACGGAGAACGCGGACCGCCAGCAGGCCGAGGAGGACCTCCTCGCCAACCGCGTCAAGGCCCTGGTCGCCACCTCCGCGCTGGGCATGGGCTTCGACAAGCCCGACCTCGGATTCGTGGTGCACCTGGGCTCCCCCTCCTCCCCCATCGCGTACTACCAGCAGGTGGGGCGCGCGGGCCGCGGGGTGAAGCACGCCGAGGTGCTTCTCCTGCCGGGCAAGGAGGACCAGGCGATCTGGGAGTACTTCGCGTCGATCGCCTTCCCTCCGGAGGAGCAGGTGCGCCGGACCCTGGACGTCCTGGCCCGCGCCGAGAGGCCGCTCTCGCTGCCCGCCCTCGAACCCCTGGTGGAGCTGCGCAGGTCCCGTCTGGAGACGATGCTCAAAGTGCTCGACGTGGACGGCGCGGTGCGGCGCGTCCAGGGCGGCTGGATCTCCACGGGCGTGCCCTGGACGTACGACACCGAGCGCTACGCCTGGGTCGCCAAGCAGCGGGCCGCCGAACAGCAGGCGATGCGCGACTACGTGTCGACCACCGGCTGCCGGATGGAGTTTCTGCGGCGCCAGCTCGACGACGAGCTGGCGAAGCCGTGCGGGCGCTGCGACATCTGTGCGGGAGCCCGGTTCGAGGCGTCCGTGTCCCCCACCGCACTCGACGCGGCCAACGGCGAGCTGGGCCGCGCAGGTGTCGACGTCGACCCCCGCAAGATGTGGCCTACGGGCCTGCCGGCCGTCGGCGTCGACCTGAAGGGGCGAATCCCGGCGGGCGAACAAGCGGCATCGGGGCGCGCCTTGGGGCGGCTCTCGGACATCGGCTGGGGCAACCGGCTGCGGCCGATGCTCACACCCCAGGCACCGGACGGACCCGTGCCGGACGATGTGGCGAAGGCCGTGGTC
Organism: Streptomyces diastatochromogenes; assembly: GCA_001550305.1. GTDB lineage: Bacteria > Actinomycetota > Actinomycetes > Streptomycetales > Streptomycetaceae > Streptomyces > Streptomyces mirabilis_D. The sequence continues at coordinate 2,921 of LRTP01000914.1, forward strand.
GGCGTCCTGACCGACTGGGCGAAGGGGCCCGGCGGCTGGGCGTCCGGGCAGCCCGACGCGCAGCCGCGCCCGGTCGGCGTCGTCACCATGGCCTCGCGCAGACGTCCACAGTTGATCCAGTCGCTGGGCGCACGGATCGCGGAGGTCGGCCGACTGCCGCTGCTGGGGTCCGTGGAGTACGTCGGCGAGGCGGTCGCACAGGTCTCCCGGAGCAACAGCGCCCAGCGGCTCAAGGCACTCGACGGGGCACTGGCCGTGCCGCCCGCGCTGGCAGCCGCCCTCAAGGAAGCGGGCGGTCCCGTGCTGCTCGTGGACGACGCCACCGAGACGGGCTGGACGCTCGCGGTGGCCGCGCGCATGCTGCGACGATCCGGGGCGCAGGGGGTGTTGCCGCTGGTCCTGGCCGTGCAGGCGTGACCCACGTGTCGCGAACAAGAACAGTGGGCAGGGATATACACGACGTATAGCCGGAAAACGGTCGGTGGCCCCAATTGCTCGTTGCCGCAGCCAAGTTCGACAGGAAGAATTGAGGTCCGCTCCCCGCACGGCTCGCCCGTGATCCGGTAGGGCTCTGCTGCGGCGTGCGCTCCCCCAAGTCCGACCCCGCCCGTTGTGTGGGCGCGTAGCCGAAGGGAGGACCGTGACCTTCGGATTCGCTCCGTCCTCGGCGGCATCCATGTCGACGTCTGCCGATCTGTCCGCCGCTTCCGCCAACCCACTGACCCGTATGCTCGAACCCGCCGAATGGGCCGCTGCGGGGATTCCGCTGCTGCGCAATCCCCGGGAGGTCGTCAGCGGTTTGCACGCACGGCACCGGCCGAGACCCACGACCGCCATCGTGGCCGTCCTCGACGCGGACGAACGGCTACGGGCGAGCGCCTCGTTCACCCGGCGGTCGGCGCCGGCCGACGGCTGGATGTTCCGCAACTCCCTGCTGGCACAGCTGCGCCGGGTGATCCCGCACGACCTGCGGCGCCGCACCCCGGTACGCACTGCGGTGCTGCTCTACTGCCGCGAGGGCGACGCACGGTGGACCGAGGAGGACGGGGCGTGGATGTGGGGGCTGCGGGACGCCTGCACCCTCCACGGGCTGCGCTGCGGGGCCTACATCACGCTGACGCACGACGGCTGGCAGGTACTCGGCGAAGGCCGTGGCGGACGCCGTCCGAGCGCGGACTCCCCACCGGAGTCCTTCGCCCTGACCGAGGCACCGCCGCCACTCCCGCGCACCGGGGGCGCCGCGTCGGAGGTGCTGCGCCGGGCGGCCGCCCGCTGAATCGCCCGCG
>LRTP01000915.1 GCA_001550305.1 Streptomyces diastatochromogenes
GGGGCTCGTCCCCGGGGTCCGGGCGCGTCCGCCCGCACAGTGGGGGCCCCGCGGCGCGCGGGACCGGGCAGAGGCAGTGCCATAGCGCTCGCGCCCGCTCCAGCGGCGTACGCGCCCCTCCGGAACATGCGAACGACCACCGGGCCGTCCGACGCCGACGTGCGCCGGGGAAGACACCCGCCGTCGGAGACGCGCACCGCCGTCACCACGACCTCGGCGAGCAAGCACTCACTTCGGGCCATAAACCACAGGCACATACCACGGACACACTCACCGCAGGCACGCCAAGAAGACCGCCGTACAGGTGGTGCCGTAGTGGCACCACCATCACGCCCTAGGCATCGCCCCGAGCCTCGCCCGAGCGAATCCCGGACGGTGTCCGGGATTCGTTCAGACCCCGGCGCCCAGCACCGAGTTGATCTGCTGCGGGTCGCCGCAGACGATCAGCAGGGCGCCGGCCCGGCCGAGGGCCAGGGGCAGGGCGGTGGCGGCGGCAGCGTCGGGACCGCCGTTGACGGCGACCACGACCACGGGACGGGACGCGGCCCGGCCCGCGACGGAGGCGTCGGCGTAGAAGACGTCGTCGCCCGCGTCGTGCTGCGCCCAGTAGGCGGCTTCGCCGAAGGAGAGTTCGTGCGCGGCCCACGGATGCGGTTCGCCGGTGGTGATCACCAGCACCTCACCGGGGGCTCGGCCCGACTCCAACAGCAGGTCGACCGCTTCTTCAGCGGCGTCCAGCGCACCCTCGACCGAGGCCGGGATCAGCTGGATCTGTGGGGTGGCGGCAGCGGGCGCGGCCGCCGGGGCGGATGACCCCGGCGTGGCCACGACCGGCTCACGCGGGGTGCGTTGGGCCGGCATCGGCCGGACAGGTCCCGGACGTCCGGGACGCGGCGGAGCCGCGGGACGGGGACCGGGTACGGGACGGGGGGTCGGCGCGGTGCGGCCACTGGCCGGAGTCGCGCGGGGACCCTGGGCACTCTCGTGAATCTGAGGCTCCTCGGGAATGAGAGGCATGAGCTGATATTTATCAAACGCCGGTGCGACTCGCGTCGGCGGGTGGCACATGAGTGCGAGCGGAACCGTCAGAAATCGAAGCCGAGCTGACCTTCGATCTCCGGACCGCTTCCGTCCGCCCAGCTGCGGACCTTCTTGAGGTGCCGCCACTGGGGCAGCGCATCAAGATACGCCCATGACAGCCGGTGGTACGGAGTGGGGCCCCGTTCCTCCAGTGCGGCCTTGTGCACCGGAGACGGATACCCGGCGTTGGCCGCAAACCCGAAGTCTGCATGGTCGACACCCAGTTCGGCCATCATTTTGTCGCGCTGAACCTTGGCGATCACCGAGGCCGCCGCGACGGCCACGCAGGACTGGTCACCCTTGATCACCGTGCGAACGCGCCACGGCGACCCGAGGTAGTCGTGCTTCCCATCGAGGATGACCGCGTCGGGGCGGACGGGCAAGGCCTCCAGGGCCCGCACCGCGGCCAGGCGCAGCGCGGCCGTCATCCCCAGGTCGTCGATCTCCTCAGGAGAGGCATGCCCCAGGGCGTACGACGTCACCCATTTCTCCAACTCCGCGGCCATCACGGTACGGCGCTTGACGGTGAGCAGTTTGGAGTCGGTGAGGCCCTCGGGCGGACGGCGTAGTCCCGTGACGGCGGCGCAGACGGTGACCGGGCCGGCCCACGCACCACGGCCCACCTCGTCGACACCGGCAATGATCTTCGCTCCGGTCGTGGCGCGGAGGGAGCGCTCGACGGTGTGAGTCGGTGGTTCGTACGGCATGGCGCCCTCAGCCTACGCCGCCCCGAGCCTCTCGCGACACCCAGGTTTCGTCGTCGGTTCCTGGACCGTCGCCTCGTTGGTCCGCGGACGGTCGTGGGGCTGGTTCGTGCTGGTGGCGGGGCCGTGGTCGCTCAGGGCCCCGCCCGTCGCAGCAGCGGGACCATCAGCTGGTCGATCATCTCCTCCAGATCCCGCTCACCCCATTCGCTCGCGCACACCTTCGAGCGATACATCATCATCGCCGGAATGACGTCGAAGACGTAGGAGTTCGCGGCGTCCGGTCGCACCTCTTCCCGCTCGATTCCGCGGTCGACGATCTCTCGCAGCAGATGCTTGGTCGGCTCGATGACCCCTCCGACGATCAGACTCTGAAAGCGTTCCGCCTGCGCCACATCGCATTCGTGAAGCACTGAGCGCAGCGCGAATCCGGGCTGCGAGTACATCGCCTCACGCACCTGTCGGCACAGTTCCAGCAGGTCGTCCCGGACGCTTCCGAGATCGGGGGCCTCCGTCAGGCTCGGCAGTCCGGCCTTCAGCGCGTCCGCGACGAGGTCCTCCTTGGACGGCCAGCGGCGGTAGACCGCGGCCTTGCCGGTCTGGGCCCGGGCGGCGACGCCCTCCATCGTGAGGCCGTTCCAGCCGACCGTACTGAGCTGCTCGAGCGCGGCGTCGAGGATCGCGCGTTCGAGCACGGCACCGCGTCGGCGCAGGGAGGCCGCCTGAGCGGGAGCGGCCGTCCAACGCGAAGTAACCATCTGAGTGTCTCCGTTGTGCATGGGGGAGCGGGGAGTTCGGGGAGAGCGGGCGGTCAAGTGGCGACACGGGGCAGCGACTTCAGTGAACGCTTGCGTTCACTGTCGGGGACTCACTACCGTTGCCGCAACAGTGAACGCGAGCGTTCACTAACGCACTTGTGGGGGAACCATAGTGACAACCTCTCAAACCTCTCAGTTGATCCAGGATCCAAAGCCAGGAGCGGCCCGCCGGGATGGACACCCCGGCATCGCACTCGCCGTCATCGCGGCCTGCCAACTCATGGTGGTACTCGACTCGACGATTGTGAACATCGCCCTCCCGCACATTCAAGACGCGCTCAAATTCAGCACGACCGACCTGACCTGGGTGATCAGCGCGTACACCCTCACCTTCGGTGGCCTGCTCCTTCTCGGCGGCCGCGCGGGGGACATCCTCGGTCGGCGCCGGGTCTTCATGACCGGCATCATGCTGTTCACGCTCGCCTCGCTGCTCGGTGGACTCGCCCAGGAGCCCTGGCAGTTGCTGGCCGCGCGGGCCCTCCAGGGCGTGGGTGGCGCGATAGCGTCGCCCACCGCGCTGGCGCTCATCACCACCACCTTCCCCGAGGGCCCGGAACGGAACCGGGCCTTCGCCGTCTTCGCCGCGGTCTCCGCGGGCGGCGGCGCCATCGGGCTGCTTGCGGGCGGCATGCTCACCGAGTGGCTCGACTGGCGCTGGGTGCTCTTCGTCAACGTGCCCATCGGTGTGCTGATCACCGTGCTCGCCCCGATGTACATCAACGAGTCCGAGCGCCATCCGGGACGTTTCGACGTGGCGGGCGCGCTCACCTCGACGGCCGGTATGGCCTCCCTGGTGTACGGGTTCATCCGCGCCGCGGAGGACGGCTGGCGCGACAGCCTCACGATCGGGTCGTTCGCCACGGCGCTGGTCCTGTTGCTGGGCTTCGCGTTCATCGAGACCCGGGCGAAGGAACCGATCACCCCGCTGAAGATGTTCGGTGACCGCAACCGCTCCGGCACGTACGTGATCATGCTCAGTCTGGCCGCGGCGATGTTCGGGATGTTCTTCTTCATCGTCCTGTTCGTACAGAACGTGCTGGGTTACAGCCCGATCCAGGCCGGTCTGGCGTTCCTGCCCGTGACGGCGGCGATCGGCATCGGAGCGGGGCTGTCGCAGCGGTTCCTGCCGGTCCTCGGGCCCAAGCCGTTCATGGTCGTCGGCTCCGCCCTCGTCGCGCTCGGGCTCGGCTGGCTGACCTTCATGAGCCCGGACAGCACGTACGTCGGCGGGGTCCTCGGTCCGATGCTGCTCTTCGCCTTCGGCATGGGCCTGAACTTCGTGACACTGACCCTGACCGCGGTCTCCGGCGTCGCCCAGCACGAGGCGGGTGCCGCGTCCGGACTCCTCAACGTCACCCAGCAGGTGGGCGGTTCGCTCGGTCTGTCCATCCTGACCACGGTCTTCGGCTCGGCCAGCCGGGACGAGGCGGAGAAGCAGCTGCCGAAGTTCCTGGCGAACGGTTCGCCCGAGCAGAAGGCGGAGTTCGCCAAGACCCACCAGCTGCCCGCTCCGTGGGGCCACGACGTGCTCGCCCAGGGCATCTCGACCGCCTTCGTCCCGGCCGTCGCGATGGCGGTACTGGCCCTGGCCACCGCCGCGCTGGTGATCCGGGTCCGCAAGAGCGACCTGGAGGCTCTCTCGGGCACGGCGGGGCCCGCCGCGGGCTGAGGCAGAGCCCGCCGAAGCGTGGCGGGGGCTGCGGAGGCCGGTCCCCGTTCCGGGATACCGACGGCGAGGTCCACGGTCCGGCCATCCGCAGCGGAGCGTGCACCCCGGGGCCTGGCCTTGCGAGCAGCTGTACGGCGCCAGGGGCGGCCTTCGAGGTCTTACGGCACCGAGGGCGTCCCCCTGCCGGAGGTAGGGCAGGGGGTCCGGGCCCCCAGTCAGCGGTACGGCAGGGGGTCCGGCCCCCGCAGCCAGCGGTACAGCAGCTTGTGCGGCCCCGCGAGCGGCACCACGGGACCGGGGTGAGCCCTATGGCTCGCGGCGCGGCACCAAGGCCGAGCCGTGCCGCGCTCGGGCCGACACCAAGGAAGGACCATCAGGCCGGGGTACGGCATCGCAGGCGGCCCAGCAGGGCACCGCCGTACGGCGCCGACGGCCGACCCCGTGCGACGCGCTACCCCACGAGCCTCGGGACGCCCGGAGCCGCATCCGTGCCGCACGACGCCCACCCCGGACCCTGCCCGGGCACCGCGTTCCGCAGGGGACTCTCCGGCCTCACCGAACCGTCCCCGCGGCCTACGCCCCCGCCCGCACCCAACCCGGCAGGCTCTCCGTCCGCTCCACCCACTCCCCCGGCGGCGCCCCCGCCTTGCCCGCGGCGATCACACCGCCGACGATGGCGCAGGTCGTGTCCATGTCGCCGCCCACCTGGGCGGTCGACCAGAAGCCCTCTTCGTAGTCGCCCAGGGCCCGGGCCGCGGACCAGAGCGCGAACGGCACCGTGTCGTGCGCCGTCGTACGCCGCCCGCAGCCCAGAACGGCGGCGACCGTCGCGGTGTCCCCGTAGTCGAGCATGTCGCGAGCGCGCCGCAGACCGGCTCCCACGGCGCTGCGCGGGACGAGCGCGACGACGCCGTCGAGCAGTGCCTCG
>LRTP01000916.1 GCA_001550305.1 Streptomyces diastatochromogenes
GGGTCGGCCGCCAGGGCGGCGGCCGCGGCGACGGCCATGGCGCCCACGACGGCCTCGCGGTGCTGGTGGGTGGTGTAGGCCGAGATCTCCGCCTGGTGGACCGCCTGCTCCGGGTCGTCCGCGTACCAGGCGCCCAGGGGGGCGATCCGCATCGCGGCGCCGTTGCCCCACGAGCCCTGTCCCTTGAAGAGGGCGGACGCCAGCGCCCGCCAGTCACCCCCCTCCCGGATCTGCCCCAGCAGCCGGTTGACCGCGGGACCGTAGCCCCGGTCGACATCGTGGTGCTCGGCGAAGGAGCCGGCCAGCGCGTCCTGGTCGATGCGACGGTGCCGGGCCAAAACGGCCACTACGGAGGAGGCCATTTCGGTGTCGTCCGTCCACCGCCAGGGGCCGGACGGCAGCTCGCGTCGCTTGAGCAGCGGGTAGTTCACTGGCACGAAGAACCGCGAGCCCAGCGCGTCCCCCACCGCGAGTCCACGCAGGCTGGCCAGGGCGCGGTCCAGGCGTCCGCCGGGAGAGGAATCAGAGGTCATCGCCCTGCCACTCTATCCCGGGGTCCCCGTACGACTCGGGTACGCACCAGCGTTCGAACGGACGGTCAAGCGTGTACTTCCCGTCGTCACCGAGGACGAGCATCCGCATCTCGGCGTTCCCCGGATTCGACAGCGATTCGAACTCCGCGACCGTCCAGTGGAACCAGCGCATGCAGAACAGCCGCATGGCGAGGCCATGGGTCACCAGGAGCACGTTCGACGGATGGTCGGGGGCCTCGAAGCTCCGGTAGAGGCTCTCCAGGAAGCCGCCGACCCGGTCGTAGACGTCGGCGCCGGACTCGCCCTGCGCGAAGCGGTAGAAGAAATGCCCGTAGGCGTCCCGGTAGGCCTTCTGGAGGCGTACGTCGTCGCGGTCCTGCCAGTTGCCCCAGTCCTGCTCGCGCAGCCGCGGCTCCTCGCGCACCCGTATGAGCTCGGGGTCGAGGTGGAAGGCGCGGAGCGTCTCGTGCGTACGGCGGTACGGCGACACGTAAACGCTTACGCGCTCTCGCCCGAAGACCTCCCGCAACCGTTTTCCCGTCTCCTCCGCCTGCTGCCACCCCTTCTCGGTGAGCGCCAGAGCGTGGTCGGGCTCGCGTTCATAAACGGTGTCATCGGCGTTGCCCGCTGACTCGCCGTGCCGGACAAGGACGATACGCCGTGGTCGAACCATGCCAAGACCCTAAAACGGCTGACGGCCGATCGAGCACTCGTACGGGCTCCATACGGCGTAGGTCACATGTTCTCCGCGAGGATCACACCCGCGGACGGCACTCCGGTCAGACCGTCCACGAGGGCTCCAGCGCCACTATGTCGCCGGTCAGGGCCGCGACGTCGGCCTCGGTCTGGGCGCGCAGCGCGAGCCGTTCCACCCGCTCGGCCCGGTATTTACCGTGTTCGGCGGCCGACTGCCACATGGACAGGATCAGGAACTCATGGCCCGGCCCCTCGCCGAACAGGCCCCGCACCATGCCGGGCGAGCCCGCCATCGCGGGATTCCAGACCTTCTCCTGCATCAGCGCGAAGTGTTCGGCCCGTTCCTCGTGGATGCGGCAGTGGGCCACCCGCAGCAGGTCGGCGTCCGTGAAGCGCGGCTCGAAGCCGGTCTTCACATCGAACCGGTGATCGAAGAGTTTGGCCTGCGCGTCCTTGAAGGTCCCCGACTGGGCAGCCGCGAGCCGGTCGTGCGAACGGGCCATGAAGGAGTCGTAGAAGGCACGGCTCTCCCAGAAGGCGAAGATGTGCGCCACCCCGGGCCGCCCTCGACTCCAGCCCCCGCCCTGCCCCCGGAATCCCGGCTCACCCAGCAGCCCCGCCCACTTTCGCTGCCCCCGCTCGAAACCGCGGCGGTCCACCACGGTGCAGCGAATCCACTTGACCAGCACCGCGCCATCGTAAGGCCACGGAGCGTGGCGTCGGTCACGCTCCGGCGGAGTGCACCCGCGCGAGCGCCCCCGCGCGCGTGGCACGATGGACAACCGGCCTTGACAACAGAGCAGTTGAGGGCTGAAGAAGATGGGGAACGGGGAGGGGGAGATCCAATGACCGGTCTCAACAAGGGCATCCGCAAGGTCGAGCTCGCGGTGAAGTGGGACCCGAGTCCCGTCGGCGAGCCCGCGACCGACCTCGACATCATCGCGGCGACGTACGTGGCCGCCGATCCGTACGGCATTCCCGCCTATGTGGTGCACTTCGACAGCCGCTCCCCGGACGGCACCATCTATCTCAACCGGGACAGCAAGGACGGCAAGGGCTTCGGCTGGGACGAGGTCATGACGCTGGAACTCGACCGCCTCAACAGCGGCTACACGCGTGTGGTGGTGGGCGTACTCATCCAGCAGCGTTCCGGCCACAAGTCGTTCGTGGGCGTCCTCAACCCGGGCCTGCGCATGCGGGAGGGCTACACCGTGCTGGCCGAGGACAACTTCGGCGGCGTCCTGGGGGCCACGGCCGCGACCGTCGGCGAGTTCGTACGCGACGTCTCCGGAGAGTGGACCTTCCATCCGGGGATCCACGGCTACGACACCGACCCGGCCGAGTTCCCGCGCATCATGGGCACGCGCCACGACACCTGAAACAGCCCTCTCCGTAGGAGACGCCTGAAACAGCCTTCTCCGTAGCAGCGAGAAAACGCCGAAGGGCGGCACGACCGGTGGTCGTGCCGCCCTTCAGGGCTTCAGGGCTTCAGGGCTTCGGTCAGCTGCAACCGCTGGTCGAGCCGCAGCCCTCACAGATGTAGCAGGAACCGGCCCGCTGCATCTTCGTACCGCAGGAGAAGCACAGGGGGGCGTCCGCCTGGATGCCCAGCTGCATCTCCACCAGTTCGGCACTGGTGTGGGCCTGCTTCGGGGCGGGCTTCGCCGCCTCGACCTCGGCCTTCGGGGTGGCGACGGCCTTCAGCTCCTGCGCACGGGGCGCGGACTGGGCCAGGCCCTCGACGTCCATGTCGACATCGTCGGACGGCTCGTAGGAGCCCGTCTCCAGGTGACGCTGACGCTCCTCGGCGGAGTGGATGCCGAGCGCGGAGCGCGTCTCGAAGGGCAGGAAGTCCAGCGCCAGGCGACGGAAGATGTAGTCGACGATCGACTGCGCCATCCGCACGTCCGGGTCGTCCGTCATGCCGGCCGGCTCGAAGCGCATGTTCGTGAACTTCGAGACGTACGTCTCGAGGGGCACGCCGTACTGCAGACCCACGGAGACCGCGATCGAGAAGGCGTCCATCATGCCCGCGAGGGTGGAGCCCTGCTTCGACATCTTCAGGAAGACCTCGCCGAGACCGTCGTCCGGGTAGGAGTTGGCGGTCATGTAGCCCTCGGCGCCGCCCACCGTGAAGGAGGTGGTGATGCCGGGACGACCCTTGGGGAGGCGCTTGCGGACCGGGCGGTACTCGACGACCTTCTCGACCGCGGTGCGGATGGTCTCCTCGGCCTTCGCCGTAACCTCGGTCTTCTCCTTCTCCTTGGTCTTGGCGGAGAGGGGCTGGCCGACCTTGCAGTTGTCGCGGTAGATCGCGAGCGCCTTGACGCCCATCTTCCACGCCTCGAAGTAGACCTCTTCGACGTCCTCGACGGTCGCCGTCTCCGGCAGGTTGACCGTCTTGGAGAGCGCGCCGGAGATCCAGGGCTGGATCGCGGCCATCATGCGGACGTGGCCCATCGCGGAGATGGAGCGCTCGCCCATGGCGCAGTCGAAGACCTCGTAGTGCTCGTGCTTGAGGCTCGGGGCGTCGACGACATTGCCGTTCTCGGCGATGTGGGCGACGATCGCCTCGATCTGCTCCTCCTGGTAGCCCAGGCGGCGCAGGGCCTGCGGAACGGTGCCGTTGACGATCTGCATCGAGCCGCCGCCGACCAGCTTCTTGAACTTGACCAGCGCGAGGTCGGGCTCGAGGCCGGTGGTGTCGCAGGACATCGCGAGACCGATGGTGCCGGTCGGGGCGATGACCGAGGCCTGCGCGTTGCGGAAGCCGTTCTTCTCACCGAGGTGCAGCACGTCCTGCCAGGCCTCCGTGGCGGCGGCCCAGATCGGCGTGTCCAGGTCGTCCACCCGGATGGCCACGGCGTTGGCGTCGGAGTGCTGCTTCATGACGCGCTGGTGCGGCTGCGCGTTGCGGGCGTAGCCGTCGTACGGGCCGACGACGGCGGCGAGCTCGGCGGAACGCCGGTACGAGGTGCCGGTCATCAGCGAGGTGATGGCACCGGCGAGGGCGCGACCGCCGTCGGAGTCGTACGCGTGACCGGTCGCCATCAGGAGGGCGCCCAGGTTGGCGTAGCCGATGCCCAGCTGACGGAAGGCGCGGGTGTTCTCGCCGATCTTCTGGGTCGGGAAGTCCGCGAAGCAGATCGAGATGTCCATCGCGGTGATGACCAGCTCGACGACCTTGGCGAAGCGCTCGACCTCGAAGGACTGGTGGCCCTTGCCGTCGTCCTTGAGGAACTTCATCAGGTTCAGCGAGGCGAGGTTGCAGGACGTGTTGTCCAGGTGCATGTACTCGCTGCACGGGTTCGAGCCGTTGATACGACCGGACTCCGGGCACGTGTGCCAGTGGTTGATCGTGTCGTCGTACTGGATGCCCGGGTCGGCGCAGGCCCAGGCGGCCTCGGCCATCTTGCGGAAGAGCGTCTTGGCGTCGACCTCCTCGATGACCTCGCCGGTCATACGGGAGGTGAGACCGAACTTGCCGCCCTCCTCGACCGCCTTCATGAACGTGTCGTTCACACGGACCGAGTTGTTGGCGTTCTGGTACTGGACGGACGTGATGTCGTCGCCGCCCAGGTCCATGTCGAAGCCCGCGTCACGGAGGGCGCGGATCTTCTCCTCCTCCTTGACCTTGGTCTCGATGAAGTCCTCGATGTCGGGGTGGTCGACGTCGAGGATGACCATCTTGGCCGCGCGGCGCGTGGCGCCACCCGACTTGATCGTTCCTGCGGAGGCGTCGGCACCGCGCATGAAGGAGACGGGACCCGAGGCGTTGCCGCCCGAGGAGAGGAGCTCCTTGGAGGAGCGGATACGGGAGAGGTTCAGGCCGGCGCCGGAGCCGCCCTTGAAGATCATGCCCTCTTCCTTGTACCAGTCGAGGATCGACTCCATGGAGTCGTCGACGGACAGGATGAAGCAGGCCGAGACCTGCTGGGGCTGAGGCGTCCCGACGTTGAACCAGACCGGGCTGTTGAAGCTGAAGATCTGGTGCAGGAGCGCGTACGCCAGCTCGTGCTCGAAGATCTCGGCGTCGGCGGGCGAGGCGAAGTACTTGTGGTCCTCGCCGGCCTTCCGGTACGTCTTCACGATGCGGTCGATGAGCTGCCTGAGGCTCACCTCGCGCTGCGGGGTGCCCACGGCACCACGGAAGTACTTGCTGGTGACGATGTTGACCGCGTTCACCGACCAGAAGCCGGGGAACTCGACGCCACGCTGCTCGAAATTGATCGAGCCGTCGCGCCAGTTGGTCATGACGACGTCACGGCGCTCCCATTCCACCTCGTCGTACGGATGCACGCCGGGGGTGGTGTGGATGCGCTCGATGCGCAGTCCCTTGCTGGCCTTGGTGCCCTTGGCGCGGGAACCTCGTGCCGGACCGCTCGCCGTCTCTGTCATGCCGCCTCCCTGTATCGGGCTAAAACGCCCTGAAGTGCCACGTTCTTCCCATGGCACGGTGTGTGTCTGGTGCTGCGGGTGCCACTACGCGGCCGCCCGCAACAGGTCTTTGGTCGCCACCGCTGGGGGCCGATCCGAGTCGGCCCTTCCGTCAGTCGGCGGCGTTGGCGGGCACGGGGACCTGGACGGTCCCTCCGGACCCGCGGTCGCTTTCCGGGCGCTCCGCTTCCGCGGCTGCCACGTCCGCATCCACCTCGCCCGCGTCTTCCTCGTCCGCGGCGGGGCGCTGCTTCGTCTCTTCCCTGAGTTCCACGATGGCGGCCTCGAAGTCCTCGAGCGAGTCGAACGCCCGGTACACGGACGCGAAGCGCAGATAGGCGACGAGGTCGAGTTCCTGCAACGGGCCGAGTATGGCCAGACCCACGTCGTGGGTGGTCAGCTCGGCGCTCCCGGTGGCCCGCACCGCCTCCTCGACCCGCTGGCCGAGCTGGGCGAGCGCATCCTCGGTGACCGGCCGCCCCTGACACGCCTTGCGCACGCCGTTGATGACCTTGGTACGACTGAAGGGTTCGGTCACGCCGGACCGCTTGACCACCATCAGCGAGCACGTCTCCACCGTCGTGAAACGACGGGAGCAGTCGGGGCACTGGCGGCGCCTGCGGATCGACGTGCCGTCATCGGTCGTACGGCTGTCGACGACACGGCTGTCGGGGTGCCTGCAGAAGGGGCAGTGCATGGCTCCAACCCTCCTTCACAGCACGACTCATAGACCTCGCGGGACCTCTCGGGCCCCTCGAAGCAGCCCCAAGCATAGGCGATGGCCGGAGGCTCGAAGACCCGGGGGACCACAACTTCTGGGCTGCTACAGCAATCCAACCACTAGATGTGGGGATCGACCCGTAAATTCACCCAGGACACGCGTGTCGCGCACGTAATGGCATGTGCCGCACGGCCATACCGATCCCGGACACACGGAGATACCGTGGTCAGCGCGCGGAAGGGGGCCGGTACCCGACTTACGGGGTGCCGGATGGCAGACTGGGCCGCGGCCCACATCTGTCGGCACGGTCATCGCCCCGGCGGTGAAGAGTACAGCAATGAGACCTTTTGTCCGCCGGATGCATCGTTGGCTATACACCCAGACACATGATCACGACAGACAATCCGCGATTTTTCACTCGAACGTGTGTTTGGCGCAACCTTTCGAAAGCAACTACCGTTGTCCAGCAGGGAGACCATCGAGAGGGGCCGACGTGACCACCACCGCAGACAGTGCCACCATCACTGCCCAGGACCGCTCCCAGGGCCGACTCGAGCCGGTGCATGCGATGAACGAAGCCACGAATCATGAGGGGCCCAAGCGCTCCCTGCCAGGGCGACCTCCAGGCATCCGCGCCGACAGCTCGGGACTCACCGACAGGCAGCGCCGGGTGATCGAGGTCATCCGGGACTCCGTGCAGCGGCGCGGCTACCCGCCGTCGATGCGGGAGATCGGACAGGCGGTCGGCCTCTCCAGCACCTCGTCGGTCGCCCACCAGCTGATGGCACTGGAGCGCAAGGGCTTCCTGCGCCGCGATCCGCACCGTCCGCGGGCGTACGAGGTCCGGGGCTCCGACCAGTCCTCGGCACAGCCCACGGACACGGCGGGCAAGCCGGCCGCGTCGTACGTGCCGCTCGTCGGCCGTATCGCCGCCGGTGGCCCGATCCTGGCCGAGGAGTCGGTGGAGGACGTCTTCCCCCTCCCCCGGCAGCTGGTCGGTGACGGCGAGCTGTTCGTCCTGAAGGTCGTCGGCGACTCGATGATCGAGGCCGCCATCTGCGACGGGGACTGGGTGACGGTCCGGCGCCAGCCGGTCGCGGAGAACGGTGACATCGTGGCCGCGATGCTGGACGGCGAGGCCACGGTGAAGCGGTTCAAGCGTGAGGACGGCCATGTGTGGCTCCTCCCGCACAACGCCGCGTACCAGCCGATTCCCGGCGACGAGGCGACCATCCTGGGCAAGGTGGTGGCGGTGCTGCGGCGCGTGTGACGGCACACGCCGGGCGGGACACCCCGCCCCGCCCTTGACCGGGCCCCGGGACCACCTGCGCCGGTTCCGGGGCCCTGTGCGTTGCCCTCCGGGGGTCAGGCGGGGGAGTTGGCGGGGCGCGCGGTGTCCAGAGATGGCCCGCCCTGACGAGACACGTCCCCGAGGGGAGCTCCCGGGGGGCCTTTACTCGCGGGGGGGGCAGGAGAACCGTCCACAGGCTCCGAGGGAAATGTGCGGGCGCCGAGCGATATGCGCGGGCGTCGGGCAACGTGCTCGGGCGCCGTCCGACATGTGCGGGCCCCGGTCGGCGTGCTCGGGAGACCAGCGACATGTGCGCGCGTCTCGCGGCATGCTCGGGTGTCGGGAGGGTCAGGGGCAGGCTCGGGCCGGAGACCCCGAGCCTGAGAGCACGCGCCGGACCTGGGGCCGCCCACAGGACCGATAGGTCGCGGGGGTCGGGTGTGGCCGTGTGGGTGGTGTTGTTTGGCCGACGGGGCATCCGAGGCGGAGCAACTCCGCCCGTAGGGGCACCCGGGCAGGCCCGCCTCGGGCCAAGTGCGCGGGTTCCCTCAGCCTGCCGCCAGGAAGACCTACTCCTCGTCCGTCTCCCCCGCCCCCACCGTCTCCTCCGCCTTCCGGGCCGCCGCGTCGATCGCGGTGAGCGACCTGCGTACCTGGTTGCGGTCCGTGGTGTACCAGAAGTCGGGGAGGGACGCCTTGAGATAACTGCCGTAGCGCGCCGTCGCGAGGCGCTGGTCCAGTACGGCCACCACGCCCCGGTCACCCGTGGCCCGTACCAGGCGGCCGGCGCCCTGGGCCATCAGCAGCGCCGCGTGGGTCGCGGCGACGGCCATGAAGCCGTTGCCGCCGTTCTCCTCGACGGCCTTCTGGCGGGCGCTCATCAGCGGGTCGTCGGGGCGCGGGAAGGGGATCTTGTCCATGACGACGAGCTGGCAGCTGGGCCCGGGGACGTCGACACCCTGCCAGAGCGAGAGCGTGCCGAAGAGGCAGGTCTTGGGGTCGGCCGAGAAGTTCTTGATCAGCTCGCCGAGCGTCTCCTCGCCCTGCAGCAGGATGGGGTACTCGGGGATGCGCGAGCGCAGCTCCTCCGCCGCGAGCTGGGCGGCCCGCATCGAGGAGAACAACCCCAGCGTGCGCCCGCCCGCGGCCTGGATCAGCTCGGTCAGCTCGTCCAGCATGTCGCCACGGTCGCCGTCGCGCGCGGGGCGGGACAGGTGCTTGGCCACGTACAGAATGCCCTGCTTGGGGTAGTCGAAGGGCGAGCCGACGTCGACGCCCTTCCACTGCGGGAGGTCATCGCCCTCGGTGCCCTCCGGGGCGAGTCCCAGCGACGCCCCCACTCCGTTGAAGTCACCGCCGAGCTTCAGGGTGGCGGACGTCAGGACGACGGAACGGTCCGCGAAGAGCTTCTCCCTGAGGAGGCCGGAGACGGACATGGGAGCGACGCGGAGCGAGGCGCCGAAGCGGTCATGCCGCTCGTACCAGACGACGTCCCACTCGGAGCCGTTGGTGATCCGCTCCGCCACGTCGTGCACCGACTCCACCGAGGCGAGAGCCTGCTTGCGGACGGAGTCCTCGTCCTGGACGGACTTGTCGCGGGTGGAGCCGATCGCCGAGATCACCGTACGAGCGGCGTCGCGCAGTGCCATCAGCGCGTATCCGAGATCCTCCGGGATCTCCTCCAGGCGGCCCGGAAGTGCGAGCTCCATCAGCCGCTCGAAGCCCTCGGCGGCGGTCTGGAGCTGATCGGCCGCCTTCTCGTTGACAAGCTTCGCGGCGCGGCGCACCGCGCGGTTGACCTGGCCGGGCGTGAGCTCGCCGGTCGCGACACCGGTGACCCGGGAGACCAGCTCATGGGCCTCGTCGACGATCAGCACCTCGTGCTGCGGGAGGACCGGCGCGCCCTCGATGGCGTCGATCGCGAGCAGCGCGTGATTGGTGACGACGACCTCGGCGAGCTTGGCGCGCTCGCGGGCCATCTCGGCGAAGCACTCCGCTCCGTAGGCACATTTGGTGGCGCCCAGGCACTCTCGGGACGAAACGGACACCTGAGCCCACGCGCGGTCGGAGACGCCGGGCGTGAGGTCGTCGCGGTCGCCGGTCTCGGTCTCGTCCGACCAGTCCCGCAGCCGCAGCAGGTCCTGGCCCAGCTTGCTGGTGGGCGCGGCCGCCTCGAACTGGTCGAAGAGGCCGTCCTCCTCGTCCTGCGGCACTCCCTCGTGCAGCCGGTGCAGACACAGGTAGTTCGACCGGCCCTTGAGCATCGCGAACTCCGGGCGGCGGCGCAGCAGCGGGTGCAGCGCGTCGACGGTCCGCGGAAGATCGCGCTCCACGAGCTGCCGCTGGAGCGCCAGGGTGGCGGTCGCCACGACCACCCGCTCCCCGTGGGCGAGCGCGGGCACGAGGTAGCCGAGCGACTTTCCGGTGCCGGTGCCCGCCTGGACCAGCAGGTGGGAGCTGTCGTCGATGGCACCCGCGACGGCTTCGGCCATGGTCACCTGGCCAGGGCGCTCCGTGCCGCCGACGGCAGTGACGGCAGCATGCAGGAGTTCGGGGAGTGAGGGCTCTGTCATAGCGTTGCCAGCCTACGGGGCGCCACTGACAATCGGGCGATCAAGGCCCGGCCTGCGGACGCGATCAAGACGAGAACGAGTACGGGGCGGATGATCAAGGCCGGTGGAGGGGGTTCGGGACCGTGCCGTGCACCGCGGCGTGTGGGCGCTCGGGACGGTCGCGGTAGCCGTCGAGGTGCAGTCGGTTGCGGTTGAGGCACAGGCGCTCGATACGCGGAGTGAGCAGGTCGAACATCTCGTAGCGCTCCTTGAGCTCGGGAAAGCGCGCCTGGTGGCGGACGATCTCCGCCCGGACGAGCGCCCAGAACTCGGCCTCCGGAACGCCCAGTTGTTCCTCGCAGAGCGGTGCGAGATAGCGGAAGACCCCCACGAAGAGCCCGGAGTGGATGAACTGGGTCAGGAACGCCGGCGGCTCGGTCAGCAGTACGTTCCGTACGTCGTCCGGCATGGTCGCGTGCTCGGGCAAGGGGTCCGCGCTCACGTTGACGTCGTCCACGAAGTCCTTCACCGCGAGGCGGACGGGGACGTCGTGGTCGTCGAAGACGACGATCGCGTTCTCTCCATGGGGGCTGAACACCGTGCCGTACCGATAGAGGAAGTGCAGCAGCGGCGGCAGGAGCGCGGCGAAGAGGCGACGGAGCCAGACGTTGGGGGCGAGGCCCGAGCGGGCGACGAGCTCCGCGGTGAAGGCGCGGCCGTCCGGGTCGGTGTGCAGGAGCGCGGCCAGGGTGCGCGCGCGTTCACCGGGCGCCAGATGGCGCGAGACCGGCTCGCGCCAGATCGCGCCGAGCAACTCCTTGTACTGATAGGGCACTTCGGGGAGGGCGTCGTACACGGGGTGGTTCACGGTCACCGAGGCGACCTCGCCGAGCAGGATCACCCCGCAGGTGTCCCGCAAAAAGGGGTCGGCATCTCGCAGGGCGTGCATCCAGGCGGTGACGGCGGGCGCCGCGAGCGTGCGTTCCGTCGGCAGGCCGCGCCAGACCAAAGTATTGAGCACGGACAGCGGCAGTTTCACCGTGTGCCGGTCCGGGTGCGAGACGTTGAGGAACGTACGGATCGACTGCTGCGGGAGCCGGAGGTCGCCGTCGGAGGGCAGCGGCACGATCGCTCCCGCGGCTACGGAGGGCGCGAACAGCGGCAGCACGACGTCGTCCCACTGCCAGGGGTGCACGGGCAGATAGAGGTACGACTCCGGAATGAGCCCACGCGCGCGTAGTACCCCGTCGAAGGACTCCCTGGTGGCGGGGGCGAGTTCGCGCGCGTAGAGCTGTTCGGCGGAGTGGAGGCTCGGGACGCCTCGGTAGGTGGCGAGCGTGGTGTGCACCGCGATCCAGGGAATCGGCGTCGCTCTGCGGGCCTCCGGTGCCCAGTCGGCGGCGTCCGTCGCGGAAAAGCCGAGACGGCCCTTGTTCAGCACGATCCAGGGGTGCCCGGTCTGGTGGCCCTCCAGTTCGGCGTAGCCGAGGTCGGCCAGTTCGGCCACCGTACGGGCGTCGCGGTGGAGGCGGGCGTCCGCGGCGAGCGTCGTGCTCAGTTCACGGACCACGTGGCCGAGCGTCGCGCCGTCGATCTCCAGCGTGCCGCGGGCCCGGGTGAGGAAGCCGAGCGGGTCGGTGAAGGGGCACGGCTCAGCCCCCTCCTCGGTGAGGGTGAGCGAGGCGGGGTCGACGCGCCAGCTGTCGTACGAGGCACGACGGGCGCGGAAGGAGAGGCTGCCGCCGGCGTCGAGGCGCAGGGCGTAGGGACGGAGGGTGCCGCTGTTCTCGTGCGCGATGTTCTCGTGCGGGGTGTCCCGGTACGGGGTGTCGTGGTGGGCGGAGGCGGGGCGTGGTGAGGGTCGCGAGGAGGCCGCTCCGGCGGAGGTATCGAGGCCGGTCGCCGGATGGTGCTCACCGCGGAGGGGGGCCACTTTTCCCTCCGCGCCCCGTCGAGCCTCCGAACCCGGCTCCTGCTCCGACCCCGAACCTGGCTCCGACCTCGAACCCGGCTCCGACCCCGGATCCAGATCGGACTCCGGTTCCGGTCTGACGATCTCCTCGTGGGCGAACTCGCCGATCATTTTCGCGAGGAGTCGGCGGCCGACCTGGTCCCATCGGTCTTTGCGCAGCTCGGGCGGGTCGTACAAGGCGGGCAGCTCTCCGGATGCCGGGGTGGCGGATGGATGCGGCACGGGGACTCCTTGACAGGGAACCGGATCGGAACGAGCGGTGCGGTGAGGGCAGGGCGCTACAGCAGATCGCGCAGGCTCCGGTCCCGGACCATGAGGGCTGCCCGTTTGCCGGGCAGGTCGACCTCGGCGGAGAACCGGAAGCCCGCGCTCAGGAAGGCGGCGACGGAGGGCATGTTGCGGAGGTCGGGTTCCGCGACGACGCGGGCGCAGGCCGGTCGCCTGTCCAGTACGAGGTCGGCGACGGCGCGGAGCAGGGCGGAGCCGAGGCCTCGTCCGCGGTTGGCGACACCGCCGACGAGGAGGTGAAGGCCGGTGTCGTGCGGGCGGGCGGGATAGTGGCGGGCCAGGAGGTCGAGGTCCGCGCGGTAGATCTCCCAGTAGCTCATCGGGGCGCCGTCCAGCACGCCGAGGCAGGGCACACTGCGGCCGTCGCCGTCGAGCTGGCGGCGCAGATGTTCTTCCGCGACCGACTCGGGCCCTGCCAGCTCCCAGAACTCCGCGACGGCGGGGTCGTTCATCCAGCGGGAGACGAGCGGGAGATCACGCTCCACTCGGACGGGGACCAGGTGGAAGGTGCCCACGGGAGTGGCGATCGGGCCCCAGCCACCGATGCGGTCGAGCAGGTCGTCTCCCCCGGCCGACTCGACCTCGGAGCCGAGGAGCGCGAGGAGCTCGTCGGGCAGGCGCAGGTCGAGGGTGTCCTCGTTGTCCGTGCCCGGCCCGGGGCCCGGGGCGGTGCCGAGGTCGGTGACGGGGGCGGTACCGGCGTCGGTGCTCGCATCGGTGGGAGGCACGGCGACGCTCCTCTCAGGAGACGGGGTGGGACATGTTCCTCAGGGCCGGCAGGGGGTTGGCGAGGATGACTTCGTCAGGAATGGCAGGGGGTCGGTGAGGGCGGCTTCGTCAGGAATGGAGCGGGTTGGCCAGGGTGACGTAGACGGACTGGGTGTCGACCGGGCCGACGAGTTCGTCGAGGCCGTGCAGCCGGGTCAGCAGGTTGGCCTTGCAGCGCAGGACGGGCGAGTCGAGGAGGTGGGCGGGCAAAGGCGTACGCAGTCGGGCCGGGCCGTAGGCCACGTCGGTGAGGAAGCGGCGGAAGGCGGCGAGCAGCAGTTGCTCGTCGGCGAGGTGCTGCGAGCCGAACGCGCCGATGAGGCCGAGCACGTTGTTGATCGCCAGGTAGTAGGCGAAGCGTTCGTCGGTGACCTCGTCGGAGACGAAGGTGTCGCTGTGTTCGCCGATGCCGGGCAGCCGGGCGTCCAGCTCGGCACGCCGGGACGCGCGGAAGTAGTAGCCCTGGTTGTCGCGGTAGCGGCCACCCGTGGGCCAGCCCTCGGGGTCCAGCAGGAGCAGGGTGTTCTGCTGGTGTGCTTCCAGCGCGATGCCCGCCTCGCTGTCGAGCCAGAGCACCGGGCGTACGACGTGCTCGAGGTAGCGCAGGAACCACTCGGCGGCGACGGCGCCACGGGGCCTGCTGGTGCGTCCGGCGAGGCGGGTGACGATCTCGGCGAGTCGGGATCGCATCACGGGCCGGTCCTCGGATCCGCTGCGTGCGCCGGGTCGGGCGTGGGGCCGGGGAGAGACGAGCCCCGCGACACAGCCGGCGTCGTCGGTCGGCCCGAACGGGTTGTGGCGGATCATCACGTCGAGCCCGGCCAGGGGGGTGCCGTCCGGGGCGTTGACGGCGAGCCAGGCCGGGTCGCGGACGATGTCGAAGCCCGGGTGGGCGGACTGCCACTGCTTGGACAGGCCGCCGCGCAGCAGACGGTGGACCTCCACGCCGCGGTGGAGCTCCTTGCGGAGGTTCTCACGGCGGGAGTTGGTGATCCGCAGGCCCAGCGACAGCTTGAGCATCGCGGGGGCGCCGGAGCGGTAGAGGGTGCGGACGGAGGAGGTCGGATGCCAGGCGGGGCCGTGCGGGCCGAGGTCCCGGAGCAGTCCGGCGTCGAGCAGGGCCGCGGTCTCGGGTCGGTGCCGGACGTCGGCCAGCTGCCAGGGGTGCAGCGGCAGGGCGGCGTACCCGTCGGGCAGGGACAGCCCGGCTCCGGCCAGCCGCGCGGTGATCTGCTGCGCGGGAACGGGTCGGCCGCGCTCCGTCCACGCCGAGTCGGCCGCCAGGACCGTGGGGGCGACCGCCATCCAGTGCAGCGGGAAGGAGCCGCGCAACTCGGGTGAGTAAAGCCGCGCTTCGGCGTCGGAGAGCCCTTCCCGGCTCTTCGGGGTGGGGTGCCACGGGTGCCCCAGCACGAGTGCTTGTTCGGCGGCGAGGAAGAAGTCGGGGGTGTCGGCGGGCCGTTCCCTGCGGTCGTTGATGAACACGACGGTCCGCCGTACCGAGTCGGCGACACGGCCGACCAGGTCGGCGCCGTCCCCGGCGGGGCCGGTTTCGGAAACGGGCGTCGACGTCACCTCGGCCGTGCTCGTCGTCCCCTGGCCCATCGCCGCTTGGCGCGCGAGCAGCGCCGCCACGGTGACGGCGTCGGCGGGCGGTGCTCCCTCGGGAGCGTCGGCGAGGTGCGGGAGGCCGAAGCGGTGCCAGCCGGTCGGGGACCAGTGGTGGACCGGCGTCAGGAGGGAGGTGCCGCTGGCCGGGAGGGGGATGCGCAGGGTGCCGTCGGTGGGGGCGGGCAGGTTGTTCTCCCGTACCCAGCAGCGCAACAGGTTCTCGACCGCCGCCGCCTGGGCCGCGGTGTGGGCGGCGGGGTGCTCCAGCAGGTCGGCGGTGGCGCCGCGCAGCCGCTCGGTCTCCCGGGCCCCTCCCTTCTGCCGGGGGACCGCGTCGGCTCCCGGAGCCGGGGGGGTCTGCGTGCCACAGGCCGCTCGCTCGTGGGTGTCGGGACGGCCGTCGGGTGTGGGGGTGGCGTTCAAGAGAGTTCCTCGGGGTCGTTCAGGCTCGTGCGGCGACGAACCGGGGCGGTACTGGCGTGCGTGGGGCGTGGGGCGTTCCTGGTCGGTCCGGGTGGGCGGACGGTGGTCCGGTCGAGTGGGGGGCAAGTGGGGTGGTCCGAGTGGGATGGTCCGAGTGGGATGGTCCGAGTGGGGCCTGCGTCCCGCCCGGGCGCGGGGGCCCGTCGAGGGGACCGCCGTAGGGGCCGCCCGCGGCGGTCGCAGGCCCTATCCGGCGTGCTCACCGGATGCGGATCCCCGACCGTGCCCGGCCG
>LRTP01000917.1 GCA_001550305.1 Streptomyces diastatochromogenes
CAGTCCCGCTCGCGCCGCCGCCGCAGCCACCGTCGCCACCGCGTCCGCCAGTCGATCGAGCACCGCGGTCGCCTGTTCGTCGCTGATCGTCAAGGGCGGGAGGAGTCGCACCACGCTCGCGCGGCGCCCGCCCAGCTCCACGATCAGACCGCGGCGCAGGCACTCGCGCTGCACGGCGGCGGCGAGTTCGGGGGCGGCGGGCCGGGGGCCGTCGGTGGGGGTGTCCGGGGCTGTCTCGGGATCCACCAGCTCGACGCCGATCATCAGCCCGCGGCCCCGTACGTCACCGATGCACGGGAACTCCTCGGCGAGTCCGCGGAGTTGAGTGAGCATGCGGGAGCCCAGGGTCGCCGCGCGCTCGGCCAGTCCGTTCTCGCGGACGTACGCGAGGGTCGCCGTGCCCGCGGCCATGGCCAGTTGGTTGCCGCGGAACGTGCCCGCGTGGGCGCCCGGTTGCCAGACGTCGAGGTCGTCGCGGTAGACGACGACGGCCAGCGGCAGACTGCCTCCGATGGCCTTGGACAGGACCATCACGTCCGGGGTGATCCCGCTGTGTTCCACGGCCCAGAAGGCTCCGGTGCGTCCGACGCCGGTCTGGACCTCGTCCGCGATCAGGGGGATGGAGCGCGCCGCGGTGATCTCGCGCATCCGGCGCATCCAGTCGTCGGGCGCGGGAATCACCCCGCCCTCGCCCTGGACGGGTTCGAGGATCATCCCGGCGGGGCGTGGCACGCCGGACTTGGTGTCGTCGAGCAGGGACTCGGTCCAGCGCGCCGCGAGTTCGGCACCCCGCTCACCGCCGATGCCGAACGGGCAGCGGTAGTCCTGGGGGTAGGGCAGGCGCGCGACCCGTACCTCGGTCGCGCCCCCGGATGCTTCGAGCGCCCCCGCGGTCATCCCGTGATAGGCACCGGTGAAGGCGAGCATTCCGGTGCGTCCGGTCGCCGCGCGCACCAGTTTGAACGCGGCCTCGACGGCGTCCGTCCCGGCGGGTCCGCAGAACTGCACCCGCGCGCGGGCGGCGAACTCCGGGGGCAGCGTGCGGAACAGCTCGGTGGTGAAGGCGTCCTTGACGGGTGTGGCCAGGTCGAGGACGTGCAGTGGCGCCCCGGAGTCGAGGACTATTCTGATCGCCTCCAGGACCACCGGGTGGTTGTGTCCAAGAGCCAGGGTGCCCGCGCCGGAGAGACAGTCGAGGTAACGGCGCCCGTCCGCGCCCTCGATGGTCAGCCCCCGCGCCCGCACGGGGACGATCGGCAGGGCGCGCGCGTAGGTGCGGGCCGCCGACTCGCGCGCCGACTGACGCCGCAGAATCCCCTCGTGCGCCGCGCGCGCCCCCTCGGACACTCCGGGCACCGTCTCTCGCACCCTCTCGGACACTCCGGACACGGCCTCCCGCGTCTCCTCGGGCTCGCGCCCCACCGGTACCACCGCAGACTCGGTCACGGCCACGACTTCAGGTCCTCCCGCTGTCCAGAGGCGAGTTGGCAGGGGGCTCTGAGCGCAGGCGGCAGGCCCCCGTACGTACCAACGACGCGACTGGCTCGGGGAAGCGGGTGGGTCGAAGATCCTTGCCGTGACGGAACCGTTGCCGTTCCGTGGGATGTCCCCCACAGCGAGCGCATAGTGTGTGGTGCCGTTCAGAACACCGAACGATGCACCTGTGTCCCGTACCGAGGGACTTTGGATCGGCGGATCCTGACAGGTTCTCTTACGTCCAGGGGGAGTTACACCATGCGATCCATACGCCCGTCCTTCGCCGCTCGTCGAGGGAGGAGCGCGCGCCGCAGAACCTCCCCCGTACTGGCCGCCGTCGGCCTGACGGCGGCGCTGGCGCTGACCGCCACCGCCTGCGACTCGGGCAACAGCAACGCGAGCGGCCAGGCCGGCGCGTCGGCGTCCCAGAGTGGCGACGACAAGATCAAGATCCCGGACGACATCAAGAACAAGCTCAAAGAGCACGGGATCGACATCGACAAGTGGAAGAACGGCGCCTGGAAGAACTGGAACAAGGACGACTGGCTGCGCGAGGCCAACGACTTCGTCAACCCCATCATCAAGGGGCTGTGGGACCCGGACCGGATGCGCGGCGCCAACGACCCGGACAAGAACAAGGGCGTCGACGAGAACGACCTCTCCGGTGACCAGGGCGTCACCGACGCCACTCCGGCGCCCGTGGCGGCGAAGGCCGTGAGCGCCGCCTACCACGACAACGTGCCCGAGGCGGGCAAGGTGTTCTTCGACTCCCCCGAGGGCACGATGGTCTGCTCGGCGACCGTGGTCGAGGACCCCGCGCACCCGGGCAAGTCGAACCTCGTGTGGACCGCGGGCCACTGTGTGCACGCCGGCAAGAAGGGCGGCTGGTACCGCAACATCGCCTTCGTGCCCTCGTACAACAACGCCGGCAGGACGTCCGCCCAGCTGCAGAACGCCGCGCGGACGGAGGTCGCTCCGTACGGTGTCTGGTGGAGCGACTGGGCGCAGACCTCGGACCAGTGGATCGCGCAGGGCGGCTCCACCGGCGGCCAGGGCGCGTCGTACGACTACGCGGTCCTGCATGTGACGCCGGAGAAAGGCAGCAACGGCAAGTCGCTTGAGGAGACGGTCGGTTCGGCGCTCCCGGTGAACTTCAACGCTCCGGCCGTACCCAAGGTCGCGAGCATCACGGCGACCGGTTACCCGGCGGCGGCGCCGTTCGACGGGCAGAAGCTGTACCAGTGCACCGACAGGCCCGGCCGTCTGTCGATCGCCAAGGCGGACCCGACGATGTACCGCATCGGGTGCACCATGACCGGTGGTTCGTCCGGCGGCGGCTGGGTGGCGACCGGGTCGGACGGCAAGCCCGCCCTGGTGTCCAACACCTCGATCGGCCCGGTCAGCGCGGGCTGGCTGGCGGGTCCGCACCTGGGTGCGGTCGCCAAGGGTGTGTACGACTCGGTGAGCAAGAAGTTCGCGAGCCAGTGAGACAAGGGGTCAGTGGGACCACGGGCCCGTGAGACGACGATGCGCAGGCCGGTGACCTGACGGGCCTGACAGGAATCGCCCACGGGCCGCACGGGCGGTGGTGGGGTGGCGCACGGAAACCTTCACCACTCCACCGCCGTACGCCCCCAATGGCCCGGGCACAGTGAGGTGTCAGCACCTCAACGGGGGTTGCACCAGCATGCGTTCCGTACGTACGCCCGGCGCGCCGCGGGCGCGGTCGGCCCCACGTTCTCACCGCCACCGCACGGCCACGACGAAGGCCCGCCCCCTGCGAGAGGGTGCGGGCCTTCGTACGTCATCCCTGCGGAAGCGGGCGGCTAGAGCGCGACGGGCGCCGGAACGTAGGGCGCGAGGTCGGCCGCCAGTTCCTCGTGCACCCGCACCTTGAGCAGGGTGCCCTCCGGGGTGTGCTCCTCGGAGATCACCTCGCCCTCGGAGTGGGCGCGCGCGACCAGCCTGCCGTGCGTGTACGGCACGAGCGCCTCGATCTCGACCGAGGGGCGGGGCAGCTCGTTGTCGATGAGCGCGAGCAGCTGGTCCATGTTCATCCCGGTGCGGGCCGAGACCGCGATGGAACGCTTCTCGATCCGCATCAGCCGCTGGAGGACCAGCGGGTCGGCCGCGTCCGCCTTGTTGATCACCACGATCTCGGGCACGTCCGTCGCGCCGACGTCGCGGATGACCTCGCGCACGGCGGCCAGCTGCTCCTCCGGCGCCGGGTGCGAGCCGTCCACCACGTGCAGGATCAGGTCGGAGTCGCCGACCTCCTCCATCGTGGAGCGGAACGCCTCGACGAGGTGGTGCGGCAGGTGCCGTACGAACCCGACCGTGTCGGCCAGGGTGTACAGCCGCCCGCTCGGGGTCTCGGCCCGGCGCACGGTCGGGTCGAGGGTCGCGAACAGCGCGTTCTCGACGAGCACGCCCGCGCCGGTGAGGCGGTTGAGCAGGGAGGACTTGCCCGCGTTGGTGTAGCCGGCGATGGCGACCGAGGGCACCTTGTTCCTGCGGCGCTCCTGGCGCTTGATCTCGCGGCCGGTCTTCATGTCCGCGATCTCCCGGCGCATCTTCGCCATCTTCTCGCGGATACGACGCCGGTCCGTCTCGATCTTGGTCTCACCGGGACCACGGGTGGCGAGGCCGCCGCCCTTGCCGCCGCCCATCTGACGGGACAGCGACTGACCCCAGCCGCGCAGCCTCGGCAGCATGTACTGCATCTGCGCGAGCGCGACCTGCGCCTTGCCCTCTCGGGACTTGGCGTGCTGGGCGAAGATGTCGAGGATCAGGGCCGTACGGTCGATGACCTTGACCTTGACGACGTCCTCGAGGTGGATCAGCTGGCCGGGGCTCAGCTCACCGTCGCAGATCACGGTGTCGGCGCCGGTCTCCAGGACGATGTCCCGCAGCTCGTTGGCCTTGCCGGATCCGATGTACGTGGCCGCGTCGGGCTTGTCCCGGCGCTGGACGACGCCGTCGAGCACGAGCGCGCCCGCGGTCTCCGCGAGGGCTGCCAGCTCGGCGAGCGAGTTGTCCGCGTCCTGAATCGTTCCCGTGGTCCACACACCGACGAGGACGACGCGCTCCAGACGGAGCTGTCGGTACTCGACCTCGGTGACGTCCTCGAGCTCGGTGGAGAGGCCCGCCACACGGCGCAGGGCCGCGCGCTCGGAGCGATCGAACTGTTCGCCGTCCCGCTCTCCGTCGATCTCGTGGCTCCAGGCGACGTCCTCTTCCATCAGGGCATCGGCCCGAAGACCTTCGGGGTAGTTCTGCGCGAGGCTCTGCGCGTCCTGGGAAGGGGAAGAAGAGGAGGTCATTGGATCCTTACGTCGATGGGGACACCGATACGTCACTGGTGGTATCGATGGCGTCACTGGTGAAACCTGTTCGGCGACGGACACCGCCCGTCACAAGCAAGAACGTCCGGGACCACCGGGAGATTCCCGGATTCCGCCGGGCCAACCCTCCGCGGGGCCGCGCCGCCGACCTGATGATGGTCGCACGGCACGTCCCGTCTCGTCATCCGAGTTCTCAGGCGCCCTTGCGTGCCTTCGGGGCGTCGCTCTTCCAGTCCGGGTGACCGGGCATCGGCGGCGTCTTCGTGCCGTAGAGCCAGGCCCGGAAGAACCCGCTCAGGTCACGGTTCGCGAGGTTGGACGCGAGCCGCTCGAAGTCCGCGGTGGTGGCCGTGCCGTCCCGATGGAGGGCGACCCAGGTGCGCTCCAGGCGCTCGAAGGTGGGGTGTCCGATCTCCTGGCGCAGCGCGTACAGGGCGAGCGCGGCCCCGTCGTAGACGCTCGGCCGGAAGATGCTGATCTTCCGTCCCGGAGCGGGCTCCTTGGGCGCCGCGGGCGGCCCTCCTGCGGCCCGCCAGGAGTCGGAGGCACGGTAGGCCGCCTTCATACGGGTCTCCATGGGCTTGTCCGCCTTCTCCTCGGCGTACAGGGCCTCGTACCAGGTCGCGTGGCCCTCGTTGAGCCACAGGTCGGACCAGACGCGGGGGCTGACGCTGTCGCCGAACCACTGGTGCGACAGCTCGTGCACCATGATCGACTCGACGTACCACTTGGGCAGCGCGGGCTCCGTGAAGAACTCTCTCTCGAAGAGGGAGAGTGTCTGTGTCTCCAGCTCGAAGCCGGTCTGCGCCTGGGCCATCAGCAGCCCGTAGGTCTCGAAGGGGTACGGGCCGACCTTGCTCTCCATCCAGGCGATCTGGTCGGGCGTCTTCTTGAGCCACGGTTCCAGCAGCTCACGGTCCTTGGTGGGCACGACGTCACGGAGCGGCAGGCCGTGCGGACCCTCGCGGTGCGCCACGCTGGAGCGGCCGATGGACACCTGGGTGAGTTCCGTGGCCATGGGGTGCCTGGTGCGGTACGTCCACGTGGTGGACCCGCCGGCCCGGTCCACCCCGGCGGGCAGGCCGTTGGCCACGGCGGTGTACCCGTCGGGCGCGGTGACGTGGATGGTGAACATCGCCTTGTCCGAGGGGTGGTCGTTGCACGGGAAGACCATGTGCGCTGCGTCGGCCTGGTTGGCCATGGCGAGGCCGTCCTTCGTCCGCACCCAGCCGCCGTCCCCGTTCCCGGTGGTGACCGGGTCGCTCGAGTGCCGCACGGTGATCCGCATCCAGCCGCCCGCGGGTACCGGCTCCCCGGGCGTCACCACCAGGTCCTCCCCGGCGCTCGTGAACGTCGCCGGCGCGCCGTTGACCTCGACCGATTCCACCGTGCCGTGCGTGTAGTCCAGATTGACGCGCTCGAGCCGCTGGGACGTGACGGCGTCGATCGTGGTGACGGCCGCCAGCGGTTTGTCGTTGACGCCGGGGTAGGTGAAGGAGAGGTCGTACGACTTGACGTCGTACCCGGGATTGCCCAGGTGCGGGAAGAGGCGGTCACCGATACCTAGGGGCGTGGCCGGGGACGGGGCGCTCGCGGCGACGAGACAGACCGAGACGGCGGAGGCGAGGAGCGCCCCCTGGATACGACGTTTCCTGGTGCGGGGGGTGAGCAGCATGGACCACGGCTACCAGCGCGCACCCGCCCCGCGGCGACGACTCGCACCGGGCCCACCCGATCGGGTGCTACTGCGTGGCAGCCGCCGCGTGCTGCGCCCGGCTCACGTCGTACACGCCCGGCACGTTCCGCATCGCGCGCATCAGCCCGGGAAGGCGGGCCGCGTCCGGGAGTTGCAGCGTGTACGTGTGGCGTACGCGCTGCTGGCTGGGAGGTTCGACGGTGGCCGAGACGATCGCGACGCCCTCCAGGGCGATGGCTTCGGTGAGGTCGGCGAGCAGATGCGGGCGTCCGAAGGACTCGGCGACCAGCGTGACCCGGCACTCGGTGGTGTCGCCCCAGCGCACCTCCACCTCCGCGCGCCCCGAGCTCTTCATGCGCGCCACTCCGGCGCACTCCACGCGGTGGACGGTCACCACTCCCCCGCGTACGGCGAAGCCGGTCACCTCGTCGGGCGGTACGGGCGTGCAGCAGCCCGCGAGGCGTACGGAGGCGCCGGGCTGGTCGACGACGACGTTCGCGGCGGCGGGGCGGGCGGCAGGGGCGTCGGTGGGGC
>LRTP01000918.1 GCA_001550305.1 Streptomyces diastatochromogenes
CTGGCCTCCGCCCGCCGCGCCATCAAGGTCCGTATCGCCGGCGCCGACCACTGGGCGGCCATCGAGGACGCCGGCCGCCTGCGCGACGCTTTGGGCACGGCGCTGCCCGTCGGCGTCCCCGAGGCCTTCACGGAGCCGGTCAAGGACCCGCTCGGCGACCTCCTCGCGCGCTACGCCCGCACCCACGGCCCGTTCACCTCCACCACCGCCGCCGCCCGCTTCGGTCTCGGCACGGCCGTCACGGACGGAGCACTGCAACGCCTCGCGGCGAACGGCCGCGTCGTCCAAGGGGAGTTCCATCCGGCGGGCATCGGCCAGGAGTGGTGCGACGCGGCCGTGCTGCGCAGACTGCGGCGCCGTTCGCTCGCGGCCCTGCGCCACGAGTTGGAGCCGGTGCCGCCCGCCGCGCTCGCACAGTTCCTGCCGCAGTGGCAGCACGTCGACAGCGGGCACGGGCTGCGCGGCATCGACGGACTGGTGCGCGCCATCGAGCAGTTGCAGGGCGCCTCGGTGCCCGCCTCCGCCCTGGAGAAGCTGGTCCTGCCCTCCCGCGTCTCCGGTTACGCCCCCGCGCTGCTCGACGAACTCACGGCCGCCGGAGAGGTGGTCTGGGCCGGGGCCGGGGCGCTGCCGGGCAAGGACGGCTGGGTCTCGCTCTATCTCGCGGACGCGGCCCCACTGCTCCTCCCGGACCCGCACCCCCTGGAGCTGACCGCCCTGCACCAGTCGGTGCTGGACGCCCTCTCCGGGGGCTATGGCCTGTTCTTCCGCCAGATCACCGACCAGGTCCGCGCCACCACCCACCCCGACGCCACCGATCCCCAACTCGCCGACACGATCTGGGACCTGGCCTGGTCCGGTCGGCTCACGAACGACACGCTCGCACCGATGCGTGCGCTCCTGGGTTCGGGGCGCACCGCCGGGTCCACGGCGCACCGCGCCAAACGCACGGTGCCGCGCGGCCGCTACGGCTCCCTGACCGGCGCCGCACGCCCCCAGTCCC
>LRTP01000092.1 GCA_001550305.1 Streptomyces diastatochromogenes
CCGCCGCCGGGCCGGCCCGCGACCGGCGCGCGCTGCGCGTGTGGACCCTCAAGGAGGCCTACTCCAAGGCCCGGGGCCTGGGTCTCGGGCTGCCCTTCGACGCGTTCGCCTTCACGCTGGACGACGAACGCGGCGTACGCGCCTTCACCCCGCCGGCCGACGACACGGCCCGCCCGTGGCGGTTCGTCGAACTGGAGCCGGTGCCCGACGTGCTGGTCGCCGTCGCCGTCCCCGCCGACGAGGCCCAGGACCCGGTCCTGCACCTCGGCTACGGCTTCCCCTGGAGCCGCGCGGCACTGCGCAGCTTCCCGCTGCCCCGCCCGGTGGGCGGACACCCCTCGGCACTGCCCGCATAAGACACGAGGCGAATCCCCCTGGTTCAGCGGGGAGAGCGGTCCAGTGGCCAGCCTGGCCGTTGCCGCCCCCTGACACCGTTCTGCGGCAGGGCCCCTACCGGGTCCGGGCCGACGCCACCGCGACATCGGCCCGGACCCGCTGCCGCCGCCGGCACGGCCCCCGTTCGCACCGCCCGCACCGCCTGTACCGCCTGTACGGGGTGAGGCCGGTGCGAGAGTGCGGGGCGCGCCGATCTCCAGCGGGTTTCGAAGGGGTCTCGAGCCCGGGCGCCGACCGTGGGGCATCCGGACATCCGCTGTCTTTGCTGTCTGCCGCCGGGAGGTCGTGCCGTGCCCATCCTCAGGTATCTGGAGAGCCCGCTGGACGACCTGCTGCGGCGGGCCGCGGCCCGTGACGCAAACGCCCCGGCCGTCACCGTGGCCGGGACAGGGACCGGGGCGACGTTCGCGGCCCTGGACCGGGAGGCGGACCGGGTCGCCCACTACGTGCGGCGCGCCGCGGGCCGGGCCGGCGCCGTCGTCGCCGCGGCCACCACCCTCGATGCGGTCTTCCCCGCCGTGTACTACGGCACCGTCCGCAGCGGCCACCCGCTCGCCCTGCTCGACCCGCTGATGGGGCCGGCCGCCCTGTACGAGGTGTGCTCGGCGGCCGGGGCCGAGATCGCCTTCGTACCCGCCGCGCTGGCCGGGCTGCTCGCCGGGCTCGGCGACCGGCTGCCCCTGCTGCACACCGTCGTCCTCACGGACACCCCGGCGGACACGGCAGCAGACACCCCGGCGGGCGGGGCAGCGGGTGCGGGCGAGGGTGT
>LRTP01000919.1 GCA_001550305.1 Streptomyces diastatochromogenes
CTGGTCGCTGCTCCCCGCCCGGGAGCCCGACGCCACCGTGCGCGCCCACGCCCTGGCCCGCACACTGCTCGACCGGCACGGCGTGGTGACCCGGGGCGCCGTCGCCGCGGAAGGGGTCGAGGGCGGCTTCTCCGCCGTGTACCGCATCCTGTCCGCCTTCGAGGACAGCGGCCAGGCCCGCCGGGGTTACGTGGTGGAAGGACTGGGTGCCGCCCAGTTCGCGATGGACGGAGCGGTGGACCGCCTGCGCGCGGCGGCGAACGCACGGGACCGGGGCGAATCCCTGACCGCCCAGGACCCCCGGGACAGCTTCCCGGGGGACGCCTTCCCGGCGCCGGCCGGTTTCCCGGACACCCCCGGCCGCTCCCACACCAACGGATTCCCCGAAGGCCGCGCTCCCGCGCACGCCAACGGCTTCCCCGGCGGCCACGACGATCCCGCGCACACCCACGCCTTCCCCGACGACCTCGACCTCGACGCGACGAGCCCCCTGGGTTTCCCCGAGACCGAGGACTCCGCCTTCGCCGACGACCACGGCTTCGCGAGCGACCCCGCGCTCTCCCCCAACCGGTTCCGCGCCCGTTCCTCGTCCCGGTCCACCTCCCAGGCCGTGGTCCTGGCCGCCGCCGACCCCGCGAACGCCTACGGCGCGGCCCTTTCCTGGCCCGAGCCCCCCACCGGCGCCGGGCACAAGCCGGGCCGTAAGGCGGGCTCCCTGGTGGTGCTCGTCGACGGCGAGCTGACGCTGTACATGGAGCGCGGCGGCAAGACCCTGCTGGCCTGGCCCTCGGACCCGGACGGCTCGATCATGGACGACGCCCGTCTGCGTGCCGCCGCCGAAGCCCTCGCCGCGGCCGCCCTCGCGGGCTCCCTCGGCACGGTCACGGTGGAGCGCGTCAACGGCGCCTCCGCCCTGACATCACCGTTCGGCACCCTCCTGGAAGGTGCCGGCTTCATCGCGACCCCCCGCGGCCTGCGCCTGCGCGCCTGAGCACCCCATCCACACGCACCCCACATACCCGCATCCCACCCGACCCCGCCGCCACCCCGCCGCACCCCACCCCCACTCGTGCCACCCTGGAACCCATGCCCGAAGGAGACACCGTCTGGCAAGCCGCGAGGCGGCTGCACACCGCCCTCGCGGGCAACGTGCTGACCCGCTCCGATCTGCGGGTGCCCAAGTACGCCACCGCCGACCTCACCGGCCGCACCGTCCTGGACGTCACCCCGCGCGGCAAGCACCTCCTCACCCGGATCGAGGGCGACCTGACCCTGCACTCGCATCTGCGGATGGACGGCTCCTGGAAGGTGTACGCGAACGGCCGGCGCTGGAGCGGCGGCCCCGCCCACCAGATCCGGGCGATCCTCGGGACCGCGGACCGCACGGCCGTCGGCTACCGGCTCCCCGTCCTGGAGTTGCTCCGCACCGCGGACGAGGACCGCGCCGTCGGCCACCTCGGCCCCGACCTCCTCGGCCCGGACTGGAACGCCGACAGCGCCTTGGAGAACCTGCTCCAAGACCCCGCCCGCTCCCTCGGCGAGGCCCTCCTCGACCAGCGCAACCTCGCCGGGATCGGCAATGTCTACAAGAGCGAGCTGTGCTTCCTCCTCCGGGTCACCCCCTGGCTGCCCATCGGTGAGCTTCCCGCCGACCGCGCCACCCTGCTCCCGGCCCTGGCCAAGAAGCTCCTGGAGACCAACCGCGACCGCCCGACCCGCATCACCACCGGCCGCCGCGACCAGAACCTCTTCGTGTACGGCCGCGCACCCCGCCCCTGTCTGCGCTGTGGCACCTCGATCCGCCGGGCCGACCAGGGCGATGGCTCCCGAGAACGCCCCACGTACTGGTGCCCGACTTGCCAGACGGGCCCGACTCCGACCCCGGGCCGTATCCCGCCCTCCGAGCGCCGCCCCCTTCCGTAGAACTCTTCGCTGCACAACTCCCCGCCGTACGACTAACTCCTCGCCGTACGACCAACTACTTACCGCACAACTAATTGACGGACCGTCAGAACCCCTCGTACCGTCCCTTCATGCCCGTCAAGGCGTACGACCTCACCGGACGCACCGCATTCGTCACCGGCGCCGCCAGCGGGATCGGCCGCGCGTCAGCCGTCCTGCTGGCGGAGGCGGGGGCCGCCGTCCACTGCGCGGACCGGGACCCGCAGGGCCTGCACGAGACGGCGACCCTCATCAAGGCCCAGGGCGGTACGGCCCACACACATCCGCTCGACGTCGGCGACCGTGCGCAGCTCCGACAGGCCGTCGCGTCCTGCGAACGGCTCGACGTCATGGCGGCGATCGCCGGGATCATGCACAGCAGCCCGGTCCTGGAGACCCGGGACGAGGACCTCGACCGCGTGCTGGGCGTCAACTTCAAGGGCGTGCTGTACGCCTGCCAGGAGGCCGCCCGCCTCATGATCGAGAAGAGCGTCCGCGGGAGCATCATCACGATGGCGTCCGGCGCCATCGACACCGGCGGCCCCGGCCTGCTCTGCTACGGCGCGTCGAAGGCGGCCGTCGTGCAGCTGACGAAGACCCTGGCGACCGAGATCGGCCCGCACGGCATCCGTGTCAACGCGGTCGCGCCCGGCTGGACACGTACGCCGATGACCGACCGTCACGGGGACGCCCAGGCGCGCACGGAAGCGGTCATGGCCCGGCTGTCGCCGCTCGGCCGAGTCGGCGAACCCGAGGACATCGCCCACGCCGTGCTGCACCTGGCCTCCGACGCCTCGGCGTTCACCACGGGGCAGATCCTGCGCCCGAACGGCGGCGTAGCGATGCCTTGGTAGCCCCCAGCAGCACCCCCCACGCCGCCCCCGGCAACCCCAGCGGCACCCCTACGCCGTCGCCCCCCGGCATCCGCCCTGCGGCATCTCCCCCCCTGCACCCGCCCCTCGCTGAGCCCAGCCCCCTGCCG
>LRTP01000920.1 GCA_001550305.1 Streptomyces diastatochromogenes
CCCACGCCGTAGCCGCCCCTCCCGCCGCCCGTGCGCCCCGGCGCCGGCGCGCACGACCTCCGCCTTCGGCACACAGTGCACCGGTAGCAGGCTCAACCCCCATCCCCCTGCCACGACCGCCCCTTCCAGCGCCCCGGCATCAGGCGCCAGCGCGAGCCGGAGGACACCCCACCACCACAGCGCACCGAGCCCCAGCGCTGCCCCCCAGCGCGCTATCCGCCCTGCCATGGTGTCCACCTCCAGCCCGAAGCTAGACCCGCGCTCTCACCCACCGACAGGGCGCACCAACGGCACAGAGGCGCACCCAAGGCACATCCGAAGCCGGCCATGGCGCCCCGCGGCCCCCACGGAGCGCCCGGCGGTCACCACCGTGAGCCGCCCACCTCCGGGCGTCACCCGTTCTCCGCCTGGAACATCCAGTGATGCTTCTCGAGGTCGGCGGTGATCTGGATGAAGATGTCCTGGCTCACCGGATCGGCCTCGCCCGTCGCGTCCACCCGCACCCGCATCCGGCTGATCACCGCGCTCAGCGCGTCCACGAGCTCCCCCACGGCGTCGGTGTCCTTGATCCAGCCCTCGGGCGTCACACCGATGCCGCTGGTGGTGGCCACGGTCGCGGCCCGTCCGTCGGGCGGGACCCCGATCGTCGAGGCGCGCTCCGCCACCGTGTCGGAGTGCAGCCGTGCGGTGTCCACGACCTCGTCGAGCTGGAGGTGGATGGAGCGGAAACGCGGTCCGACCACGTTCCAGTGGACCTGCTTCGCGACCAAGGAGAGATCCACCAGGTCGACCAGCGCTCCCTGGAGGGCGCCGGACACGGTCTTAAGATCCGCGTCGGACAACGGGCTCTTCACGACGTACATCGGGAATCTCCGATCCACTCGACCTCATCAACAACGGCCTCATCCATCACGACCTCATCAACCATGGCATAGACGCACAATTCGGGTCACCTGGAGCGAGTGGACCCGGAGACAGCGAAAGCCCCGACCGAAACCGCTCCAGGCTTCCCTGGAGCAGCCCCGGCCGGGGCTTTCACAAGCATGCTCAGCTCATGAGCGAGAACTCGTGAGCGTCAGGCGGCGACGACGTCGACCGCCTCGGCTGGCGCCTTGATGGTGACCCGTTCCGGTGGTACGCCGGTGACCGATACGGAATTCAGCATCGGACGGCGCACCGGTGTGGGCACCGGCTCGGTGGCCGCTGCAGACTGGGCCAGCTCGGCGAGAGCGAGCTCGTCGCTCACTTCCCGCATGAGCTCGGACATCCGTACGTCCAGCGCGTCGCAGATGGCGGAGAGCAGCTCGGAGGATGCCTCCTTCTGCCCCCGCTCCACCTCGGAGAGATAGCCGAGTGAAACTCGGGCGGACGAGGAGACTTCGCGCAGAGTACGGCCCTGGCGCTGGCGCTGCCGACGCAGCACGTCACCAAGCAGGCGACGGAGCAGAATCATCGGTGGCTCCCTCCTCGGACCGCGTAGCCGCATCCTTCACGCCCCACCGTACCGCCTTGCGCCGCGGCCGTGCGGGGAGCGATGTCGTGTTCACTCAGGGCTGCAAACATCAAAACCCCCCGTTCTGTTCCGTATCCTGTGCCCGCTCATTCCCGGTCTGTTCGCCCGCCAGCTCCTTCAGGAGCAGTGCGAGTACGCTCCGTACACTCTCCATACGGATTTCCGTCCGGTCGCCGTTCAACCGCAGCGGTATCACTTTCCCGCCGCCGGTAGCATGAAAAGATGCTCGGGACGGCCCGTCGACGGCCACGAAAACGGTCCCGACCGGCTGCCCGTCCTGGGGTTCGGGACCGGCGACACCGGTGGTCGCGATCCCCCAGTCCGCGCCGAGCGCCTTGCGCACCCCGGCCGCCATCTGGGCCGCGACCTGCGGATCCACCGCACCACGCTCGGCCAACAGAGTGGCGTCGACTCCCAGCAGTTCGTGCTTGAGTTCGGTGGCGTACGCCGTCACGGAGCCTCGGAAGGCCTGGGAGGCCCCGGGCGTCGCGGTGATCTCCGCCGCCACCAGACCGCCGGTCAGCGACTCGGCGACGGCGAGCGTCTCGCCCCTCACCGTGAGTAGTCGCAGCACTTCGGCGGCCGTAGAACTCACCGTTCCGCCTCCTCGGCCGCCGCCTGTCGCTCGGCGATCCCGCTCCTGCGCAGCACAACGGCCTGTCTTACGTAGTCGAGCCCGGTGACGACGGTCAGGACGACCGCCACGGCCATCACCCAGAACCTCAGGGTGGCCAGCGGCCCCGTCAGCGCCAGGACGTACATCCCGACCGCGGTGCCCTGCGCGAGCGTCTTCAGCTTGCCGCCACGGCTGGCCGGAATGACCCCGTAGCGGATCACCAGGAAACGCATCAGAGTGATCCCGAGCTCGCGCCCGAGGATCACTCCCGTCACCCACCACGGCAGATCACCGAGGTAGGACAGGCAGACCAGCGCCGCACCCATGATCGCCTTGTCGGCGATGGGGTCGGCGATCTTCCCGAAGTCGGTGACCAGGTCGTACGTACGCGCCAGGTGCCCGTCGAAGATGTCGGTGATCATGGCGACGGCGAAGGCCGCCCACGCCCAGGCACGCCAAGCGGGGTCGTACCCGCCGTCGGCCAGCATCAGCGCCACGAAGCCCGGCACCAGGACGAGCCGGATCATGGTCAGGATGTTCGCGATGTTCCAGAGGCTGGCCTGATTGACGGCCACAGCGCCCAGCTTCCCGCCCCGCGCCGGCTTGGAGCCCCCGGGAACGCCGGGAGCGCCCGCCGCGCCGTTCGCGCTGGGGGAGCCGCCCGCCGCGGACGCCGGGGCTCCGGTCATCTGGCCGCCTCCTCAGTACACGGGAGCGAGCCCAGGAGCGGCTCGGCCACCAGGTCGACACCTTCCGTACCGACCACCTTGGCCTCGACGATACGGCCCACCGTCAGACCTTCGCCGCTCGTGAACTGCACCTGACCGTCGGTCTCGGGCGCCTGGTGCGCGGCACGGCCGACCGCACCCCACTCCTCCCCGTCGACGGAGCCGACCGACTCGACGAGCACATGGACGGTCTCACCGACGCGCTCCTCGGCGCGCTGCGCGACCAGCTCCTCGGCGAGCCGGGACACGCGCGCGAGGCGCTCGTCGACCACGTCCTGGTCGAGCTTGTTCTCGTATGTCGCCGCCTCCGTGCCGTCCTCGTCGGAGTACCCGAAGACGCCGATGGCGTCGAGGCGCGCACCCGTGAGGAAGCGCTCCAGCTCCGCGAGGTCGGCCTCGGTCTCGCCGGGGAAGCCCACGATGAAGTTGGATCGCACGCCGGCCTGCGGGGCCTTGGAGCGGATGGTGTCGAGCAGCTCCAGGAAGCGGTCCGTGTCGCCGAAGCGCCGCATCGCGCGCAGCACGTCGGGCGCGGAGTGCTGGAAGGACAGGTCGAAGTAGGGCGCGACGTTCGGCGTGGAGGTCAGCGCGTCGATGAGCCCGGGGCGCATCTCGGCGGGCTGGAGGTAGCTCACGCGCACGCGCTCGATGCCGTCGATCTCGGCGAGCTCGGGCAGCATGGTCTCCAGGAGGCGGATGTCGCCCAGGTCCTTGCCGTACGAGGTGTTGTTCTCGGAGACCAGCATGATCTCCTTGACGCCCTGCTCGGCCAGCCAGCGGGTCTCGTTCAGCACGTCGCTGGGGCGGCGCGAGATGAAGGAGCCGCGGAAGGACGGGATGGCGCAGAAGGAGCAGCGCCGGTCGCAGCCGGAGGCGAGCTTCACCGAGGCCACCGGGGAGCCGTCCAGGCGGCGGCGCAGAGGCGCACGCGGGCCGGAGACCGGGGCGACGCCCTCGGGGAGGTCCGAGGGGGCGCCGTGGCCGGGAAGGGCCACCTCCTCGCCCGCGCTCTGCCGCTCGGCGGGGCTGATCGGCAGCAGTTTGCGCCGGTCGCGGGGGGTGTGGGAGGCGTGGATGCCGCCGTTCAGGATGGTCTGGAGGCGGTCCGAGATGTCCGCGTAGTCGTCGAAGCCGAGCACACCGTCGGCCTCGGGCAGGGCCTCGGCGAGCTCCTTGCCGTACCGCTCGGCCATGCAGCCCACCGCCACGACGGCCTGGGTTCTGCCATGCCCCTTGAGGTCATTGGCTTCCAGGAGGGCGTCGACGGAGTCCTTCTTGGCGGCTTCGACGAAGCCACAGGTGTTGACGACGGCGACGTCCGCTTCTTCGGCGTCCTCCACGAGTTGCCAGCCGTCCGCCTCCAAGCGGCCTGCGAGCTCCTCCGAGTCCACCTCGTTACGGGCGCAGCCAAGGGTGACGAGTGCGACGGTACGGCGTTCAGGCATGGGCTCAAGACTACTTTGTCTCACTGACAGCCCACGTCGACGGGGTTGGCCGATCTTGGCCAACCCCGTACCCGCCTGTGCGGTGAGCCCTTTGTGCGCCCGCTTCGTGAGCCCGTTGTGCGACCCTCACGGCCGTCCGAAGTCATCCGACGACGGGGTCGCCCTTCGTGTACGTCAGTCGCTCGACCTGGCCGGGCTGGAACTGGTCTTCGATCTTCTTGCCGTTCACGTACAGCTTGATGGCGCCCGCGTCGCCGAGGACCAGGTCGATCTTCGTCTTGTCCTGGAAGGTCTTCGACTCGCCCTGCTTGAGCAGACCGTCGAAGAGGAGTCGGCCGTTGTGGTCCTTGGCGGAGATCCAGCTGCGCCCGTCGGGGGCGCTCACCTGGACGGTCACCTTGTCCTGCGGGGCCGCCGCGATGGCGCTGTCGGTGGGCTCGGGCTTCGGGTCGGCGGGCTTGCTGATCTTGGGGCTGGCCGAGGTGGTGGACGTACTGGCGGTCGGTGTGGAGCCTTCGGCGACCGACGACTTCGCGTCGCTCCCACCGTTGCCCTTGACCACGGTGAACCCGACGAAGCCGATCACGGCGACGATCGCCGCGACCATGGCGGCGGTCCAGTTCGGCCCGCGGCGCTCGGGACGGATGCGTTCCGCCTCGAACATCGGGGCGGCGGGGGTGGGCGCGGGTCGCCCGCCGTGTTCGGCGTCGTAGCGGGCGAGCAGCGGGGCCGGATCGATGTGCACCGCCCGGGCCAGCGTCCGGATGTGGCCGCGCGCGTACACATCACCGCCGCAGGGGGCGAAGTCGTCCTGCTCGATCGCGTGCACGATGGCGATACGGACCCGGGTGGCGTTGCTGACGTCGTCAACGGTCAGTCCTGCCTCGATGCGGGCCTGCCGCAGGGCACGACCGACCGAGAGGCCTTCTTCGCGGTGCTCTTCGAACGGGCGCTCGTCTTCAGGGGAGTTGCCGTCAGGGAAGTTGCCGATGGACACGGGGGCGCCTTTCGAGCGTGTAGCCACCTGTGCTGGAGGTTCAGTTTAGGGGGGGTACGAAAGGGTGGGGCAACCGGGCGGTGGGACTTTGTACGCCATCAGAATGGCCGGTCACCCTGATGTTGGGACAGGGACCTGTCCCCTCGCTCAACTTGACGTACGACGAAGGGAAACGGTTGCCCGTATTTCGCTTACGGGTGAGTCACGTTCGAATATCCACGTGTCACGGAGCGAACCGTCCGCGCCATGACCGAGCCGCCGAGATCTCACCCGTACGGTGACCGACCTGTCCCGTTTTCCTCCGCCAAAAGCTCTACGCTTCAGCTTCCCCACGAATCACGGCGAGCACTCCATCCAGCTCGTCGGCCTTCACCAGAACATCACGCGCCTTGGATCCCTCGCTGGGCCCGACGATGCCGCGGGACTCCATGAGGTCCATCAGCCGCCCTGCCTTGGCGAAGCCGACCCGCAGCTTGCGCTGGAGCATCGAGGTGGACCCGAACTGCGAGGTGACGACCAGTTCGGCGGCGGCGCACAACAGGTCGAGGTCGTCGCCGATGTCCTCGTCGATCTCCTTCTTCTGCTTGGTGCCCACGGTGACGTCGTCCCGGAAGACCGGCGCCATCTGGTCCTTGCAGTGCTGCACGATGGCCGCGACCTCGTCCTCGGTGACGAAGGCACCCTGCATACGGGTGGGCTTGTTGGCCCCCATCGGCAGGAAGAGCCCGTCACCCTTGCCGATCAGCTTCTCGGCGCCCGGCTGGTCGAGGATGACGCGCGAGTCCGCCAGCGACGACGTGGCGAAGGCGAGCCGGGACGGCACGTTCGCCTTGATCAGACCGGTGACGACGTCCACGGACGGTCGCTGGGTGGCGAGCACCAGGTGGATGCCGGCGGCACGCGCGAGCTGCGTGATGCGCACGATCGCGTCCTCGACGTCGCGCGGGGCGACCATCATCAGATCGGCGAGCTCGTCGACGATCACCAGCAGATACGGGTACGGCGTCAACTCGCGCTCGCTGCCCTCGGGTAGCTTCACCTTGCCGTTCCTGATGGCCTCGTTGAAGTCGTCGATGTGCCGGTAGCCGAACGCCGCGAGGTCGTCGTAGCGCAGATCCATCTCCCGTACGACCCACTGCAGCGCCTCGGCGGCCCGCTTCGGGTTGGTGATGATCGGCGTGATCAGGTGCGGGATGCCCTCGTAGGCGGTCAGCTCGACCCGCTTGGGGTCGACGAGGACCATCCGGACGTCCTCGGGGGTCGCCCGGACCATGACGGACGTAATCAGGCAGTTAATGCACGAGGATTTACCGGAACCGGTGGCTCCGGCCACGAGCACGTGCGGCATCTTCGCCAGGTTGGCCATCACATAGCCGCCCTCGACGTCCTTGCCGAGCGCGACCAGCATCGGGTGGTCGTCCTCCGCCGCGTCCGCGAGGCGCAGCACGTCACCGAGGTTGACCATCTCGCGGTCGGTGTTGGGGATCTCGATGCCGACCGCCGACTTGCCGGGGATCGGACTGATGATCCGCACGTCGGGGCTTGCGACGGCGTACGCGATGTTCTTGGTGAGCGCCGTGATCCGCTCGACCTTCACGGCGGGGCCGAGCTCGACCTCGTAGCGCGTGACCGTCGGACCACGCGTGAAGCCGGTGACGGCGGCGTCGACCTTGAACTCCATGAAGACGTTCTGGAGCGAGGCGACCACGGCGTCATTGGCGGCGCTGCGCGTCTTGCCGGGCCCGCCGCGCTCCAGGAGGTCGAGCGACGGCAGGGAGTAGGTGATGTCGCCGGACAGCTGGAGCTGCTCCGCGCGCGGGGGCAGGTCGCGGGGCGCGTCGGGCGCGGACTTGGTGAGGTCGGGCACGACGGACTCGACGGCCAGGGCCTCCTGCTTGGGCCGCTTGGCGCCCGGGACGACCTTGGCGCGCGCGGCCGGCACCGGGGTCGTCTCCTCGTAGCCGTCACGCTCCGCCGTGACGCCCTGCGTCAGATCGGCGACCAGCGGGGAGGGCGGCATCCCGTGCAGCACGGCGCCGTCGAGCGCGGCGGCGGCCGCCGCGGCGACGTCCACCGCGTCCATGGGCCGGTTCATGTCGGGCTGCTGCACACCGGGCCGCCGGGGACGGCCACGGCGCTTGATGAGCGCCTCCTCCTCCGCGCTCTCCGCGTCGTACCCCTCAGGGGCGCGTGAACGCCGCCGGGAGCGGGCGGGAAGCGCCTCACGCCACTGCTCGTCGTAGCGCTCGTCGTCCTCGCCGAAGGCGTCCTCGTCGAGGTCGGCCTGGACGACGCCCAGCTTCTGCCCGAGCAGCCGCAGCCGCTGCGGGATCGCGTTGACGGGGGTCGCCGTGACGACCAGCAGGCCGAAGATCGTGAGCAGCACGAGCAACGGCACCGCGAGGACGTCACCCATCATGTACGTCAGTGGCGTCGACGCCCCCCAGCCGATGAGCCCGCCCGCGTCCCTTATCGCCTGCATGCCGTCGCTGCGCGCGGGCGCCCCGCAGGCGATGTGGACCTGGCCGAGCACGCCGATGACGAGCGCGGACAGGCCGATCACGATGCGCCCGTTGGCCTCCGGCTTCTCGGGATGCAGGATGAAGCGGGCGGCGATGACCGCGAGCAGTATCGGCACCAGCAGGTCGAGGCGGCCGAAGGCACCCGTCACCAGCATCTCGACGAGGTGGCCGACGGGACCGTGCAGGTTGGACCAGGTGCCCGCCGCGACGATCAGCGCGATCCCGATCAGCAGCAGCGCGAGTCCGTCCTTGCGATGCGCCGGGTCGAGCCCCTTCGCGCCCCGTCCTATGCCGCGGAACATCGCGCCGACGGCGTGCGCGAGTCCCAGCCACACGGCGCGTACGAGCTTGTACACACCTGCGGTGGGGTTGGGCGCCGACGCGGGTGGGGCCTTCTTCGCCGCGACCTTCTTGGCGGGCGCCTTCTTGGCGGCTGCCTTTTTCGCGGGGGCCTTCTTCGCCGGAGCCTTCGTCGGAGCGGCCGCCTTCTTCGCGGGCGGCTTCTTGGCTGCGGACTGACGTGAGGCCATGAGTGTGAGGTTACCGGTGGAGACGACAGCGGACACGTGTGCCTACTGCTTCACCCGTTCGTGTCGCCCGCACCAGGGAGCAGAACTGACGCG
This sequence comes from Streptomyces diastatochromogenes, assembly GCA_001550305.1. Classification (GTDB taxonomy): domain Bacteria; phylum Actinomycetota; class Actinomycetes; order Streptomycetales; family Streptomycetaceae; genus Streptomyces; species Streptomyces mirabilis_D. Next base: position 8,445 of record LRTP01000920.1, read on the forward strand.
CGCTCACCGCGAACGGCGGACTCCTCGGAGGTCAGTTCTGCGACGGCACCGACGGTGCGCCGCTTCCCGTGCCCGGCTCCAACGCGTCCAGCGCCCGGCGCAGTCCCGTGAGTTTGCGTTCGAGATGGGCCGCGGTCGCCACCGCCGCCGCGTCCGCCGAGTCGTCGTCGAGCTGTTTGGACAGCGCCTCGGCCTGCTCCTCAACGGCCGCGAGCCGCGCGGAGAGTTCGGCGAGGAGACCGGCCGGCTCCTTGGCCGAGCCGAGCGCCGTCTTGCCGCCGCCCTCCAGCTGCAGCCGCAGCAGCGCTGCCTGCTCGCGCAGTTGGCAGTTCTTCATGTAGAGCTCGACGAAGACCGAGACCTTCGCACGCAGCACCCATGGGTCGAACGGCTTGGAGATGTAGTCCACCGCACCCGCCGCGTACCCCCGGAAGGTGTGGTGCGGGCCGTGGTTGATCGCCGTGAGGAAGATGATCGGGATGTCCCGAGTCCGTTCACGCCGCTTGATGTGCGCCGCGGTTTCGAAACCGTCCATTCCAGGCATCTGGACGTCCAGCAGAATGACCGCGAAGTCGTCGGTCAGTAGCGCTTTGAGCGCTTCCTCTCCGGACGATGCCCGTACCAGTGTCTGATCGAGCGCGGAGAGGATCGCCTCCAGCGCCAGCAGATTCTCCGGCCGGTCATCGACCAGAAGGATCTTGGCCTTCTGCACCATGGCCCGCCCTCCTCGCCCCGGCAGTGCACCGGGCGCCGCCCCAGAGGACGACTCCCTTGCGTCGCCCGTCCTTGTGCCGGTCATGGTAGCCGCACCCCGCCTGTCGCCACACCCTGTCACCGCGATGTCACTGTGCACGTAGCAGAAACGTAGCGGGAGACCAGAAGGTTCCCCGAATCCCGCACTTCTACACGGCCTCGGCCACCGTCAGTTATACGACGTCGGGCGCCCCGCGCCGCCGACTCGGCGCGCACGGCACGGCCTCCCGGCCGCCGACACCACCCGGCGACACCCATCCCGCTCACTCCTCGCGCATCCACTGCTCCATCACGGAGAGCAGATGGTCGGGATCGACCGGCTTGGTGACATAGTCGGACGCGCCGGACTCGATGGCCTTCTCTCGGTCGCCCTTCATCGCCTTCGCCGTGAGCGCGATGATCGGCAGACCGGCGAACTGCGGCATCCGGCGAATCGCCGTCGTCGTGGCGTAGCCGTCCATCTCGGGCATCATGATGTCCATCAGGACGACCGTCACGTCGTCGTGCTGCTCCAGCACCTCGATGCCCTCACGGCCGTTCTCCGCGTACAGCACCGACAGGCCGTGCTGCTCCAGGACGCTGGTGAGCGCGAACACGTTGCGGATGTCGTCGTCGACGATCAGCACCTTCTCGCCCTCGAACCGGATGCCTCGGCGCGGCTGCGGCGCCGCCTCCTGCTGCGCCCCGGCCGCCCACTGCTCCTGAGCGGCACCCGCGGCCCCGTTCGGCCCCGGCAGCCCCGGGCGCTGCTCGGTCGAGGGCAGCGCCCTGCGGCGCCGCCTGAAGAGCGCGGCGGGCCCGTTCTGCGTCTCCTGATACGACTTCACCTCGGCCGGCGTCTCGATGTCGACCCCGGACAGCTCCGCCTCCGAGGCGAGCAAGTCCCCGGCCTCCAGGGCGGGCGCGAGCTGCCCGTAGCCCTGCGGGGGCAGTTCGCTCGGGTGCAGCGGCAAATACAGCGTGAACGTCGAACCGCGCCCCGGCTCGCTCTGGGCGTGGATCTCACCGCCCAGCAGACGCGCGATCTCCCGCGAGATGGACAGCCCCAGACCCGTACCGCCGTACTTCCTGCTCGTCGTACCGTCCGCCTGCTTGAAGGCCTCGAAAATCACCCGCATCTTGCTGGCGGCGATCCCGATGCCGGTGTCGGTCACCGAGAACGCGATCAGACCGGCGTCCGCGTCCTGCAGCGAACCCGCCTCCAGGAGCTGCTCCCGGATCGCCACCGGGACATCCGCGCCGGCGGGCCGGATCACCAATTCGACCGCTCCGGAGTCGGTGAACTTCACCGCGTTGGAGAGCAGGTTGCGCAGCACCTGAAGGAGGCGCTGCTCGTCGGTGTGCAGCGTGGCGGGCAGTTCCGGCGACACCCGCACGGAGAAGTCGAGGCCCTTCTCCGCGGTCAGCGGCCGGAAAGTGGCCTCTACGTAGTCGACGAGTTGGACCAGCGCGATGCGGGTCGGCGACACGTCCATCTTGCCCGCCTCGACCTTCGACAGATCGAGGATGTCGTTGATCAGCTGGAGCAGGTCGGAACCCGCTCCGTGGATCGTTTCCGCGAACTCGACCTGCTTCGGCGTCAGGTTCGACTCGGCGTTGTCGGCGAGCAACTTCGCGAGGATCAGCAGGGAGTTGAGCGGCGTCCGCAGCTCGTGCGACATGTTCGCCAGGAACTCGCTCTTGTAGCGCATGGAGACCGCGAGCTGCTCGGCACGCTCCTCCAGGACCTGCCGCGCCTCCTCGATCTCGGTGTTCTTGACCTCGATGTCGCGGTTCTGCTGGGCCAGCAGCTCGGCCTTGTCCTCCAGTTCCGCGTTGGAGTCCTGAAGGGCCTTCTGCCGGTTCTCCAACTCCGCCGAGCGCTCCCGCAGCTGCTCGGTGAGCTCCTGCGACTGCTTGAGCAGCACCTCCGTCTTGGTGTTGACGGAGATGGTGTTGACGCTCGTCGCGATCATCTCGGCGATCTGGTTCAGGAAGTCCTTCTGGATCTGCGTGAACGGCGTGAAGGACGCCAGCTCGATCACACCCAGCACGGTCCCCTCGAAGAGCACCGGAAGCACGATCACCTGCGCCGGGGGCGCCTCGCCGAGCCCGGACGAGATCTTCAGGTAGCCGCTCGGCGCGTTCTCCACCAGGATCGTGCGCTTCTCCTGCGCGGCCGTCCCGATCAGCGCCTCACCGGGCCGGAACGACGTCGGCATGGAGCCCATCGAGTAGCCGTACGAGCCGAGCATGCGCAGCTCGTACGCGTCCTCGTCGTTGCCCGCCTCCTTGCCGTCGACCAGCGGCATGGAGAGGAAGAACGCGCCGTGCTGCGCCGAGACCACCGGCGTCAGCTCACTCATGATCAGCGAGGCCACGTCGTCGAGGTCGCGGCGCCCCTGCATCAGGGCGGAGATACGGGCGAGGTTGCCCTTGAGCCAGTCCTGTTCCTTGTTGGCGATGGTGGTGTCGCGCAGGTTGGCGATCATCTTGTTGATGTAGTCCTGAAGTTCCTGGATCTCGCCCGAGGCGTCCACGTCGATCTTCAGGTTCAGGTCGCCGCGGGTCACCGCGGTCGCCACGCGCGCGATGGCACGCACCTGCCGGGTCAGATTCCCGGCCATCTCGTTCACCGACTCGGTGAGGTCGCGCCAGGTGCCGTCGACGTCACGCACGCGTGCCTGGCCGCCCAGTTGCCCCTCGGTACCCACCTCGCGGGCGACTCGGGTGACCTCCTCTGCGAAGGACGACAGCTGGTCGACCATCGTGTTGATGGTGGTCTTCAGCTCCAGGATCTCGCCGCGCGCGTCGATGTCGATCTTCTTGGTGAGGTCGCCCTTGGCGATGGCCGTGGTGACCATCGCGATGTTGCGCACCTGACCGGTCAGGTTGGACGCCATCCCGTTCACGGACTCGGTGAGGTCCTTCCACGTACCGGCCACACCCGGGACGTGCGCCTGCCCGCCGAGGATGCCGTCCGTGCCCACCTCTCGGGCCACCTTGGTGACCTGGTCGGCGAACGAACTCAGCGTCTTCACCATGGTGTTGAAGGTGTCGGCGAGCTGCGCGACCTCGCCGCGCGCCTCGATCGTCACCGTGCGGGTCAGATCGCCGTTGGCGACGGCCGCGGCGACCTGGGAGATGTTGCGCACCTGCATGGTCAGGTTGTTGGCCATCAGGTTCACGTTGTTGCTGAGGTCCTTCCAGATGCCCGTGACACCGGGCACATGGGCCTGCCCGCCGAGGATGCCCTCGGTGCCCACCTCGCGGGCCACCCGGGTCACCTGCTCGGCGAAGGACGACAGCTGGTCCACCATCGTGTTGACGGTGGTGACGAGTTCGAGGATCTCGCCCTTGGCGTCGACGGTGATCTTCTTCGACAGGTCGCCCATGGCGACCGCCGTCGTGACCTCGGCGATGTTGCGGACCTGGATGGTCAGGTTGTTCGCCATGAAGTTCACGGACTGGGTGAGGTCCTTCCAGGTGCCGGAGACACCCTGCACCTCGGCCTGACCGCCGAGCATGCCCTCCGTGCCCACTTCACGGGCCACCCGCGTCACCTGCTCGGCGAAGTTCGAGAGCTGGTCCACCATCGTGTTGAGGGTGTTCTTCAGCTCCAGGATCTCGCCGCGCGCGTCCACGTCGATCTTCTGCGACAGGTCACCCCGCGCCACCGCGGTCGCGACCTGCGCGATGTTGCGCACCTGGGCGGTGAGGTTGCCCGCCATGCCGTTCACGGAGTCCGTCAGGTCACGCCACACACCGGCGACGCCGGGCACCTGCGCCTGACCGCCGAGACGGCCCTCCGTACCCACCTCACGGGCCACCCGCGTCACCTGGTCCGCGAAGGCGGAGAGCTGGTCGACCATCGTGTTGATGGTGTTCTTCAGCTCCAGGATCTCGCCGCGCGCGTCCACGTCGATCTTCTGCGACAGGTCACCCCGCGCGACCGCCGTGGTGACCTGGGCGATCTGCCGTACCTGCGAGGTCAGGTTCCCCGCCATGAAGTTGACGGAGTCGGTGAGTTCCTTCCACGTGCCGGACACGCCGTCCACGCGGGCCTGACCGCCGAGGCGACCCTCCGTGCCCACGTCCCGGGCCATCCGCGTCACCTGGTCGGCGAACGAGGACAGTTGGTCCACCATCGTGTTGACGGTGTTCTTCAGCTGGAGCATCTCTCCGGAGACGTCGACCGTCACCTTCTGAGACAGGTCACCGTTCGCGACCGCCGTCGTCACCTGCGCGATGTTGCGGACCTGGCCCGTCAGGTTCCGGAACGCCGTGTTGACGGAGTCGGTGAGGTCCTTCCACGTACCGGCCACACCCGGCACCTGCGCCTGGCCGCCCAGTTCACCCTCGACACCGACCTCGCGCGCCACGCGCGTGACCTCGACACCGAACGACGACAGCTGGTCGACCATCGTGTTGACGGTGTTCTTCAGCTCCAGCATCTCGCCGGCCACGTCGACGGTGACCTTCTGCGACAGATCACCGTTGGCCACCGCCGTCGTCACCGCGGCGATGTCCCGTACCTGGGTCGTGAGGTTCCGGAAGACCGTGTTGACGGAGTCCGTCAGGTCCTTCCACGTCCCCGCCGCGCCCGGCACGTTCGCCTGACCGCCGAGCCGCCCCTCGCCACCGACCTCGTTGGCCACACGCGTGACCTCGTCCGCGAACGTCCGCAGCGTCTCGGTCATCTGGTTGATCGTCTCGGCGAGCTGCGCCACCTCGCCGCGTGCGGAAACGGTCACCTTCTGCGACAGGTCACCGCTCGCGACGGCCGTCGTCACCTGCGCGATCCCGCGCACCTGGGCCGTGAGGTTGCCGGCCATCAGGTTCACCGAATCGGTGAGGTCCTTCCACACTCCGGCCACACCGGGCACCTGCGCCTGGCCGCCGAGCTCGCCCTCGGTGCCCACCTCACGTGCGACACGCGTCACCTCGGAGGAGAACGAGGACAGCTGATCCACCATCGTGTTGACGGTGTTCTTCAGCTCCAGCATCTCGCCGGCCACATGAACCGTGACCTTCCGGGACAAGTCGCCCTTCGCGACCGCCGTCGTCACGAGAGCGATGTCACGTACCTGAGCCGTCAGCCGGTACGCCATGGTGTTGACCGAATCCGTGAGGTCCTTCCACGAACCGGACATTCCACGCACCCGGGCCTGCCCGCCCAGTTTGCCCTCGGTGCCCACCTCGCTGGCCACCCGCGTGACCTCGTCGGTGAACGTCGACAGCTGGTCGACCAGGTTGTTGACCGTCCGTCCGACCTTCAGGAACTCCCCGCGCAGCGGATGCCCGTTGCCGTCCGCCGCCTGCGCCCGCAGTTCCATACGCGGCGACAGATCGCCCTCCGCCACCGCGGACAGCACCCGGCCGACCTCGGAGACCGGTCGTACGAGATCGTCGACGAGCGCGTTCGACGCGTCGATCGCGGCACCCCAGGAACCCTCGCAGGCGCCCGACTCCAGCCGCTCCGTGAGCTTTCCCTCACGCCCGACCACCCGTCGCACCCGCGACAGCTCACCCGTCAGATGCAGATTCCGGTCCGCCACCTCGTTGAAGACAGCCGCGATCTCCGACATCACGCCATCACCGGAGACCGTGAGGCGCTTGCGGAAATTACCGTCCCGCATCGACACCAGAGCCGTCAGCAGCCTGTTCAGGGCAGCCGTATCCACCTCGGTGGTGCCATTGCGTGGCGTGCGCCGGTTGTTCAGGGACTGTCCGTCTTCTGCGCGCGTCTTACCGCCCCGCGTCGCTGCGCCAGACTCCACTGTGTCCCTCCCGCAAGGGTCGACCATTACTGCTCGGCGTACTCGGGTACTGCTTGCTCGGGTACTACTGCTCGTGCTCAGGTACTACTTGCTCGGCGAACCGGCAGGCACTCGGCCTGTCCGACCTTCTCACTGGAGCTTGCCCAGTGTTTCACCCCGGCTGAACCAGGCCATAACAGTTCGGCAGCTTCGCACATCGTCCGCACACCTCCCGGAGGCGGGCACAGCCTCGTCAGGACGGAAACACAGGTACCTGTCCGAACGGAAACTCTGCCCCTCTCCCGACGGAAACACCGGTGACCGGCATCCGCATGGACGGCGAAGGTAAGTAACCTTGCATGCGGCTGTCCAGCCACACCGGTTTGTCCGGCCTGGGCGGTGGCACAAGAACGAGCGGGCAGGCATCGGAGGGGCACCGCACCATGACCACCGGACTGCATCCTGGGGGACAGCCCCAGGATCCTCGGCCGACGGGGAACCAGGCACTGCCCCGACAGGAGCGGGTCGGCCACGGGGCCCCGCACGCCGACAACCGGACGAGGAGTGCTGTGATCACCGCGCGCGCGGCCGCCAGTTTCGATCCCGTCGGGCGATCGGTCGCGACCGCCAGATCCTTCGTCCGCGACACCCTCCAGGGCTGGGGCTTCGCCGACATCGTCGACGACGCGGTCGTCCTGACCAGCGAACTCGTCACCAATGCTGTCGTGCATGCGGGCACCTCCGCGGACGTTCTGTGTCTGCGCAGCGACGAAGGCGTACGCATCGAGGTGGCGGACCGCTACCCGGAACGTGAAATTCCACTCCAGGCGACGGCTGTGAATATGGGCAGCCCCGACCGCGAGGGCGGGCGCGGACTCCAGTTGTGCGCCGCCCTGGCCGGCCGCTGGGGCGTCGACTACTCCCCCACGCACAAGCAGGTCTGGTTCCACCTCGACCTCCCCGATCGCCCGGTCGGCACCCGCACCGCGGGCCCCTCCCTCCCCGCCCACCTCCTTCCGCTCGCCGACGGCCGCGTCCGCGTCGCGGTGATCCAGATCGACCGCGCCGGCGCCATCTCGGCCTGGAACGAGGACGCGGAGGACCTCTTCGGGTACGCCGCCGAGCAGGTCATCGGCAAGCCCCTCACCGACCTCGCGGCCTGGCCGCACACCCCGGGCACCAGCACCGGCATCGTCGAGGCCCTCCAACTCTCGCGCTGGGAGGGCACTTACGGGCTCCGGGCCGCGAGCGGCCGCGTGACCCCGGTCTACGCCTCCCACCTCCGCGTCCGCGACACGGGCGGCGAACCCTCCACGGTCTGCCTCCTCGTACGCGACCACGAACGCGCCGTCCTGCAGACCCCGTTGCGGGCGTCGGCCACCGACACGACGACCAGCTCCGAGGGCCAGGCCACGGACCCCTTCGAGGTCTTCATCGGCTCCCCCGCCCCTGACGACCTGGACGGCCTCCTCCAGCGCACGGTGGAGCGCGCCCGCGACATGCTCGACGGCGACTCCGCCTTCCTGCTCCTCGCGACCGACGACGAGACGGAGTTGGAGGTACGCGCCTCGACGGGCCTGCCCTCCGCCCGCCAGCGCTTCGCCCGCGTCCCCGTCGAGGCGGGCCCCGGCCGCTACGGCTCGGCCCGCATGCCCGCCGTCCACGAGGACCTGACGGTCGTCCCCGGTGCCGTACCGCTGCTGGCCGGCACCGGCATGCGCTCGGTCGTCACGGTCCCACTGAAGGTCGAGGGCCGCCTCACCGGCTCCCTCGGTGTCGCGGCCGAGGGACCCTCCCGCTACTCGAACGAGGAGGCACTGCGCCTCCAGTTCGCCGCCGACCGCATCGCGCTCGCGGTGGAATCGGCCCGCCTGGGCGAGCTGGAACGCCTGCGCCGCGGCTCGCTGAGCTTCCTGGTCGAGGCCTCCGACCTCCTCGCCGGCACCCTGGACCGCGACCAGACCCTCGCCCTCATGGCCCAGATGACGGTCCCGACCCTCGCCACCTGGTGCGCGGTCTACACGATCGCCGACCAGGCCTCGGACCCGTACCTCTCGTACGTCCTGCACGAGGACGAGGAACGCATCGACGGACTCAAGGCCCTGCTCTCGAAGATCGCCCCACCGGACCCGGTCCCCACCCCCGGCGCCCGCGTCTGGGCGGCCCCGGGCGAGGCGGCCCACCAGGCGGCCCTGCGCACCTCCATGCGCAGCCTGGGCCTCGGCGAGCCCGCCTCGATCACCTCCGGCATCGGTACGACCCTGGCGACGGCCGCGGCGGTCGGCGGCGAGACCGTCGTCCTGCCGCTGGTCGCCCGCAACCGCGTCATCGGCATGCTGACGCTCGGCAAGCCCTCCGACGAACACTTCCGCCAGGAAATCCTGGAACTGGCCGAGGACCTGTCCCGCAGGGCCGCCCTGGCCCTCGACAACGCCCGCCTGTACTCGGAGCGCACGGCCATCAGCCAGTCCCTCCAGCGCAGCCTCCTGCCGCCCGACCTCCCGCACATCGACGGCGTCGAGGTCGAGGTCATCTACCGCGCGGCCGGCGAGGGCAACGAGGTCGGCGGCGACTTCTACGACCTCTTCCCCATCCGTGACGGCGTCTACGGCTTCGCCATCGGCGACGTCTGCGGTACGGGCCCGGAGGCGGCGGCGGTCACGGGCCTCGCCCGGCACGCCCTGCGCCTCCTGGCCCGCGAGGGATTCGGCGGCCCCGCGGTCCTGGAGCGCCTGAACTCCGCGATCCTGGACGAGGGCGCCCGCAGCCGCTTCCTGACCCTGCTCTACGGCGAGTTGTGGCCCCAGGAGGACGGCAGCGCCATGCTGAAGGTGGTCTGCGCGGGCCACCCGCTCCCGCTCCGCCTGCGTCAGGACGGCACCGTAGAAGCGGCCGCCGAACCGCAGCCCCTCCTGGGTGTCATGGAGGATCTGGAGCTGTACGAGCAGACCATCACCCTCGACCCGGGCGACGTACTGCTGTGTGTGACGGACGGCGTCACCGAACGCCGTGAGGGCACCCGCATGTTGGGGGACGACGGCCTCGCGGACGTCCTCACCACGTGTACGGGCCTCACGGCGGGAGCCGTGGCCGCCCGCATCATGCGCGCGGTCGAGCGCTTCGCCTCCGACGCCCCGTCCGACGACATGGCGATTCTGGCGATGCGGGTGCCGGGCCTTCAGCGGGACTGAGGTCGGACTCGGCTCCGGGACACTCCCGGACATGCGAAAGGCCCCCGCCCGTAAGGGCGGAGGCCTTTTCTGCTGGAGCCCCCCAACGGAATCGAACCGTTGACCTTCTCCTTACCATGGAGACGCTCTGCCGACTGAGCTAGGGGGGCCGGTCGCCTTTTCGAGGTTTCCCTCGCGGCAACGAAATAGATCATACCCCGAACAGGAGCGTGCGCCCAACCAGTCCCGTCGGATCAGAAGGCGGGCTGCAGCAATCCCCCAAGCGCATTGCACGCGGAGACGATCCGCTGCATCTCCCGCTTCGTCAACGACGCGTCCACGGGCAGCGCGAGAGTCTCGTCGGCGGCCCGCTCCGTCTCCGGGAGGCGCACGTCCCGACGGAACCCGGGCAGCCGGTGCACAGGTGTCTTCACCGGCACCCGGCACTCAATTCCCTTGGCCCGTACGGCTCGTGCGAAGGCGTCCCGGTCCGGCCGGCCGTTGCCGGGCACGCGCACGACGTACTGCTGGTACGTGTGTCCGTCGCCGCCGTCCGGCGTGCGTACTCCGCTCAGCCGCCCGTCGAGATAGGCGGCCCGCTCCCTGCGCTGCGCGATCTCGTCGAACGGCTCCTCGGACTCGCCCAGTTCCAGCATCAGAAGCCCGTGCCGCTGCCCGACGTCCCGCAGCCGCGTCATGTCGGCCGACCGACCGAAGCGGTGTACGACGACGACAGCGGTCGACCGCGGGGTCACGGCCGCCTCGACAGCGCCGGCGTCAAGGCAGTACGTCACCGGGTCTATGTCGGCGAAGACGGCCGACGCACCGACCTGGGTCACGGCCTCCGCGACCTCGACGTTCCCGAACGCCGGCACGATGACCTCGTCGCCGACTCCGACGCCCGCGGCCCTGAGCATTGCAGCTGTACCCATGCCGCGGATGCTTGTCGCGCAAAGTGAACGCAAAGTGTCGGACAACAAAAAAGAGCTGGTCCCCGAACCAAAGTTCGGGGACCAGCTCTTTTAATATGAGTTCGGCGGCGTCCTACTCTCCCACAGGGTCCCCCCTGCAGTACCATCGGCGCTGTGAGGCTTAGCTTCCGGGTTCGGAATGTAACCGGGCGTTTCCCTCACGCTATGACCACCGAAACACTATGAAACTGTAACTACCGCACCGTTGCCGTGGCCCGACAACGGGGTTGTTCGTGGTTTCAGAACCAACACAGTGGACGCGAGCAACTGAGGACAAGCCCTCGGCCTATTAGTACCGGTCACCTCCAGCGGTTACCCGCCTTCCAGATCCGGCCTATCAACCCAGTCGTCTACTGGGAGCCTTAACCCCTCAAAGGGGGTGGGAATACTCATCTCGAAGCAGGCTTCCCGCTTAGATGCTTTCAGCGGTTATCCCTCCCGAACGTAGCCAACCAGCCATGCCCTTGGCAGGACAACTGGCACACCAGAGGTTCGTCCGTCCCGGTCCTCTCGTACTAGGGACAGCCCTTCTCAATATTCCTACGCGCGCAGCGGATAGGGACCGAACTGTCTCACGACGTTCTAAACCCAGCTCGCGTACCGCTTTAATGGGCGAACAGCCCAACCCTTGGGACCGACTCCAGCCCCAGGATGCGACGAGCCGACATCGAGGTGCCAAACCATCCCGTCGATATGGACTCTTGGGGAAGATCAGCCTGTTATCCCCGGGGTACCTTTTATCCGTTGAGCGACGGCGCTTCCACAAGCCACCGCCGGATCACTAGTCCCGACTTTCGTCCCTGCTCGACCCGTCGGTCTCACAGTCAAGCTCCCTTGTGCACTTACACTCAACACCTGATTACCAACCAGGCTGAGGGAACCTTTGGGCGCCTCCGTTACTCTTTAGGAGGCAACCGCCCCAGTTAAACTACCCATCAGACACTGTCCCTGATCCGGATCACGGACCCAGGTTAGACATCCAGCACGACCAGAGTGGTATTTCAACGACGACTCCACAACAGCTGGCGCTGCCGCTTCAAAGTCTCCCACCTATCCTACACAAGCCGAACCGAACACCAATATCAAACTGTAGTAAAGGTCCCGGGGTCTTTCCGTCCTGCTGCGCGAAACGAGCATCTTTACTCGTAGTGCAATTTCACCGGGCCTATGGTTGAGACAGTCGAGAAGTCGTTACGCCATTCGTGCAGGTCGGAACTTACCCGACAAGGAATTTCGCTACCTTAGGATGGTTATAGTTACCACCGCCGTTTACTGGCGCTTAAGTTCTCAGCTTCGCCACCCCGAAGAGTGACTAACCGGTCCCCTTAACGTTCCAGCACCGGGCAGGCGTCAGTCCGTATACATCGCCTTACGGCTTCGCACGGACCTGTGTTTTTAGTAAACAGTCGCTTCTCGCTGGTCTCTGCGGCCACCCCCAGCTCAAGGAGTAAATCCTCTCACCGGTGATGGCCCCCCTTCTCCCGAAGTTACGGGGGCATTTTGCCGAGTTCCTTAACCATAGTTCACCCGAACGCCTCGGTATTCTCTACCTGACCACCTGAGTCGGTTTAGGGTACGGGCCGCCATGAAACTCGCTAGAGGCTTTTCTCGACAGCATAGGATCATCCACTTCACCACAATCGGCTCGGCATCAGGTCTCAGCCTTGATGTGCGACGGATTTACCTATCACACGGCCTACACCCTTACCCCGGGACAACCACCGCCCGGGATGGACTACCTTCCTGCGTCACCCCATCACTCACCTACTGCAGGTCTGGTCCGTCGGCTCCACCACTCCCCTTTGCCCGAAGGCTCCGGGGCGGCTTCACGGACTTAGCATCGCCTGGTTCAATGTTTGACGCTTCACAGCGGGTACCGGAATATCAACCGGTTATCCATCGACTACGCCTGTCGGCCTCGCCTTAGGTCCCGACTTACCCTGGGCAGATCAGCTTGACCCAGGAACCCTTAGTCAATCGGCGCACACGTTTCTCACGTGTGTATCGCTACTCATGCCTGCATTCTCACTCGTGAACCGTCCACCACTGCCTTCCGGCGCGGCTTCACCCGGCACACGACGCTCCCCTACCCATCACAGCCGCCGTTGGGCGTATTGCTGCAATGACACGACTTCGGCGGTACGCTTGAGCCCCGCTACATTGTCGGCGCGGAATCACTAGACCAGTGAGCTATTACGCACTCTTTCAAGGGTGGCTGCTTCTAAGCCAACCTCCTGGTTGTCTCTGCGACTCCACATCCTTTCCCACTTAGCGTACGCTTAGGGGCCTTAGTCGATGCTCTGGGCTGTTTCCCTCTCGACCATGGAGCTTATCCCCCACAGTCTCACTGCCGCGCTCTCACTTACCGGCATTCGGAGTTTGGCTAAGGTCAGTAACCCGGTAGGGCCCATCGCCTATCCAGTGCTCTACCTCCGGCAAGAAACACACGACGCTGCACCTAAATGCATTTCGGGGAGAACCAGCTATCACGGAGTTTGATTGGCCTTTCACCCCTAACCACAGGTCATCCCCCAGGTTTTCAACCCTGGTGGGTTCGGTCCTCCACGACCTCTTACAGCCGCTTCAACCTGCCCATGGCTAGATCACTCCGCTTCGGGTCTTGAGCGCGCTACTAAATCGCCCTATTCGGACTCGCTTTCGCTACGGCTTCCCCACACGGGTTAACCTCGCAACACACCGCAAACTCGCAGGCTCATTCTTCAAAAGGCACGCAGTCACGAGGCAAGCACAAGTGCTTGCCCGACGCTCCCACGGCTTGTAGGCACACGGTTTCAGGTACTATTTCACTCCGCTCCCGCGGTACTTTTCACCATTCCCTCACGGTACTATCCGCTATCGGTCACCAGGGAATATTTAGGCTTAGCGGGTGGTCCCGCCAGATTCACACGGGATTTCTCGGGCCCCGTGCTACTTGGGTGTTTCTCAAACGAGCCGTTGACGTTTCGACTACGGGGGTCTTACCCTCTACGCCGGACCTTTCGCATGTCCTTCGCCTACATCAACGGTTTCTGACTCGTCTCACGGCCGGCAGACCGTGAAAGAGAAATCCCACAACCCCACATACGCAACCCCTGCCGGGTCTCACACGCATATGGTTTGGCCTCATCCAGTTTCGCTCGCCACTACTCCCGGAATCACGGTTGTTTTCTCTTCCTGCGGGTACTGAGATGTTTCACTTCCCCGCGTTCCCTCCACATACCCTATGTGTTCAGGTATGGGTGACAGCCCATGACGACTGCCGGGTTTCCCCATTCGGAAACCCCCGGATCAAAGCCTGGTTGACGACTCCCCGGGGACTATCGTGGCCTCCCACGTCCTTCATCGGTTCCTGGTGCCAAGGCATCCACCGTGCGCCCTTAAAAACTTGGCCACAGATGCTCGCGTCCACTGTGCAGTTCTCAAACAACGACCAACCACCCATCACCCCGAACCTTCCGGTTCGAGTGCACTGGGGCCGGCACTGAAGGCAGCCAACGATCGGCCGTGCCCTCAGACACCCAACAGCGTGCCCGGCACCCCTGCCGCTTCCCTCATTCGTTCCACGCCCCGAAGAGCAGTACTGGAAGGAGAAGACAGTCAAGTGCGCCGAATAATCAACGTTCCACCCATGAGCAACCACCGTCGAACGTGTGCCGACGTAATGGCCCTGGACCACCGGGCAAGCCCGGCAGCCTAGATGCTCCTTAGAAAGGAGGTGATCCAGCCGCACCTTCCGGTACGGCTACCTTGTTACGACTTCGTCCCAATCGCCAGTCCCACCTTCGACAGCTCCCTCCCACAAGGGGTTGGGCCACCGGCTTCGGGTGTTACCGACTTTCGTGACGTGACGGGCGGTGTGTACAAGGCCCGGGAACGTATTCACCGCAGCAATGCTGATCTGCGATTACTAGCAACTCCGACTTCATGGGGTCGAGTTGCAGACCCCAATCCGAACTGAGACAGGCTTTTTGAGATTCGCTCCGCCTCACGGCTTCGCAGCTCATTGTACCTGCCATTGTAGCACGTGTGCAGCCCAAGACATAAGGGGCATGATGACTTGACGTCGTCCCCACCTTCCTCCGAGTTGACCCCGGCAGTCTCCTGTGAGTCCCCATCACCCCGAAGGGCATGCTGGCAACACAGAACAAGGGTTGCGCTCGTTGCGGGACTTAACCCAACATCTCACGACACGAGCTGACGACAGCCATGCACCACCTGTACACCGACCACAAGGGGGCGACCATCTCTGGCCGTTTCCGGTGTATGTCAAGCCTTGGTAAGGTTCTTCGCGTTGCGTCGAATTAAGCCACATGCTCCGCTGCTTGTGCGGGCCCCCGTCAATTCCTTTGAGTTTTAGCCTTGCGGCCGTACTCCCCAGGCGGGGAACTTAATGCGTTAGCTGCGGCACCGACGACGTGGAATGTCGCCAACACCTAGTTCCCACCGTTTACGGCGTGGACTACCAGGGTATCTAATCCTGTTCGCTCCCCACGCTTTCGCTCCTCAGCGTCAGTAATGGCCCAGAGATCCGCCTTCGCCACCGGTGTTCCTCCTGATATCTGCGCATTTCACCGCTACACCAGGAATTCCGATCTCCCCTACCACACTCTAGCTAGCCCGTATCGAATGCAGACCCGGGGTTAAGCCCCGGGCTTTCACACCCGACGTGACAAGCCGCCTACGAGCTCTTTACGCCCAATAATTCCGGACAACGCTTGCGCCCTACGTATTACCGCGGCTGCTGGCACGTAGTTAGCCGGCGCTTCTTCTGCAGGTACCGTCACTTTCGCTTCTTCCCTGCTGAAAGAGGTTTACAACCCGAAGGCCGTCATCCCTCACGCGGCGTCGCTGCATCAGGCTTTCGCCCATTGTGCAATATTCCCCACTGCTGCCTCCCGTAGGAGTCTGGGCCGTGTCTCAGTCCCAGTGTGGCCGGTCGCCCTCTCAGGCCGGCTACCCGTCGTCGCCTTGGTGAGCCACTACCTCACCAACAAGCTGATAGGCCGCGGGCTCATCCTTCACCGCCGGAGCTTTTAACCCACCCGGATGCCCGGGCAGGTGTTATCCGGTATTAGACCCCGTTTCCAGGGCTTGTCCCAGAGTGAAGGGCAGATTGCCCACGTGTTACTCACCCGTTCGCCACTAATCCACCCCGAAGGGCTTCATCGTTCGACTTGCATGTGTTAAGCACGCCGCCAGCGTTCGTCCTGAGCCAGGATCAAACTCTCCGTGAATGTTTTCCCGTAATCGGGACGACACCACGAGAGCGGAACCGAAGGGAGGAATAATCCCCACGGTTCACAGCGTCCTCGCTGTGCGCCCACCGAGACCATGCCCGGCAGGACTTTTTCAAAGGAACCTCGCCCCGACCGATCGGCCGGAGACGGGGTATCAACATATCTGGCGTTGATTTTTGGCACGCTGTTGAGTTCTCAAGGAACGGACGCTTCCTTTGTACTCACCCTCTCGGGCTTTCCTCCGGGCGCTTCCCTTCGGTCCTGCTGTCCTGCTTTGTTCTTGCGTTTCCGACTCTATCAGACCGTTTCCCGATCCGATTTCCTCGGCGCTTTCCAGGTTTCCGCTTTCGCGTTTCCCTTTCCGGCGGCTCCGACTTTATCAGAGATTCTGAGTCGGAATTTCCGTCCCGCTCGGGGTGGCTCCTGGCACACGGTCGTACCGGGTTCCCGTTCAGGCGGAGCCGTAAACGTACTGGAGCGGGGCGCCCCGATGCAAATCGAGGGGCCCCGCTCCGGAGTTGGCGCGTGCGAGGGGTCAGACCTCGACGACGACCGGCAGGATCATCGGGCGGCGGCGGTAGTTGTCCGAGACCCACTTGCCCAGCGTGCGGCGGATGAGTTGCTGCATCTGGTGGGGCTCGACCACGCCGTCCTGGGCCGAGCGCTCCAGGACCTCCGTGACCCTCGGGATGACGTCCGCGAAGGCGGAGTCGTCGATGCCCGAACCACGCGCGTGGACGTGCGGACCGGCGGTGATCTTGCCCGTACTCGAGTCGATCACCACGAAGACCGAGATGATGCCCTCGTCGCCGAGGATCTTGCGGTCCTTGAGCGCCGGCTCGCCCACGTCACCGACCGAGAGGCCGTCGACGTACACGTAACCCGCCTGGACCTTGCCGGAGATCTTCGCCTTGCCCTCGATGAGGTCGACGACGATTCCGTCCTCGGCGATCACGATGCGGTCGTGCGGGACGCCGGTGAGGGCGCCGAGCTCGGCGTTCGCGCGCAGATGGCGCCATTCACCGTGGACCGGCATCAGGTTCCGCGGCTTGCAGATGTTGTAGAAGTACAGCAGCTCGCCCGCGGAGGCGTGGCCGGAGACGTGCACCTTGGCGTTGCCCTTGTGGACGACGTTGGCACCCCAGCGGGTGAGGCCGTTGATGACGCGGTAGACCGCGTTCTCGTTGCCCGGGATGAGCGACGAGGCCAGGATCACCGTGTCGCCCTGGACGATCCGGATCTGGTGGTCCCGGTTGGCCATCCTCGACAGGGCCGCCATCGGCTCGCCCTGCGAGCCCGTGCAGACGAGGACGATCTCGTGGTCCGGGAGGTCGTCGAGCGTCTTGACGTCCACCACGAGGCCCGGCGGGACCTTCAGATAGCCCAGGTCGCGTGCGATGCCCATGTTGCGGACCATCGAGCGGCCGACGAAGGCGACCCGGCGGCCGTACTCGTGGGCCGCGTCCAGGATCTGCTGGATGCGGTGCACGTGGCTGGCGAAGCTCGCCACGATGATCCGCTTGCGGGCGCTCGCGAAGACCGTGCGCAGTGCGTTCGAGATGTCGCGCTCGGGCGGGACGAAGCCCGGGACCTCGGCGTTCGTGGAGTCGGAGAGAAGAAGGTCGATGCCTTCCTCGCTCAGACGTGCGAACGCGTGCAGGTCCGTGAGGCGGTTGTCCAGCGGGAGCTGGTCCATCTTGAAGTCGCCGGTGTGGACGACCATGCCCGCGGGGGTGCGGATGGCGACCGCGAGGGCGTCCGGGATGGAGTGGTTGACCGCCACGAACTCGCAGTCGAAGGGGCCGATGCGCTCGCGGTGGCCCTCCGCGACTTCGAGGGTGTACGGGCGGATGCGGTGCTCCTGGAGCTTCGCCTCGATGAGGGCGAGGGTCAGCTTGGAGCCGATCAGCGGAATGTCCGGCTTCTCGCGCAGGAGGAACGGGACAGCGCCGATGTGGTCCTCGTGGCCATGGGTGAGGACGATGCCCTCGATGTCGTCGAGGCGGTCCCTGATGGACGTGAAGTCCGGCAGGATCAGGTCGATTCCGGGCTGCTCCTCCTCGGGGAAGAGCACTCCGCAGTCGACGATCAGCAGTCGGCCGTCGTACTCGAAGACCGTCATGTTCCGGCCGATTTCGCCAAGGCCACCGAGCGGGGTGACCCGCAGGCCTCCCTTGGGGAGCTTCGGCGGCGGGCCAAGTTCAGGATGCGGATGACTCAAAAGACTCTCCTCACCACACGCGCCACGTACCTGGCAAGGCACGTGGCGCGCATGACGTTCGTGCAGTAGCGGTTGTCTGTGTGGGGTGCAGGCCCCTGGCCTGCGTTGTCGTGCATATTCAGTTGTGAAGTCCGTATTTAGAGTTCTACCCCGCCGGCGGCAAGATCGATCTTGAGCTGGGCGGTCTCCTCGGGCGACAGCTCGACCATCGGGGCGCGCAGCGGTCCGGCGGGCAGGCCCTGGAGGGCGAGCGCGGCCTTGGTCGTCATGACGCCCTGGGTGCGGAACATGCCGGTGAAGACGGGGAGCAGCTTCTGGTGGATCTCGGTGGCCTTCTGTACGTCGCCCGAGACGTACGCGTCCAGCATGGCGCGCAGCTCCGGGGTGACGACGTGGCCGACGACGGAGACGAAGCCGACCGCGCCCACGGAGAGCAGCGGCAGGTTCAGCATGTCGTCGCCGGAGTACCAGGCGAGTCCGGAGCGGGCGATGGCCCAGCTGGCTCGGCCGAGGTCTCCCTTGGCGTCCTTGTTCGCGACGATACGCGGGTGCTCGGCCAGCCGCACGAGGGTTTCGGTGCTGATCGGTACGCCACTGCGGCCGGGGATGTCGTACAGCATCACCGGCAGCTCGGTCGCGTCGGCGATGGCCGAGAAGTGACGGTACAGGCCCTCCTGCGGGGGCTTGTTGTAGTACGGCGTCACGGTCAGCAGGCCGTGCGCGCCGGCCTTCTCGGCGGCGCGGGCGAGCTCGATGCTGTGGTGGGTGTCGTTCGTGCCGACGCCCGCGACGATGTGGGCGCGGTCGCCGACCGCCTCGAGTACGGCTCGTACGAGATCCGATTTCTCCGCGTCACTGGTGGTCGGTGACTCACCGGTGGTGCCGTTGATGATCAGGCCGTCGTTGCCTGCGTCCACCAGGTGGGTGGCGAGCCGCTGTGCGCCGTCGAGATCGAGTGCGCCGTCCGCCGTGAAGGGCGTGACCATGGCGGTGAGGACCCGCCCGAAGGGGGTCTGCGGAGTGGAGGTCGGAGCCATGGGTAACACGCTACTCGCTGCTCAGGGCGGGGTCTGCCCTCGGGGGACACGACAAAGCGCGACAAATGCGGAGCCCGGCACTGCCTGCTCGGGGGTTCAAGCAGTGCCGGGTCCGTTTGATCAGGCTAGATGAACTTCTCGAAATGCCGCAATACGGACACCTCGCTCGGTTGATCCGCACATCTGTGCCGAACGGCGCGCGGGAGCGCCTTACGGCGCCACGCGCCCGTTGGCGTTGAAGGCCGCGTAGGTGAGCGGCATGAGCTTGGCCCACTCCGCCTCCATCTTCTCGCCGACCATCTCGATCTCCCGCTGCGGGAAGGACGGGACCTTGGCGAGCTCGTGCTGGGTGCGCAGCCCGAGGAAGTGCATCAGGGAGCGTGCGTTGCAGGTGGCGTACATCGAGGAGAAGAGGCCGACGGGGAGGACGGCGCGGGCCACCTCGCGGGCCACACCGGCGGCCAGCATCTCCTGGTACGCCTCGTACGCCTGTCGGTAGGAGTCCTCCATCACACGGCCCGTGAGCTCCTGCTGCGCCTGGGTGCCCTCGACGAAGACGTACTTGCCGGGGCGGCCCTCCTGGACCAGCTTGCGGGACTCGTCCGGGACGTAGAAGACCGGCTCGAGCTCCCTGTACCTGCCCGACTCCTCGTTGTACGACCAGCCCACGCGGTGCCGCATGAACTCGCGGAAGACGAAGATCGGGGCGCTGACGAAGAAGGTCATCGAGTTGTGCTCGAAGGGGCTGCCGTGCCGGTCCCGCATCAGGTAGTTCAGCAGGCCCTTGGAGCGCTCCGGGTCCTTCTGGAGCTCGTCGAGGGACTGCTCACCGAGGGTCGAGACCCGGGCGGCGAACAGCACGTCCGAGTCGGACGCGGTGTGCTTGACCAGCTCGACGGTGACATCGCTGCGGAAACTGGGCTTGAGGTCGTCGGCGGGGGTGTCGGTCACGGTGCGGAGGGTCCTTCCCATCACATCTCTCGGGCGGCGCCCACTCTACGGCCCGCCACTGACAACGGGGCGTTCGGTGCCGTGCCGCGACATTCGTCGGCGAACTTCAGCGAATTCGGTGATTCCGGGCACCTCTTGGGGCATTCGCTCGTCTGTATTGGTGACAGTGATCCGTTCGAGCCTCCAGAGGAGAAGCAACCCCCATGTTCCGTCGGCGCGAGCCCGTACCGTTCGCCTTCATCGCAGAAGCCGACCAGTTCCGCAGCAATGTCGCTCCCCCACCCCGCCGACGCTCGTCGGCCGGCGAGATATTCGGCCGCTGGCTCCTGGGCCTCACCGTGGTCGCCGGGCTGGTGGGCGCGCTGATCGTCGGGATGCCGGCCCTGTCGCTCGACCAGTCCTCCGCGACGACCCAGCATTCCGAGGCCTCCAACGGCCGCTGACCTTCCCTCGCTGCCCAATGGGCGTGGGGGCACCCCCATGGCCCCCCAAGAGTGGTGAGCGGGGATTCCGCTCGATAGCCTCACCGGGCACAGCCCATGCGTGGATTGAGTGAGGATCAGTCGTGCCCCTGCCCTTCCTGACGGCGGACCGTGACTTTGACGAGGTGGCGGACGAACTCGCCCTGCCCTTCGACGACCGCGGCCGCTGGCGGCGCCCCTACCGGCCCGGGCCCTGGCGGGTGGCCCTCGCCGCGCTCGTGCTGCTGCTCGCCTCCTACGTGCTCGTCGCGGCCGTGCTCGTCGCGCTCACGGGGAGCCGCTCCGCCGCCCTGCTCTGCTTCGGTGGCTCCGTGCTCGTGATCCTGTGCGCGTTGCGGCTGCTACGGATGGGCGTCTGGGTGAGTGCGCGGGGGCTGCGCCGCGTGGGCTTCCTGAGCACGAGTACGGCGTCCTGGGAGCAGGTCGTCGCCGTACGCACCGTCCAGCAGCCGGTGCGCTGGCTCGGGCTGCCGCGCACCGTGCAGGGACAGGCGCTGATCCTCGTACGCAAGGGTCGGGCGGCGGACAGCGTGCCGCCGCTGCTCACCTCGCACAACTCCGACTTCCTGGCGCGCCCGGAGGCCTTCGACCGGGCGGCGGACGCCGTCGAGGTGTGGGCCGACGAATACCGGCGGGATTGAGCCCCAGCGGTCATGACGGGGTGCCGTGGCAGGGCGTCGCGGCCGGGCATCTCGTAGCAGGGCGAAGGGGCCGGTCCGCACTCCGCGGGCCGGCCCCTTCGACGTCCTTCTCGCCGTGCCGCTCGTCGCACTTCTCGTGTGCGCCGTGGCTCTCAGGCCTCGGCGGGGCGCCTGCCCTCGCGCAGGGCGATCGCCCGCTGCATCGCCTTGCGGGCGCGCGGGGTGTCGCGGGCGTCGTGGTAGGCGACCGCGAGGCGGAACCAGCTGCGCCAGTCGTCCGGGGCGTCCTCGGTCTCGGCCTTGCGCCTGGCGAAGACCTCGTCGGCCGAGTCACGGTCGATACGGCCGCCCGGGGTGCGCTTCAACTCGTCGACGGGCAGGCCGCCCTCGGCGTCGAGCTCGGCGGCGAGCCGGTTGGCCTTGCGGACGAACTGGGTGTTCTTCCACAGGAACCAGATGCCGATGACTGGCAGGATCAGCACCGCGACACCGAAGGTGACGGTGATCAGGGTGCCGTTCTCGATGAGCAGCACGCCTCGGCTGCCGACCAGGACGAAATAGACGACCAGGACGGCTGCCGTGACGGCGTAGGTGATCTTCGCACGCATGTCTGCCGACTATCTGTTGTACGTCCCTCGGCTCAGCCGAGGTCCAGGAAGTTTTCCAGGCCGAAGGTGAGGCCCGGGGCGGTCACCACGCGGCGGACGCCGAGCAGGATGCCCGGCATGAAGCTGCTGTGGTGGAGGGAGTCGTGGCGGATGGTGAGGGTCTCGCCCTCACCGCCCAGCAGGACCTCCTGGTGGGCGAGGAGCCCGCGCAGACGGACCGCGTGCACCGGGACGCCGTCCACGTTCGCGCCGCGGGCGCCGTCCAGGGCGGTCGCCGTGGCGTCGGGCTGC